>JBCDHQ010000007.1:0-34173 GCA_038749815.1 Pseudomonadota bacterium | reverse complement strand
GATCCCGGTCGCGATGGTGGAGGCGATCTACTTTTCGCCGCTTCGCTGGGTGATCATGTTTGCCCCGCTCATCATGGTCTTCACCATGGGTGCGATGGTGAACCGTCTGTCCGAGCAGGCGCTGCAGCTCTTCTTCTACGGCTTTGCAGCCGTGATGGGCCTGTCGATCTCGTGGATCTTCGCCGTGTTCACCGGCTTCTCGATCGCGCAGACCTTCTTCATCACCGCAATCGCCTTCGCGGGTCTCAGCCTCTGGGGCTACACCACGAAGAAGGACATCTCCGGCTGGGGAAGCTTCCTGATCATGGGTGTGATCGGCCTGATCGTTGCAGCCATCGTTAACATCTTCCTGCAAAGCCCCGCGCTCATGTTTGCGATTTCGGCACTCGGCGTGCTGATCTTCGCGGGCCTCACGGCCTATGACACGCAGCGGATCAAGAACGAGTATCTTGAGATGAGCTCGATGGGCGGTGAAGCCTATCTCGGCAAAGCCGCGATCATGGGGGCGACGAGCCTCTACATCAACTTCATCAACCTGTTCATGTTCCTGCTCCAGTTCTTCGGCGAGCGCGAGTAAGAGCAGTCCAGCTGTTCGAAGGGCCGGCGCTGCCGGCCCTTTTTTTATGCGTTCGAGATGGGGCGCTGAAGGAGGATCGCTGGAAAGACGATCCCCGGCCGCAGGGTAACCGAGACGTCGCCCACAGATCGAAAGCGCTGTGTCAGGTAAAAGGGCACCGCCGTACGTGTCGAGACGCAGTCGAGCGCAATGAGGCCTAGCGCCATCGTCTCTTCCACGACCCGACCCATCAGAGCCGCCGCAACGCCGCGCCGCGCACGATCCGCGTCGGTCGCAAAATGGCGGACACTCGCCCGACCGGGCAGGATCCGCCCGGCATGCGGGTTCAACCGGGTCCAGCCCCCAACACCGACAATCGCGCCGTCCTCGTCCTCCGCGACGTAGTACGTGCCTGATTTGATCAGCGATGGCTGCGCACGGCTAATCAGGGGAACCGCCGTCACCATCACGGAGGGGGGATAGTCCGCCTTCAGAAGACGCGAGAAGCTGCGGCGGAGAAGGGCGTCGATCTGGGCAATGTCGCGCGCTTCGCTGTGACGAACAGTATAGACCTCGTCGGCCCGGGTCATCGACCCGCACCCGAAGACCGGTCCACATCACGTGGCTTACTTGATTTTGCCTTCCTTGTACTCGACATGGCGCCGCGCGACAGGGTCATACTTTCGGACAGTCATCTTTTCGGTCATCGTCCGGGCATTCTTCTTGGTCACGTAGAAGTGCCCCGTGTCAGCCGTCGAATTAAGGCGGATTTTGATCGTCGTTGGCTTGGCCATCATGTGCTCCGCTTCAACCGGGCGTTCCTCAGACCGCGTCTATCCCACCCGCGAACGGGGACTGTCAAGTCCTCAGAGGGTCAGCACCTCCGAGACCTCAGCGCCATGACGGAAATAGGGCACCGGCCGGTTCGCCTGGCTGTCGTTCAACCGGTCCTCGAGCTCTGCAAGGACCACGCGCGTCACAAATGGCAGGTCGAGGGCGCGCGCGTCAGCGATGGCCAGCCAGGACAGATGTGCAAGCTCACCATCTGCTGCGCCAAAGTCCTCCGGATCGCCGAGAAGGCCCGACGCCTCGGCAAGAAAGAACCGGGCGTCAAAGCGGCGCGGTCGCCCCGGAGGCGTGACCGCCCGAAACATGAAGGTCAGCGCGTCGCCCGATGGCGTGAGCCCTTGCTCGTAGAACGATGCCCATCCCGCCGGGATAGACCCAACCGCCGACCCCACACGCGCGAGCGACAGACCCGTCTCCTCCCGGAGCTCTCGGATGGCCGCTGCAGCGAGCGCTTCGGGGCTCGTCGTCGCGTCCACCAGGAGACGCCGCCGGCACTCCGACTGGAGCCCGGGCTGCAAGTCGACCTCTCCGTCCGCGGGATCGACCCGCCCACCTGGGAACACGAATTTCGACGGCATGAACGCCGCTGCGGCCCCACGCTGCCCCATCAGAACGCGCGGCTCGGGCCCGTCCCGGCGGACGAGGATCACAGTGGCGGCGTCGCGGATCTCCTGCGGGTCCATGCGCGGATCATGGGCCGCCGGATCGCTCCCCGTCCAGCGCGTGACCGAAGCCGTGCAACCGTTTGGCCCATTGTAGGCCGACGAACACACCCTTGATCCGCGGCAGGAGAAAGAGCGAGAGGGCCGTGAACACGACCGAGAACCCGAGCGCCATGGCCCAGCCGGGCGGGCGCCAGGCCTCGAAAACGAAGAGCATCAAGGGCGCCATCAGGTGTCCGGCAATCAGAGTTGTCGCCCAGGCCGGTCCGTCATCGGCGCGGTGGTGGTGCAGCGGCTCACCGCAATTGGGGCACGTGTCTCGGACTCTCAGATAGCCGGTCATCATCGCACCCACGCCGCAGCGCGGACACCGACACTGCCAGCCGCGGGTGATCGAGAGGCGCAGATCTCGATCTGCGTCCGGCCGGCGCTCCGCTCGCGTTGATGTATAGGGCATTGAGCGCATCTCCGTCTTAGTGATGACCGCCGGGTCATCTTGCAGCCATACGTCGCCCGTGCGACGGACAGGTGGTGTTCGTCCGTATCTCATTCAATACAACGGGAACAACGGAGACGGAGTGACTGCGAGCGATGATGAGTGCGGCCGATGGGCGCGCCGATCTGTTCGGGCGCAAACCGATTCTGCGTGTCTGGCGCCCTGCTGCGGCTCGGCGTCAATGGTCCAACCTGGCTGATCCTCGCACCATGGCGCTTGATGATCCCGACTTGGCTCACGAGGCGCGCCTTCTTAAAGCGTTTATCCAGGGCGACGAGCGCGCGGCCGAGACGCTGGCAGAGGCCCACACGCCGCGCTGCCACGCACTCGCCTATCACATGCTCGGTGATGTGGCCGAGGCAGAGGATGTGGCACAGGAGGCGATGCTCAGGCTCTGGCGGATCGCCCCGGACTGGCGGCCGGGGGAGGCGCGGATCTCGACATGGCTCTACCGGGTGACATCCAATCTTTGCACCGACCGGCTGCGAAGGCGCCGTCGGCAGGCCCCGCTCGACGACGTCGCGGAGCCGCCCGACCCCGCGCCCAGCGCGGTTGCGCGCCTCATCTCCGATGACCGGCATGTGGCGCTCCGAGCAGCGATTGAGGCGTTGCCGCCCAACCAGCGGCTCGCGGTCACCCTCCGCCACCTGGAGGAGCGCAGCAATCCGGAGATTGCAGAGATCATGGGTCTGTCGGTGGAAGCGGTTGAAAGCCTGATCGCAAGGGGCAAGCGTGGATTGCGTGCAGCACTGAAAGACAAGGTCGATGGATTGAGCTACAGGGATGATCCGAGATGACGCGCGAAACCGATCCGATCCGCCCCACCGACCCTGTGGATGCGCTCGACCAAGCGCTGGCGGAACTCTCTGCAGCCGCGCCGCCCCCATCGGAGGCCCTGATGGCGCGGGTCCGTATGGATGCACGGATCCTGCAGGCACAGGCCCACTCCTCCCGGCCTCGATCCCTCCTCCAGGCGCTCCGCGAGAGCGTCCTGCCGTTCGGCGGATGGGGCGGCGCAACCGCACTTGCCGCGTCAGCACTCCTTGGTCTCTTGGTGGGCTATACAGGGGTGGAGGAGGCTTCGGTTTGGCTGGCCCCCGGCACCGATGACGTGGTCGATCCGCTGGCAGCCTTTTTGTTCGAAGGGTAGCCGATGAGCGTCGAGACCCGGCCCATGCGTGGGGCACGTATCCTCCTTTTCGCGTCGCTCACCCTGAACTTCGTTCTGATCGGGTTGATTGCGGGCGCCATTTTGCGAGGTCCCTTCATTGCACCGGTGTTTCCACCGGGCTCCGACGGGGAATTTCGGGTCGTTCAGCAAGCCCTCCCGGACGACGCGAAGCGCGCCTTTCGCCGGGCTCTGGTGCGTCGGCGCAGTGAGTTTGAAAGCCATGCGCGCGAGATCCGCTCAATGCGGCGGGAGTTCGTGGACCTGCTGCGGGGCGATACGCTCGATGTTGCGGCGATCGACGCCGTCTTTGTCCGCCAGCAGGCGGAGTGGAGCGCGCTCGCCAATGTCGCGCGAGACATGATGATCGGCTATCTTGAGACGCTCACGCCCGAGCAACGCCGGGAAATCGCCGACAATCTGGATGCCTGGATTGCGGAGCGGGGCCGGCGCACGCGTGCCAAGGGCGACTAGCGCTCAGGCGGCCACCGCATGGATCCTCACGCAGTTCCGTCCGGCCGCTTTGCATTTGTAAAGCGCCCGATCGGCCGAGCGGACCAGACGGTCAAGCGTGCACTCCCCCGATGGCGGCGCAAGCGCCACACCGAGGCTTGCGGTCAGGCTGATCATATGACCACAGGGCAGCGCAATCGGCTGCCCCTCGAGGGAGCTGCGCAAACGCTCCGCCAGCGCGCCCACGTCCTGCGGCGTGGTTGAGGCCCGGAGCAAAAGGAACTCCTCCCCGCCGTAGCGGGCCACAAAATCACACGTGCCGGCCGCAGCTCTCAGGCGGCGCGCGACTTCTATCAGGGCGACGTCTCCCGCAAGATGGCCGTGGTGATCATTCACGTTCTTGAAGTGATCGATGTCGAGCATGAACAAGGCCGACATCGCGCCGCGATCCCGCGCCTCGCACAGAAGACGCGGCGCTTCATTGGCGAGATGGCGTCGGTTTGAGAGACCCGTCAGCGCATCGACGGACGCAAGGCGGAGTTTGCTGTGAAGCTGCCGGCGCATGTGGTCGAACCGGGCGCGCCGCCGCGCCAGCGCGCGAATGCGACTGGCAACCTCCCCCGGCAGGAACGGAGGCATCACCAACTCGTGCGCGCCGAGGTCCAGTGCGAGGCTCGCGTCATGCTCAGATTGGTCGGCCATCACCACAAAGCGGGCGACGTTGCGGGTGATGGCCGTCGCATCGAGAAGCGCCAAGTAGAGATGGGCATCCAGTCCAGCGCTCGGCATATGTTCGATGACGACAACGTCGGCGCCGCTGGCCGCGACGACCTCAACGAGGTGATGCGGGTCGGGCTTTGTAAGGCAGCGCTCGACTGTCAGCCCTCCCAGATCGCTGCACGGCGCGTTCTCCGCGCAGACACGCACGATCGTGGGGAGGTCCTCTCGCGTCAGAGGGGGTCGGTCGGCACAAAAAGCAGATGTGCACAGATCCAAGCTGTCCAGAACCTTCTTGTCCCGGTGCGCGCGGCGAACCCGCGTGCGCAGTGCCGTGGGTGTCACCGGATCGATCAGAACATCGTCGCAACCGGCAGAAAACCCAACCTCCACGGCACCGGCGATCGTCGGCGTGACAATCAGCAGGGCGGCCTCGGAGGTCGGTGCGGTGTGGCAGAGACCGTAGAGGTCGGCCGGATCTCCTTCGACCACGAGATCAGAGCTCGCGAGGACCACGTCAGGGACGGCAGAGCGGGCGCGCACAGCGGCCTCGGCAACGGACCCAGCCTCGGAAACGACGTGATAGGCCGCCGACAGATGAGAGCGCCACGCCGCGCGTTGCGACCGGTTCGGGGCGACAACCAAGACTGACGCAGCCATACTTCACTCCCGTCGCTTTACGAATCCTCGCGCGCTACTACAAACTCTCTTGGTATCCTAGTTGTTCCCGATAACATAACACAACCCTACATGGAAAACCCCGAGGCAGAAACTGTCGCGACGTCAGCCCTTGCCTGGCTGGCGGAGGAGCCGGATCGCATTGGGGCGTTCCTCGGCACAACCGGCCTCGACCCGGCCGACGTCGTGGCTGCAGCGCGCACGCCTGAGTTTCTGGGCGCAGTGCTCGACTTCGTGCTCAGCGACGACGCGCTCGTTCTGGCATTCGCATCCGCTGTCAAAGTTGCGCCGGAGCGCGTGGGACGAGCCCGTGCAGCTTTGCCCGGCGGGGACGATCCGCACTGGACCTAGCGGGGCAAATCGCTGCGACTGTGTGGATCAGCCGCCCTAGCGGCATCGACTGCGATGCGAAGCGGGACGCCAATGAGAAGTCCGGAGTGAGCGCCAGCGCATTGGCGACAGACACACGCCGGCCCGAACCGTCCCAAGCGGTCCGTGGACGGCCCCCTCTTGGGGGCGCTGCCGATGCGCGTCGGGGGCAATACCTGTCTTTTGCGCAAAGACACCGCTCCCCCGACATCCCGAGGACGGCTCAAATGGAGTAGGTGTGTTGGGGGGCGGCGGGTCGCATCTCGGCGCCCGCCCCTTATACGCGAAGACGGGCGCGCGCCACGCCTGGCCACGAGAGAGGATCAGCCATCATGTCAGCCCACATTTCGGCGATACTGTTCGACAAAGACGGTACGCTCTTTGACTTTCAGGCCACCTGGGGTGCCTTCACCGCCAATCTGATCCGCCGTCTCGCCGAAAGCGACCGCACGGCTGAGCGCCGCGTTGCGGATGCGATCGACTTCGATCTTGAGGCCGAGCGGTTCCGACCCGAGAGCGCTGTCATCGCGGGCACCGGCGACGTGATGACCGGCGCGATCGCACGCGCCCTCCCGAACCGGGATCCGAGCGAGGTCCAGCGACTGGTCTCCGAGGCCGGCAACACCGCCGTGCAGATCCCTGCGACGCCCTTGCCTCCGTTGATGAGCGAACTTCGGCAGGCGGGCTACCGCCTTGGCGTCGCAACGAACGATTCGGAGGATGGAGCGCATGCTCATCTCCATGCCGCGTCGATCGCGGATGCGCTCGACTTTGTGGCGGGGTATGACAGCGGGTTCGGATCGAAGCCGGGGCCGGGGCAGCTGCTCGCCTTTGCGGCCCATGTCGGACATCCGCCCGCCGCGTGCCTGATGGTCGGCGACAGCACGCATGACCTCCACGCCGCCGCTGCAGCGGGCATGCCGGCAGTCGCAGTTTTGACGGGCGTTGCGACCTCGCGGGAGCTGGCGCCGCATGCGGATGCGGTGCTTGAAAGCATCGCGGCTCTTCCAGCCTGGCTCGAAGGTCGCAACCGCGCGCGCCAGGCGTCGCAAACGGCAACGCCCTGAGCCGCATGGCGCGCTCCAATGCGGGGGACCAAAAAAATGGGGAGACGCGCCATGTCTGATCGAAGAGGGCGCCGCGCGCGCGGCGGTGCACGCCAGCCCCAAGCCATAGCCCAGACGCCCTGGCGCGTCCCGGTGAACATTGACCGCCCGACCGAACCCCTCTCGGCCGAAGGGGTCGCCGCCATTGACGCGGGTGCCATGCAGATCCTCGAAGAGATCGGCATTGAGTTTCTGAACAACGAGGCCGTCGCCCATCTCCGCGCTGCAGGCTGCGCCATTGAAGGCGAGACGGTGCGCATGGACCGCGCCTTTGTCCGAGAAATGGTGGCGCGCGCACCCTCGGCCTTCGACATTACGCCGCGCAATCCCGACCGGCAGATACGGATCGGCGACAACCGCATGGTCTTCGGTGCGGTCGCGTCGCCGCCCAATGTGCTCGACCTCGACCGGGGGCACCGCACGGGGGACATGGCAAGCTTCCGCGATCTGGTGACGCTCGCGCAGGCGTTTGACTGCATCCACTTTCTCGGCGGTTATCCGGTGGAGCCTGTGGACGTCCATGCGGGTCTCCGCCATCTCGATTGCCTCTATGAGATGCTCACCCGCTCCGACAAAGTGGTTCACGCCTATGCGCTCGGGCCGGAGCGGGTGGAGGACGTGCTCGAGATGGCCCGGATCGCCAGCGGCCTCGACGCCGAGAGCTTCTTTGCGACGCCGCGCCTTTTCACCAACATCAACTCCTCGAGCCCGCTCAAGCATGACTGGCCGATGCTCGACGGGGCGCTCCGCTTTGCCCGCCACCGCCAGCCCGTGATCGTGACGCCCTTTACGCTTGCGGGTGCGATGGCGCCGGTGACGCTCGCCGGGGCGGTGACCCAGTCCGTGGCCGAGGGTCTCGCCGCCATTGCGCTTCTCCAGTGGGTGTCGCCGGGCACGCCAGTGGTCCTCGGGACGTTCACGTCGAATGTCGACATGCGCTCGGGCGCACCGGCTTTCGGGACCCCGGAGTACATTCGCGCGACCCAGATGACGGGCCAGATGGCACGGCATTACGGTCTGCCCCTCCGGGCGTCGAATGCGTGCGCTGCGAATGCGCCTGACGGTCAGGCGGTTTGGGAGAGCATGAACTCGCTCTGGGCCGCGGTGCAGTCGGGGGTCAACATGGTCTATCACGCGGCCGGCTGGCTCGAAGGGGGGCTCATCGCCTCCTACGAAAAGTTCGTGATGGATTGCGAAGTCCTCCAGCAGATCCAGCGCTACTTTGAGCCCTCGCTTGTTGATGTCTCGGAGGGTGCGGTCGCTGTCGATGCAGTGCGGGAGGTCGGGCCCAACGGCCACTTCTTCGGCGCCGATCACACGCAGTCGCGATACCAAACGGCCTTTTACTCCCCGTTTTTGGCGGATTGGCGGAACCACGAGGCGTGGGTCGAGGGCGGCTCGACCTGGACGTCCGAGAGGGCCAACAAGCTCTGGAAGGCCGTCCTCTCGGAGGCGGAACCGCCGGCGATGGATCCGGCCATCGCCGAGGAGCTCGGCGCCTTTGTCGCCCGTCGGAAGTCCGAAGGCGGCGCGCAGACTGACTTTTAGGGTCCTGGATCGTTCTCGAGCAGGAGTTCTGAGCCGTGGGGTGTCGCAGCAGCGGCACGGGCCCAGGCGGCGGTGAGATCTCCGAGCGTGCCGGCGGAGACGACGCCCCGCTCGACCAAGATCTCCTCGAGCGTCTGGAGCCAGTGGTCGTAGTAGTCCGACGCGTCGTCGCGCGGGACGTTGGCGCGGGCCGCACCAAACCGCGCCGACCAGTCGCTCCAGTCAAGCGCGCCCGCCTCCGCCAGGGCCACGGTCACGGCAAAGAGCTGCGCCTGCCAGGGCGCCTCGAACTGCCCCGGCTCAGGCGGGCTCAAGGTAGCGCTCCCACGCGTCCACAGCGACGGAGAGGCCAGGATCGGTCTCAGCCCCCCAAAGCTCCTGTCCTGAAAACACGACCGTATAGAGCCATTCCGGCGCTTCCCCACCCCCGTGCGCATTGGCGTCGGGCAGCACATGCGGGGCGCGCACGGCCTCGACCCGACCGATGCGCCCGCGGACGTAGCGGGGCAGACGCGTGTGGCCCTCCGGGTGCATGTTGACCGCTCGCACCGTGTCGCCCGCCGCGAAGCGCGCGGGCGCATCCAAGCTCCGCTCCGTCGGACCGCCACGGGCCAGCACGGATGCAACGCGCGAGGCCTCGAGCCGGCGCTCGGGCCGCCGTCCGGGGCGCTCGACTTGGGCGGAGGCAGCCTCGGACGGGCTCACTTCCCCGTGTCGGGCGAGGAGGACGAGGAGCGCTTCGAACCAGATCCGGTAGTAGGGCCAGCGGAGGTAGTCGGCGGGCGGTAGGCTCTCGCGGGCATGGCGGCTCTCGTCGAGGGTCCAATGGCCGAGGGAGGCTGCAGCGACCGTCATCCCGAGGACCCGTGGCTCCCAGGGCGCATGGAAGAGCGGCTCGTCCGGGTCGGGCGCCACTGGCCCAAAGCCCATCTGACCGCCGAGATCCTGGGGGCCGTTCATGGACGCACGGCGAGGGCGGTGCCGATCATCGCATCCCGCGACACACATGCCGCAAGCGCCTCGGCCGACCAGCCCTCAGTGCCCTCCGGACGCTCCGGGATGACGAGGTAGCGAAGCTCGGCCGTCGAATCCCAAACCCTGATCTCAGTCTCAGGGGCGACCGAAAGCCCGAACTCCGCCAAGACGCCGCGCGGGTCGCGGACGGCGCGGGCGCGGTAGGGGGGAGACTTGTACCAGGTCGGTGGCAGGCCGAGCACGGACCAAGGGTAACACGAGCAGAGCGTGCACACGACGAGGTTGTGCCGCGTGCCGGTGTTGAAGACCGCGTTCAGATGCTCCCCCTGGCGGCCGGAAATCCCCATCTCGGCCACAGCGGCCGTTGCGTCCGCGGCCAGCCGGGACGCGAAGTCCGGCTCAGTCCAGGCGCGCGCCACGACCCCCGCGCCGAGCTTCGGCCCGACACGCTCGGAGTATGTCGCGATGATCTCATCGATTGCCGCAGGGTCGACGAGCCCCTTCTCGACCAGGACCGTCTCAAGCGCGCGCACCCGCGCTGTCATCGTCTCGGTGTCGTCGTCCGAAAGGTCGTGCATGCACCGACCGTCGCCCGTGGCCGGAGCGTCGTCAAGCGTCAGCGCTCGACAAACTCAGCGATAAGCTGATCGACCACGCCTGGACCGCCGCCCGCGGCGAAGGCCGCCCTTTGGCGCATGGCGGAGGTGCCCTCCTCGGCGATCCGCCGGAGATGTTGGAGCTCGGTCACGCAGCCCAAGCTCTCCGCCTCCGCCGCGGTCAGATCGATGAGCTCCTCGACCAGGGTCGCAAAGGGCATCATCGCAGCGCGTCCGTGATCGACGAGATCACCCGCAGAGCCATACCGCGCCGCACGCCAGCGGTTTTCCATGATCAGGGTGCGCGGGTAGAGCCGCCAGCGTTGGTTCCGCGTCTTCAGTCGGTAGAGCGTGGCGATGAGCGACTGGTAGAGCGCCGCGATCGCCGCCGCATCGCGGAGGCGCGCGCAGACGTCCATCACGCGGATCTCGAGCGTCGGAAAGCGGTCGGAGGGGCGCACGTCCCACCAGATCTTGGTCGCATCTTCAATGCAGCCGGCGCCGACCAGTTGCCCGACCAGCCGCCGATACTCCGTGTGTGAGGTGACGAGGTCCGGCAGCCCGGTCCGCGGCAGCGCATCGAACACCGTCATGCGGTAGGATGCGAGGCCGGTGTCGTCCCCCTCCCAAAACGGCGAGGAGCAGGAGAGCGCCAGGAAGTGCGGCACGAAATAGCTGACCTGGTTCATCAAATCGACGCGGAGGTCGTCATCCTCGATGCCGATATGGATGTGCATGCCGCCGATCAGCATCCGCCGCGCCGCCTGGCCGAGATCCTCGGCGAGGCCATCATAGCGCTCCTTCGGCGTGTGCCGCTGCCGCCGCCAGGCGGAGAACGGATGCGTCGACGCCGCGATCGGCGCGTAGCCAAAGCGCTCGGCCGCTGCGGATATGCCCGACCGGAGCTCACCCAGCTCCCGGATTGCATCGCCCACAACTCGGTGCGGTTTGGTGCCGACCTCGATCTGGCAGAGGAGAAACTCGTTGGTGACGCGATCGCCGACAGCGTCCTGGCAGGCCGCAAGAAAGCTCACGTCCGGCTCTCGCACCAGCTCCCGGCTTTCGCGGTCGACCAAGAAGTACTCCTCCTCGATGCCGAGGGTGAAACTTGGTTCTGACATATCGGGCCCCTCCCCCGGCCACTGAAGCACCGGCAGAGGCGCCTTGCCAAGGGTCCGAGTGGCGGCCACGCTTCTTAGGGGGAGGGCGCCATGCCGTATTTCTTGCCGGAGGACTATGAGCGTCGCCGCAGGCGCGCAGAGGCGGAGATGGCCGCGCGCGGCCTCGATGCGCTCATCGTCAGCGATCCCGCCAACATGCACTGGCTGACAGGCTATGATGGCTGGTCCTTCTACGTCCATCAGGCTGTGGTTCTCAGCGGCGGCGGGGCGCTCTGGTGGGGGCGCGGGATCGATGCGGCGGGCGCTGAGCGGACAGTGGTGCCCGGCACGAGGATCGAGGGGTATGCCGACCACCAGGTCCAGAACCCCGAACTTCATCCAATGACCGACCTGGCGGGGCACCTGCGCGAACTGGGGCTCAGGGGCGCTCGGATCGGGGTGGAACTCGACACCTACTACTACACCGCTGCCGCGCATGCCTGCCTGGCGTCGACGCTGCCCGACGCAACGCTCCTCGACGCCACGGGGCTGATCAATTGGCTGCGTTTGGTGAAGGACCCCGCCGAGATCACGCTGATGCGGCGCGCCGGGCGCATCGTCGAGGCGATGCACGCCCGGATCCTCGAGGTGGCCGAGCCCGGCCTGCCGAAGCATCACTTGGTCGCTGAGATCCAGAGGGCCGGCACGCGCGGGACATCGGAGGCCTGGGGCGACTATCCGGCGATTGTGCCGATGACGCCGTCCGGGCTCGATGCCACCGCACCGCATCTGACGTGGGATGACCGCCCGATCGAAGTCGGTGAGGCCACATTCTTTGAGATCGCAGGCGTGCACCGGCGCTACCACGCGCCGCAATCCCGCACGATCTGGTTCGGCTCACCGCCCGATCACTTCCGCCGCGCCGAGGCCGCTGTCCTTGCGGGGCTCGAGGCCGGCTTTGCAGTTGCCCGCCCCGGGAACCGGGCCGAGGATATTGCAGCCGCGTTCAACGCAACCCTCCGCGGTCATGGGTTCGAGAAGGACAACCGGTGCGGCTATGCGATTGGGCTCGCCTATCCCCCGGATTGGGGCGAGCGGACGGTGTCGTTCCGCGCGGGCGACAAGACGGTCCTCGAACCCGGCATGGCGTTTCACTTCATGCCTGCGCTCTGGCTCGAAGATGGCGGGCTCGAGATCAGTGAGCCGCTTCTGATCACGGAGCGGGGCGCCGAGCGGTTGACGACCACACCGCAGTCTCTCTTCGTCAAAACCTGATTTAGTTTGACATCGAACTTTTCTCGGCCATATAGTTTGATATCAAACCATATAGGATTTGTCCCATGACCCTCTCCCGACGCCGCACCCTCGCCCTCCTCGGCGGTGGCATTGTGCTTGCCGCAGCCGCGGGCACAGGCGCCACCCGCTACGCTGCGCGCAGCCCTGGCGAGGCGCTGGCACCCTGGGCCGCCGCGGGCGGCTATGACGACATCCGTCTCCGCGCGTTGTCCTGGGCGCTCCTCGCGCCCAAACCGCACAATCGCCAGCCCTGGGTGGCGGAGCTGACTGGCGCCGACACTGTCCGCATCTGGCGGGATCCCGCGTTGAACCTGCCGGTCACCGATCCCTTCGACCGCCAGCTCACCATCGGCATGGGCTGTTTTCTTGAGCTCATGGTGCTCGCTGCGGCAGAGGAGGGTGTGGGCGTGACCCTCACCCTCTTCCCCGAGGGGGAGGACCCAAATCTGCCGATCGCCGAGGCGGTCTTCGACGGCACCGCCGAGCCCGACCCGCTCTTCGCGGACGCGCCACGCCGGCGAAGCACGAAAGAACCCTTTGACATGGATCGCCCCGTCGCGCCCGAGACCCTTGCCCGCCTGGTCGCCAACGGCCAGGTCCGTCGCGGGGCCACAGCCGATCCGACGGAGGTCACCGCACTGCGCACCCTCGCCCACGATGCCTGGCAGGTCGAGATGAGGACCCCGTCCGCCTTGGCCGAAAGCATCGACCTGATGCGCATCGGCGCTTCCCAGATCAACGCCAATCCAGACGGGATCGACTTGAACGCAGCCCTGCCGGTTGCCCTCAACCGCATCGGCCTGATGCCGAGGGAGAGCCTCAAAGATCCCGAAAGCACCGGGTTCAAGCAGACCGAGGCGATGTACGCGGCCATTTTCGAGGCGACGCCCGCATTCGTCTGGCTCGCGACATCCGGAAACACCAGGCGCGACCAGATCGCCGCCGGTCGGGCCTGGCTCAGGCTCAACCTCGAGACAACGGCGGAGGGCCTCGCGCTCCACCCGGTCAGCCAGGCCCTGCAGGAGTATCCCGAGATGGCGGCCCTCTACGCGGACGCCCATACGCGCCTTGCTGGACCCGGGGAAACGGTGCAAATGTTGGGTCGCCTCGGCTACGGGCCCACAGTTCCCGAGACGCCACGCTGGCCACTTGCGGCAAAACTGCGGGAGAGCGCCGATCGACAGCCCGCCTGACCCTCCCGCCGCCTACAAGGTGCTCCTGGAGATTGGGATCATCTCGCAGCTCGCGCGGGCGCATATCGACGGGTTGCTGCCCGACGGGATCAGCAACCCCCATTTTGCCGTGCTCAGTCATCTGGTCCGGCTCGGGGGCGCGCATGCGCCCCTCACGCTTGCCCGTGCGTTCCAGGTGCCAAAGCCCACGATGACCAACACGCTGGCGGGTTTGGAGAAACGGGGGCTGATCGAGATGGCGCCGAACCCCGAGGACGGGCGTTCGAAGCTGGTGTCTCTGACCGCAGCAGGGGCAGCGGTCCACGCGCAGGCGATCGCGGATCTCGGCCCGGACCTCAAGCGGCTCGACGATGCCATCGGCGCAGACCAGATCGCCGCCATTCTGCCCCACCTCGCGGACATCAGGCGGCACCTCGACGCCGCACGCGACGAGTAGTTCAAGCGCTCCGGCCAGGTCTGTCGTGCGCGCCCGCTGGCGGCATCCGGGCCTTGGGCTTTTGCTCGGGTAGGTACCGCTGCCACACCCCAGAATGAAGCCGAACAGGTCGCAGGTCGCGAGTTGGTCCGCGCTCGACGCCGTGCTCCTTGCGCAGGCGACTGCATGTCGGACCGCCGTGGTGTCCGGCGGCCGCACGGAACCACCCCAGGCGTCGATGATCCGTCGCCTCCCGAGGGCGCGGGCCGGCTGCCAGCTCGATCCCCCCTGCCTTCGTCGGCACGGGCGATGGCCCAGCCCTTCGCGTAAGGCACCACGGCGCGCACCGACCCAAGTGGAGCGCCTGCGATGGGCGCACGGACACTGAAGTGACCGGCCTCCGCCGAAACCTTTGCCCAAAGAAACACAACGGTCGCGAAGCAGCGCTAGTCGCGGAGCTCGTTCGGTCGCACGCCCCAGATCATCGATTTTTCCATCCAGCCCCGCCGCCGGCCCGCGCGCACTTCGCACCAGGCCTCGACGCACGCGCCAAGCCGCGCCACAACGCCCGCCTCTGCCCGGGCCACGACGCCCGCATCAGGCTCCGGCCGGCGGTGCACCGGTGCGAGATCGACGACCACCGTCACATACCGTGCGCTCGACAAGAGGGAGTAGTGCACCCATCCCCCCGCGCCGTCGCTGTCGCGAACTCGCCGCCAGTGCCCGTACTCCGCCGTCACTTCGACCGGCAGATGCCGGCGCTGAAACACCCAGTCGATCCGGTGCGCCATCGAGGGGCCGCGGCGGACATTGGCTTCGGCCTTTACGGACACATAACGGGGCAGCGGCAGCATGGTCACCGGCCCGAAGGCCTGCTCAGTCGTCACCGCACTGGAGGGCAGCACCGCCACCAGGAGCGCGGCGACCAGCCTCTGCACCAAACGCCTCAGTTGGGGGTGCATTTTTTGCACCTCTCGCCTATTCAGAACGACATAATATTACTCAAAGAGCCGCGCCCAGGAAGAGAGGCCAGGATGCCCGCCCGCAAAATCAAGGTGATTGTGACGCGAAAGCTACCAGAACCGGTTGAGACACGGCTCTACGAGCTGTTCGACGCCCAAATCTCGCAGAGCGACCGGCCGATGCAGCGTGCCGATCTGGCCGAAGCGATGCGCAGCGCCGATGTCCTCGTCCCGACGCTCGGCGACCGGATCGACGGCGGCCTCCTCGGTCAGGCCGGCGATCAGCTGAAACTGATTGCGAACTACGGCGCGGGGTTCGATCACATCGACGTGGCCACAGCCCTCCAGCGCAACATCATCGTCTCGAACACACCCGGCGTTCTGGCCGAAGACACCGCGGACATGGCGATGACCCTGATTCTCGCTGTGCCCCGTCGCCTCCGCGAGGGGGAGGCGCTGATCCGCGACGGAGAGTGGGCCGGTTGGGCGCCGACCGCCCTCATGGGCCACCGGATCGGCGGAAAACGGCTCGGGATCCTCGGGATGGGGCGGATCGGCCAGGCGGTTGCGCGTCGGGCCGCGGCCTTTGGCCTCTCGGTCCACTACCACAATCGCCGGAGGCTGCATCCCGACACCGAGACAGCGCTCAACGCCACATACTGGGAGAGCCTCGACCAAATGCTTGCCCGCGTGGACATTTTGTCGGTCAGCGTGCCGCACACGCCATCCACATTTCACGTGTTGAACGCGCGGCGGTTAAAACTCATGAAACCCACCGCCTATATCGTGAACACGTCGCGCGGCGAGGTGATCGATGAGAACGCGCTGACCCGCCAATTGCAGGCGGGCGACCTCGCCGGGGCGGGCCTCGACGTCTTCGAACACGGAACGGAGATCAATCCGGCTCTGAAGGCGCTGCCGAATGTGCTATTGTTGCCCCACATGGGTTCGGCGACCGAGGAGGGGCGCCTCGACATGGGTGAGAAGGTGATCATCAACATCAAGACCTTCGCCGATGGCCACCGCCCGCCAGACCGGATCGTGCCGAGTATGTTGTGATGAGGAGGGCTAGATGTTCGACAAAAGTCCGGTGGGCACGATCGACCTGATCCGTGCCGAAAGCTGGGTGGAGTTTCAGCGCCTCTGGGCCAAGTACGAAGCAGAGCCGGCCCTCCTTCTGACGCTCCTCCTGATTGCCATCCTGATCGCGGCTCGGACGATGACCGTGTCGCCCCTCGACCGTCGATCCCCTCAGCGCGGGACACATTACCTCGGCAATGTCCGCCTCGGCCAGAACGCCAAGGTCGACGGCCCAGGTCCATTGCGGACGCGATTGCAGCACGACCCGGAATACGACCACCCTGAACCAACCCGGCGCCGCGGCAGAAGCATGTTCAGCAAGGACTGGGACAGCACCGACAGCAGCGACTGAGCGAACAGATGATCGAATGGATGTGGGACGTCGCTGCACAGGTGCAGGCGACGGTGGACGCGGGCCGCGCACATGCGCCAAGCCCGCTGGTGACGATACCAGCCGCGATGCTGGCCGCATTCGGTGTTCTTTGGTGGCTGCAGACGGGCAGCCGCCGCGACGGCGCCCTGCCCGGACATCACTTCGAGGGGCGGCTGACGCCCAAGACCCTCACGCGCATGATGGTCAACAACCGCGTGCGCAAACCGAAGTCCCGCGCCGAACATCAGGCCGCCCTCCGCGGCGTGAAGCGCCGTCCAAACCGCGAAAGCTAACGGGTCGGAAAGCGCGGCCTCCCCCAAATACGGACAAGCGGCGGCCCCTCAGGGGCCTTTCATGGCCAACCGGTAGCTGAGCGCCTCCGCCATATGCCCCCGCCCGATCTCATCTGCTTCCGCGAGATCGGCAATGGTCCGCGCCACCCGCAACACCCGGTGAAAGCCCCGCGCCGTCAGCTTCGCCTGACGGGCGACGCGATCGACTAGGTCGCTCGCCTCCTCGCTCATGTCCGCGGCCGCCATCAAACGCTCTCCCGTCAGATCGGCGTTGAGCCGCAGCGACGGCTCGCCCGCGAACCGCGCCGCCTGACGCGCCCGCGCGGTCTGAACCCGGCGCGCGACCTCCGCCGAGCGCTCCCCGCTCGGCGCGCTCCGCAAGTCATCGATCGAGACCGCCGGCACCTCGACCCGCAGATCCATCCGATCGATCAATGGGCCGGAGATTTTTCCGAGGTACTCCGCACCGCAGAGCGGCGCCCGCGCGCAGGCCTCAGCCGCGTTGCCGAGATGCCCGCAGCGGCAGGGATTGGCGGCCGCCACCAGCAAGAACCGGCTTGGGTAGCGCACCTGGGCATGCGCCCGCGCCACGACCACGTCCCCCGTCTCGAGCGGTTCTCGGAGCGATTCGAGTACCCCGCGTTCGAACTCCGGCATCTCATCGAGAAAGAGAACGCCATTGTGAGCAAGCGAGATCGCCCCAGGCCCGGCGCCGCGCCCCCCGCCGATGATCGCCGCCCGGGAGGCCGAGTGGTGTGGCCGCTCGAAAGGCCGCGTCCGCAAGATCCCGCCGTCCTCGAGCACCCCTTTGATCGATCTCACCATGCAGGTCTCGAGCGCCTCTTCCGCGTCGAGGGGCGGCAGGATGCTCGGAAGGCACCGCGCAAGCATCGACTTGCCAGTTCCCGGCGGCCCCACAAACAGAAGGTGGTGCCGCCCCGCCGCCGCGATCTCGAGCGCCCGCTTGGCCTTCTCCTGCCCGCGCACCTCCGAGAGGCACATGTCCGATGTCTCGGGCGGGGTTTCTCCGGGCTCCGCCGGCGCGAGAACCGCCTGACCCTTCAAGTGGTTCACCAGATCAAGGAGGCGCAGAGGCGCGATCACCTGTGCCGCACCCACCCACGCCGCCTCCGCGCCCGAGGGTGCGGGGCAGATGAGGCCGCAGGACGCCTCCGCCGCGGCCAAAGCCGCCGGCAGAGCGCCGGCAACCTTCACGAGCGTGCCATCGAGCGACAGCTCCCCCATCGCGACGAGCCCCGCGCAGTCCTCCAACGGCAGCACATCCATCGCCGCGAGGAGCGCCATCGCGATCGGCAAATCGAAGTGCGAGCCCTCCTTCGGCATATCGGCCGGCGACAGGTTGACCGTGATCCGCTTCGCAGGCAGCGCCAGCCCGAGCGCTGCAATTGCCGCCCGCACCCGCTCCTTCGCCTCCGACACCGCCTTGTCGGGCAGCCCGACCAGGCCAAACGCCGGCAGGCCAGGCGAGACGGCGCACTGAACCTCGACGAGCCGCGCCTCAAGCCCCTCAAAAGCGACGGTATAGATGCGCGCGATCATCACGCCCCCGGGTGCCTCTTCCGGGAATGTGAGAGACAGGACGGTTAAGGGACGGTTAAGCCGCCTCGAGGAGCGCAACGACCTTTGGCCAGGCGTCCGGATCGGCAACAGCCTTGTCCCGGCAAAACGCATTGCAGAAGCCGATGATGCGCCCGTCGATCTCGGCCAAGTCGGTGACCGGACGGCCTGAGAACGGGCAGAGCGCGTTCTCGGGCGTGCCTGCCGCAACGGCTTTCGCCGGCCGTGGCGTCGGCCCTGGCCAAGGGGCGGGCGTGTACCCATGGGTTTCGTATCGCTCCATGGGGCGGTCGCCCGCAAACGCCATTGCACGCCAGCGTCGGAACGGACCGTGGCTGAGATGGGCGCGGACATAGGCCTCCGCCGGTGCACTGACGGCCAAGCCGTATCCGGCAATCCGCGCGGCGACCGGAGCAAACATCGCGTCCACGGCCGAATAGCCGCCGAAGAGCCAAGGGTCGACCGACGACCCGCCAGGCATCGCCCACAGATCCTCGATCCTTGCGAGGTCCGCGCGGACGGCGTCCGTCACCGCAACCCCGGTCAAGAGGGCTCGGAGGTTCATCGGACACGCATTCCTCAACGCGCTGAACGACGCGTGCATCTCTGCCGCCATGGATCGGGCCAGCGCTCGGGCGGCAGGATCTGCAGGCCAGATCGGGCACTCCGGGTGCCGCTCAGCCAAGGTTTCGATGATGGCAAGGCTGTCCCAGAGGGGCACATCTCCGATCCGGACGGCCGGAACCGTCAAAGACGGAGCGATTCTCTCGACATCTGCGGCAAATTGCGGTGTTGCCATTGGCGCAACAACCACTCGGACGGGCAGATCAAACTGCTCAAAAATCAACCAAGGCCGCAGCGACCAGGTCGAGTACATCCGCTCTCCAATCACGAGTTCGTACGTCATAGCCGTCCTCCCACCCGTCAAACTGCCTTCTGAGGTAGGGTTTCGTCCAATGAGACTGTGTGACGTCGCGGATCACGCGCGCTCATAGAAACACTTTGTTCACGACTTGGCGTCCGTATTCGCGCCACGGGGTGATCCACCAGCCGCGACCGCTCGTACCTGTGACAAAAGGTGACAAACGAGCAGACCCGGCAGCTTGGAGGATTGAGAATGGCCTTGAATTACGACAGCGACGGGACGCGTTCGGTGGCCAAACAGGCCATGGCCGCGGAGATGCTCGACGCCGAGACCGAGCTTCAACTCGCGCGTGCATGGCGCGACGACGGCGACGAGAAGGCTCTTCACAGACTTGTGAACGCCTACATGCGTCTCGCGGTGTCGATGGCGGCCAAGTACCGTCGGTACGGCGCCCCGATGCCCGATCTGATCCAGGAGGCGGGTGTGGGCCTGATGAAGGCGGCCGAAAAGTTCGATCCTGACCGGGGTGTTCGGTTCTCAACCTATGCGGTGTGGTGGATCAAGGCGTCGATCCAGGATTACGTCATGCGCAACTGGTCGATGGTGCGCACCGGCTCAACCTCGAGCCAAAAGGCACTTTTCTTCAACCTCCGCCGGGTGCGCGCCAAGTTCGAGCGCGAGGCGGGCGCCAGCGGCGAGGAGATCGGCGGCCAGGAGCTTCGCGAAAAGATCGCACTCGAGGTCGGCGTGCCGATCCGGGATGTCGAGATGATGGACGCGCGCCTCGCGGGCTCCGACTTTTCGCTCAACGCCCAGCAAGCCGGAGAAGAAGGTCGCGAGTGGGTCGAGACGCTGGAGGACGACGCCCCCCAAGCCGATGAGACCGTCAGCCGGAGTGAAGATCTCGCCCGCGCGCGGAGTTGGCTCAAGGATGCCATCGAGACGCTCAACACGCGTGAGAAAATGATCATCGTGGAGCGACAGCTTCGGGACACGCCGCGCACTCTCGAAAGTCTCGGAAACGAGCTCGGCCTCTCGAAGGAGCGCATTCGCCAGCTCGAGGCTCAGGCCCTCAAGAAACTTCGGAAGCAGCTTGAGATGGCAACGGGCAACGCGGCCGCAATGCTCGCGACCGCCTGATCGACCGCGGGCGCGTCCGGTCAGCCTTGCCCCCGGCCGCCGGACGTCATACCTGTTTGCCAGACCTCCAGTGCGAACGGGTGCCATGCGCGGACAGCGCATTCTTCTGATCATCGGCGGCGGCATCGCCGCCTACAAGTCGCTCGAGTTGATCCGCCTTCTCAAAGGGCGGGGGGCAGAGGTGGTGCCGGTTCTCACGAGCGGAGCCGAGGAGTTCATCACCCCTTTGAGCGCAGCGGCGCTCGCTGGAACACCCGCGCACACCGCTCTTTTCGACCTCTCGCGGGAGGCGGAGATGGGGCATATTGAGCTCTCCCGCTCCGCCGATCTTGTGGTCGTCGCACCGGCCACAGCAGATCTGATGGCGAAAATGGCGGGCGGCCACGCCAATGATCTGGCCAGCACACTCCTGATGGCGACGGACAAACGCGTGTTGATCGCTCCGGCGATGAACGTGCGGATGTGGCAGCACCCGGCGGCACAGCGCAACCTCGCCACGCTGCTCTCCGATCAAATCCTGGTCGTGGGGCCGGACGAGGGGGACATGGCCTGCGGCGAGTTTGGCCCCGGCCGACTGGCCGAGCCGCCCGCAATCGTCGCCGCCATAGCGGCCGCCCTGAGCGCCGGGCCGCTCAGCGGACGGCGGGTTCTGGTGACGTCCGGTCCGACGCATGAGCCGATCGATCCCGTCCGCTACATCGCCAACCGATCGTCAGGCGCGCAAGGCTCGGCCATCGCCCGTGCATGTGCGGCGCTCGGCGCGGAGGTCGTGTTCGTGACGGGTCCCGCCACCGCGCCCCGGCCGGGTGGCGCCGAGATCGTCGAGGTTGAGACCGCGGCTGAAATGGCCGCCGCCGCAGAGGCCACCTTGCCTGTCGATGTCGCAATCTGCGCGGCCGCTGTCGCCGACTGGCATGTGGTGGGCGCCGGCACCTCCAAGTTGAAGAAGGATCCCTCGGGGACGCCGCCGACGCTGCGTTTTGCCGAGAACCCCGACATTCTAAAGCATCTGTCAAACCATCCGACATCGCGACCGCGCCTCGTGGTGGGCTTTGCCGCCGAAACGGATGATGTCGCTGCGGCTGCGGTCGCGAAACGCGCCCGCAAGGGCTGCGATTGGATCCTCGCCAACGACGTCCGCCCCCAGACAGGCATCATGGGAGGGCGGGAGACCGAGCTTCTCCTCGTGACGGCATCCGGGGTGGAGCCCTGGCCGCGGATGGACAAAGACATGGCGGCGTCCCGCCTCGCGGCCCGCGTGGCCGAGACCCTGACACCGACACGGGAGGCGGCCGAATGATCGACACGCAGCGAAGCCAACGCCTCGACATCATGCGGCTCGAGGGCTCGGATGCCGGGATCCCGCTGCCGAGCTACGAGACGGCGCAGGCCGCCGGCGCCGATGTCCGCGCCAATCTCAACCCCGCCAACCGTCTCGACGGCATCAACCTCGCCCCGGGTGAGCGCGCGCTCGTCCCGACGGGCCTCGCCGTTGCCGTGCCCGAAGGGTTTGAGCTGCAGATCCGTCCGCGATCCGGTCTGGCCCTCCGTCACGGTGTCGGTCTCGTCAACTCTCCCGGCACGATCGACGCCGACTACCGCGGCGAGATCGGCATCATCGTGATCAACAATGGCGCCCGGGCCTACACGATTGCGCATGGCGATCGGATCGCCCAGATGGTGCTCGCCCCGGTCGTACGCGCAGACTGGAATGAGGTCGCGGATCTCGCCGAGACCAGCCGCGGGCTCCGCGGCTTCGGCTCGACCGGGCGTTGAGCCGTGATCGGCTTTGCCGTGACCACCTGGCTGACGGCGATCGCGCTCTGGCGTCTGCGAGTGCCGATTGGGATCGTCCGGGGCATCATCCTCGGCGGGACGCTCTTTGCGATTGTCGTCGGCATCCAAAACCCGACGGCGCGCCCCGACCTCGCGGCCTGGGCGGGAGGGCTGATTGTGGCGGGCATCGCCGCCGTTCCAATCGGTCTCTACGCCCTTTTGATCCGCAACATCCGCCGCAGGACGATCCCGCAGCAAGAGAGAGCCCATCCCCAGGGTTTTGTGCTGATCGAGGATGACCGGGCGCTCGCCGTTGATCGCGAAGCGGCGATTGCTGCGGCCCGGCGCAGCGACCTTCCCACAACGCTCTCCGTTGCGTTCCGCAATGAAGCCGGAGAGGTTTCGGGATCGGGCTCTGTCACCCTTGAAGCGGGGCTCGCGCGGTTTTCCCGGATCTGGGTTGCACCGGAGGCGCGCGGGCAAGGGATCGCCAATGGCCTCCTCCGAGAGATGGAGGCCGTCGCGCGCGCGCAAGGTGCTGAGCGCGCCCTCCTCGAGACTGACACGCGGGGGTTTGAGGTCACAGACCAGACCGACTATGTCGAGGTCGGCCGGATCCCGCACCCCGCCGGTGGGGAGCGGATCTGGTCCACGCTGGACCTGACGTGAGTGCCGCCTTCACGCCAGACGAGCTGGAGCGCTACGCCCGACACATTGTCCTCCGAGAAATCGGCGGACCCGGCCAACAGCGTCTCAAGAACGCCCATGTCGCCGTCGTCGGGGTCGGCGGGCTCGGCTGTCCCGCGCTTCTCTACCTCGCAGCGGCCGGCGTGGGTCGGCTGACGCTGATCGACGACGATTGTGTCAGCGCCTCGAACCTCCAACGCCAGATCCTCTTTGCGACCGAAGATGTCGGCTCCCCCAAAGTTGCGGTCGCCGCTGCACGTCTCTCTGCCCTGACGCCCCATGTCGATTTCCGTCCGCGCGAGACCCGGCTGACGGAGGCGACGGCGCCGGAGCTCCTCGACGGCGCGGACCTGATCCTCGACGGCACGGACAGTTTCGAGACCCGCGCCACGGTCAACGCGGCCGCCGTGGCCTCAGGCCGCCCGCTCCTTTCCGGCGCGATTGCACAATGGGAGGGGCAGGTCAGCCTCTTCCATCCCGCAGCCGGAGGGCCTTGCTACGCTTGCATTTTTCCGGAGGCGCCCGCCCCAGATCTCGCCCCCTCCTGCGCCGAAGCCGGGGTGATGGGCGCCCTCGCCGGAACGGTGGGTGCGCTGATGGCGGGCGAGGCGATCAAGTGGATTGCGGGCGCCGGTCAAGTCCTCTCCGGCGAGATGCTGATCTGGGACGCGCTCTGGGTGGAGACGCGGCGGATCCGTCTCGCGCGCCGACTGGACTGTCCAGTCTGCGCGGTCACGCGTCGACAAGCGCCTCGGCCGCCCGCAGATCGACGGAGACAAGCTGACTGACGCCCGGTTCGGCCATCGTCACCCCATAGAGCCGGTCCATCCGGCTCATCGTCACGGCGTGGTGCGTGATGATCAGAAAGCGCGTTGCCGTCTCATCGACCATCCGATCCAGGAGACCGCAAAAGCGGGTGACGTTGGCGTCATCAAGCGGCGCGTCCACCTCATCAAGCACGCAGATCGGCGCCGGATTGGCCAGAAACACAGCGAAGATAAGCGAGAGCGCCGTCAGTGTCTGCTCGCCTCCGGAAAGGAGCGACAGTGTCGCGAGCTTCTTGCCCGGCGGCTGGCACATGATCTCGAGACCGGCCTCGAGCGGGTCATCGCTCTCGACCATCACCAAGTTAGCCTCCCCGCCGCCAAAGAGCGCTTTGAACAGCATCGCGAAGTGCCCGTTGACCTCATCAAAGGCGGCGAGGAGGCGGCTCCGCCCCTCTCTGTTGAGGCTCTGGATCCCCTGGCGGAGCTTGGCGATGGCCTGTTCGAGATCGGCCTTCTCAGTGCCGAGCGCTTCGGCTTCCGCTGAAACCTCAGCCATATCCTCCTCCGCGCGAAGGTTGATCGCGCCGAGGGCGTCGCGGCTCCTCCGGAACCGGGCGATCTCGGCCTCAAGCGTCTGGGCCGGGGGCAGACCTTCCTCCGCGCCGAGTGCCTCGCCGAGAGCGCGGGGGGCGAGGTCATGCGCGGCGCGGATTTCGCGTTCGGCCTCTGCGGCGGCCGCAGCCCCCGCCTCGCGGCGGGCCTCGGCCCGGGCGCGGGCCTCGCGCGCCTGGTTGGCCTCCGCTTCGGCGGCCCGCGCCGCACTCTGTGCTGCCTGGCGCGCCGCTTCGGCCTCTGCCAGAGCATCCTCTGCGCGCGCCCGACGGGCGGCGGCGTCGCGGGATGTCCCGGCCAGCGTGTCGCGGAGATCCGCGATCACGGCCGGCTCAGCGGCGGCCGCCTCCCGCCGTTTCACGGCGTCGGCGCGGCGCGTTGCCACTTCCGCGCTGCGCGCCTCGGCGGTCTCCTGGCGGCGGCGCCAGCCCTCGCGTTCGCGCGCGATCCGTTCGCGTCGCCGCGCGCGCCCCTGGGCCTCACGCCGGCGGTCCTCGGCGGCCTTCGTCGCCGCCGACGCCGTCACCCGTGCACTGTCGACCGCAGCGCGCGCAGCCGCCGCCTTCGCTTCCGCAGCCGCGAGGGCCTCCGGATCGACCGCGGCAGCGCGCGCCTCATCGCGCGCCGCTGTCACTGCGGCAACCGCCTCCGCCTCGCGAATGACCGCCTCCTCGAGGGTCTGGCGCCGCGCCGTCAGGGTGGTGAGCGCGGCCTCGGCCTGACTTGCCGAGCGACCTGCCACCGCAAGCGCTGCCTCCGCCGCACGTCGGGTTGCGCGGGCCTCCTTCTCATCGCCACTGCTGGCCTTCAGAGCCGCTTGGGCCGCGGACAGTGCATCTTGAGCCGCCTTGGCCGTTGCGGCAGTCTCCACCCGAAGCGCATCGAGCTCTGCGAGGCGGTTTTTCCGGATCAGGCGTTGGGCTGCCGCGCTCGGGGCGTCCTCGGCCGTGGCGGAGTAGCCATCCCACCGCCAAAGGTCCCCCTCAAGGCTGACCAAGCGATGACCGGGCGCCAGCGAGCGTTGCAGATCCGTTCCCTGCCCCTGAGCCACCACTCCGGTGGCCTTCAGCCGGCGATCGAGGGCCGCGGGGGCCGCAACATGCGGCGCAAGGCTCTCGATCCCCGCTGGAAGTGCGGCGGCCTCGGCGCCGGCGATCTCATCCCACCCGGTTCCCCCCGCAACAGCGCGCGGCGCCGCCAAATCATCGCCAAAGGCCGCTCCGAGCGCGCGCTCAAAACCCGGGGCCACAGTCACCTCTTCGAGGATGCCACCGCCGCTCCGGTCTTCGGCGATCAACCCGGCCAAGGCTATCACTTCGGCCTCGAGGGTTCGGGCCTGGCCTTCAGCCGCCGCGTGCTCGCTGCGGGCCTCGCTCTCCTTGGCCTGGGCCGCTGCGGCCGCCGCTTCAGCGGTCGCGAGCGCCGCGTCAGCGGTCGCAGCGGCCGTCTCGGCGGCCGCGTGGGCCGCGGCGGCCGTCTCGTTTGCTGCTCTCGCGGCGTCGATTTCGGCCTGGATCGCCGTGGCCGCCGTCGTTGCCGCGGCCTGCGCCTTTTCGGCGCGGGCCACGGCCTCTTCCGCGACCGCCAGACGCCGCGCGCCCGCGGCGGCTTCGGCACTCAATGCGGCTGCGGTGCTTCGAGCGGTCTCGAGCGCGGCCTCTCCCTCCGCAAGGTCTGTCGCTGCGTGGTTCGCCGCGGCCTCGGCCCCCGCCAGACGCTCAGGGTGGCGGGCATCCGCGTCATCGAGATCACGCTCCTCGGCCGCGAGGCGCGTCATCACCTCCTCCGCGTCCCGATTGAGGGCTGCCTCACGCTCCGCATCCGCATCGACCTCGGCAATCTGGCGGTCGAGCGCTTCGATCGCTTCTGCGGCGCGGTCCGCGCGGGCATCGAGCGCCTCGCGCTCAAGCGCCAGCCGCTGCACGATCGCGCCCGCGATGGCCGTTTCCTCACGTTTGGGTGGCAGCGCAGCTTCCGCCGCCTCAAGCGCGCGGGCCGCCGCACGCGCCCCTCCCTCGGCCTTGGCGACCGCGGTGAGCGTGCTGCGCTCCTCCGCTTCGGCTGCCTCCAATGCGCCCGCCGCCTCCAACCAGCGCCGGAAGAGGAGCTGACCCTCGGCGCGCCGCAACGCCTCCGCCAGTTCCCGATAGCGCGCCGCCTGCCGGGCCTGGCGGGTCAACGCCACCATCTGCCCTCGCAGCGCCTCGAGAACATCGTCGAGCCGGACAAGATTGGCATCCGCCGCCCGGAGCCGGAGCTCCGCTTCATGGCGACGCTGGTAGAGACCGGAGATCCCGGCCGCCTCCTCCAAAACACGCCGCCGCGCCTTTGGCTTGGCCGAGATGATCTCGGAAATCTGTCCTTGGCGGACCAGCGCCGGGCTGAGCGCGCCGGTGGAGGCATCCGCGAAGAGCATCTGAACGTCGCGCGCCCGCGCCTCGCGCCCGTTGGCTTTGTACGCAGAGCCCACATCGCGCGTAATCCGGCGCACGACCTCGAGCGCGTCGCTGTCGTTGAAGCCTGTGGGCGCCGTGCGCGCGGTGTTGTCGAGGATGACGCCCACTTCCGCGTGGTTCCGCGCGGGCCGCCCGGTCGCGCCAGCGAAGATCACATCGTCCATCGCACCGCCGCGCATGGCCGAGGCCCGGCCCTCCCCCATGACCCAGCGGAGCGCTTCGAGAAGGTTGGACTTTCCGCATCCGTTCGGACCGACGACGCCGGTCAGGCCCGGCTCGATCAACATCTCCGTGGGGTCGACGAAACTCTTGAACCCCTGAAGGCGAAGACGGGTAAACTGCATGCGCTTGGTCCTGCGATCGCGAGAGCTCAGGGTCAACCGACACGCGGCGAGAGTCAACACACCACCACTTGATCTTGCGGATTTGCCCAGGCGCACCGCAACATATGTGTGGATCGTCGCTCTTTACAGGTCTCTCTTGATGCGCAGAATGCGAGGAAAGGGGCCGAGATGAACGATTCCGATGCAAATGCGCTTCCCTGAGAGATCTTGATCGATCGCCCGGCAGCCCTCGCCCGGGTCGCGCCCGCCCAAGAGAGTGCGTTCGGTCGCGGTTCGGTTGGCCTGAAGGCCTGTCTCTTCACCAGAGGCACCTTGCTCGGTGACCCGTGAGGGAGGGCATCGCTATGCGCCTCAAGATCGGTCACACTGCCTTTGACACGCGCCCCGGATCTGCCCGGGCACCACAACCAACTGGACCGTCTCTTTAACCGCTTTGGGCGCCACATCCGGACCTGACGCCCGTTTCGACCGCAGGATCTCTCCATGACCGACACGCCTGCCCTTCTGGGCCTCTCTGGCGCGCTTCGCGCGGCGTCCACCAACACCCTGCTGGTCCAGGAGGCATCCCGTGCCTTCGGACCCTGCACGTTCACCCTCGGTTCGATCCGGATGCCGCTCTATGACGGCGATCTCGAAGCCGCGGAGGGGGTTCCCACGGCCGCTGTGACGCTTGCCGATCAGATCATTGCCGCCGATGCCGTCGTGATTTCGACGCCCGAGTACAACAAGAACCTGCCGGGCGTCCTCAAAAACGCGTTCGACTGGCTGAGCCGAACCAAGAAAAATCCCTTCATGGGAAAGCCCGTCGCGATCCTGTCGGCGGCAGCCGGGCGCGCGGGAGGGGAGCGCAGCCAGTACTCGCTTCGACATTGCCTGACCCCGTTCGGACCACGGATCCTCCAAGGCCCGGAGTTCATGCTGGCGGCCTCGCACAGCGCCTTCGACGCGCAGGGCCGCCTGAAGGACGAGGAGACATTTGAGTTCCTGGGCACACTGATGGCGGCCCTTCGCGCGGAAGTCGCGAGAGACTGATCCATCGACGACCCGGGCCGCCGCAAGAGGACCACCATGCCGGACACAGCCTTTTTTTGGGACGAGCGCACCTTCTGGCACGGGGGCGGCAACTTCACGTTCCTGACCCCCGTCGGTGGCCTCGTCCAACCGCCAGCCGCAAGCGGTCTGCCCGAGAGCCCGGAGACCAAACGGCGCCTCGTGAACTTGCTCCGCGTCACGGGCCTCTGGGAGGCGCTTGACACACAGGGTGCGGAGCCCGCGACGCGTGAGGACCTGGAGCGGGTTCATCCCGCCACCTATCTCGACCGGTTCAAAGCGCTGTCAGACGCCGGCGGTGGAGAGATCGGGTTGCGCACGCCGTTCGGGCCTGGCGGATACGAGATCGCCGCCCTGTCTGCCGGTCTTGCGCGGGCGGCCCTGTTCTCAGTGCTCGAGGGTCGACATCGCACGGCCTACGCGCTGTCGCGTCCACCCGGTCACCATTGCTTGCCGGACTGGCCGAACGGGTTTTGTCTTTTGAACAACATTGCCATTGCGATCGAGGCAGCCCGCGCAGCGGGGCTGTGCCGGCGTCCCGTCGTGATCGACTGGGATGTGCATCACGGCAATGGGACTGAGGCGATCTTCTATGAAGACCCGGACGTTCTGACTGTGTCGATCCATCAGGACCGGAACTACCCGCTCGACACCGGCGAGGCCTCTGCACGGGGGCGGGGGCGCGGCGTAGGGGCAAACCTCAACATTCCTCTGCCGGCTGGCGGCGGCCATGACGCCTATCTCTATGCCATGGACCGGTTGGTGCTGCCGGCCCTCACGGCGCACAAGCCCGATGTGGTGATTGTCGCGTGCGGCTTCGACGCGTCGGGCGTCGATCCACTTTCGCGCATGTTGGCCGGATTGGACACGTTCAGGGCCCTGACGCAGGCCGTTTTGGGCGCGGCGGAGGACCATGCGGACGGCCGCCTCCTCTTGGTGCACGAAGGCGGATACTCGGAACTCCATGTGCCGTTTTGCGCTCATGCGGTCCTCGAGGAGATGAGCGGCGCAGAGATCCGGGCGCCCGACCCCTTGGCCGCGCGAATCTCAGCGCAACAGCCCGACGCGGAAACGTCAGAGTGGATCCGCGCCCGCATCGACGCTCAAGCGATGGCAGCCGGCCACTGAGCGAGACGCCCTCGAAACGCCGGCGTCATGGGCTGGGGTGGAGGACAGGTCTCCACTTGGCGGTCTTCAGACCTCGCGCGCTGCTATCCCGCGCATACAGGGCTTGCCCCACGCTGCGCCTGTGGGGCCAATCCGCATCGTTGTCTGCGCTCAGAACGGGCATGGGAGCAAGGCGACGGACGCAAGTCCTCTTGATCTCAACACGGGCGGGTTGGACCAACCCCAAACGTGAAACGCCTCAGGTCGACCAGACTGGCCTCGCCATTGTTGCATTTGGGAGCGCCCCGCCTCTGAACGAAGGCGTCGTGGGGCCTTCCAGCGTGGACCACTGCTGCCTCGCCGCTTGACGGGTGGCATCGTGCTGGCCATTTAGGGCCCGCAGCAAACGGGGAGGCAGGCGGTGCAGAAGATCTACGGGACGGCAGCCGAGGCGCTCGATGGCCTCCTCTTTGATGGCATGATTATCGCAGCCGGGGGCTTCGGCCTCTGCGGGATCCCAGAGCTCTCGATCGCAGCCATCCGCGACGCCGGCACCAAGGACCTGACTGTCGCCTCCAACAATGCAGGTGTCGATGGCTTCGGCCTCGGCCTTCTCCTCGAGACCCGGCAGGTCAAGAAGATGATCAGCTCCTATGTCGGTGAGAATGCGGAGTTCATGCGCCAGTACCTCTCCGGTGAATTGGAGCTCGAGTTCAATCCGCAGGGCACACTGGCCGAGCGCATGCGCGCCGGCGGTTCGGGCATTCCAGGCTTCTACACCAAAACGGGCGTCGGCACGGTGATTGCCGAGGGCAAGGAGGCGAAGGAGTTCGACGGCGCGACCTACATCCTAGAGCGCGGCATCGTCGCCGATCTCTCGATTGTAAAGGCGTGGAAGGCGGACGAGACGGGAAACTGCGTTTTCCGCCGCACAGCGCGGAACTTCAATCCGCCGGCTGCGATGTGCGGGAAGACCTGCGTGATGGAGGTCGAGGAGATTGTGCCGACCGGCACGCTCGACCCCGACCACATTCATCTGCCGGGGATTTTTGTCCACCGCCTGGTCCAGGGCACCCATGAAAAGCGGATCGAACAGCGAACGACCCGCGCCGCCTAAGCCCAACTGGGCCAGGGCGACGTCGTCGATCTCCGATGTCGCAGCCCCGGCTTCAGGGGCCACGGGACCGGCGTAGGACACGCGATCGCTCCGACCCTCCGTGGCGCGCCGAGAGATTCGCGCGGCCGGACCTGCTATGGTCCGCATCCCTCCCAAGGGACTGGGTGCAAAGGGGACGAATGTGCCTCGCGGTCTCAGCTGCCGCCCAGGACACTTTCCTGTTCGAACGCGCCGGTGTTGCCGCCCTCACCCGCACCTTTGGAGCGGGCGGGCCTTGTCCGCGCCGCTCTCACAAGGCGGACGGGCATTCATCCGCTGCCCCACCGGCCCACGGCGCGTCCTCACGAGGACAGCCCGTGGGCCGGCCCACAGGACCGCCCTGCCCGTCACGACGCACCGAAACCCCAAGAGCCAAAGTCTCTTCCCATGGCATTGGCGCAAAGCGGTCTCCTGACCCGCACCGCCAATCGGTCCCGTCTGCCCAACTCGACGAGCGCACGATGTCGATGTGCGCCGCAAGACGTGGAGGGGCTCGACCAAGACAATCGGTCCGAGAGGCGACAGAGCTCATCGCGTGAGCGCGGAGCCGGCTGGATCCGTTCAGGGTCCCTTGGGAGGCGCGCAAACGCCGATCGCGACGCGGCAGAGCATGCGGTCGGCAGCCGAACCGCGATGTCCGAGAGCCCAAGGGGCGGGAGCGAACGACTGCCGTGTCCGGTCCGTTGATGAGATCTCGCACCGCACCGAGGGGAGGCGGCGGAGACTTGTCGGTGCACGGTCCAAAGACAGGGCGACGGGTCAAGTACGTCTACACAAGGCCGCTCCGATCCATCATAGTGCCGCCAGACGCGTCTTGGCCTGCGAGGAGAGATCATGCCCTGGGATCGCAATCAGATGGCCGCCCGCGCGGCGGCGGAGCTTGAGGACGGCATGTACGTCAATCTGGGCATCGGGATCCCGACGCTGGTGGCGAACTACATCCCCGAGGGCGTCGACATCACGCTCCAATCCGAGAACGGGATGCTCGGCATGGGGCCGTTCCCGACCGAGAACGAAGTCGATCCGGATTTGATCAATGCCGGCAAGCAGACCATCACGGAGCTCGACCGGACCGCTTATTTCGACAGCGCGACCTCTTTTGCGATGATCCGGGGTGGCAAGATTGCGATGGCGATCCTCGGCGCAATGGAAGTCGCCGAGAACGGCGATCTCGCGAACTGGATGATCCCGGGCAAGCTTGTGAAGGGCATGGGAGGGGCAATGGATCTGGTCGCGGGCGTCGGCCGGGTCGTCGTGATCATGGATCACACCAACAAAGCGGGCGAGCCGAAGCTTCTCAAATCCTGCACGCTGCCGCTGACCGGACAGGGTGTCGTTGACCGGATCATCACAAATCTCGGCGTATTCGATGTCGGACCTGCGGGCCTCACCATTGTCGAGCTCGCGCCGGAGGTCACCGAGAGCGATGTTCGAGACAAGACCGAGGCCGCCATCGCGGCCTGACCAAGGGCGCGCTCGGGGGGAGCGCGAGGCCCAAGAGGAGAGAGCCGATGACCACGCCCCCCTGGTGGCGCTCCCGCGACGGCGCAGTCAGCCTTGTCCTTGCGCTTGGCATGATCGTCAGCCTCGGCATCCTGGCCGCGGCAACAGGCTGGCAGGAGACCTGGGCGGCGGTCTCCGCACTCTCGGCTCTTGAGGTCTCGATCCTGCTCGCTCTCTCCCTCGCGAACTACATTCTGCGAGGCCTCCGGTGGATCCTTTTCTGTCGCGTGATCGGGGCGGAGGTGCGCGTGCTGCAGGGTCTCCGGCATTATCTGGCTGGGTTTGCAATGACCGTAACCCCAGGGCGCGTGGGGGAGTTGGTGCGGCTCCGCTGGCTCAGCCGCGAGACGGGGTTTCCGCTCGACCGAGCGCTCCCGGCGGCGCTTGTCGACCGCGCCGCGGACCTCGCGGCAGCCGGTGTGGTGCTGGTGATTTGCGTGGCGCTCTCGGGCGGCGCGGGCTTTGTTCCGGTCGCTCTCCTCTCGATCGTCGTGGCAGCCCTTGTCACGCGGGAGCGTCTGGCGCGCGAGATCGTCACCCGTGCCTGGCGCGTGACGGGCCGGTGGCCCCGGCTCTTTGCGCGGGCGCGGCGCGCGGCGAGGACGCTCAGACCCTTCTCCGCCCCCTCCGTAATCACGGCCGCCCTGGTCCTCGGCGCGCTCGGATGGGCGGCGGAGGGGTATGCGCTGGCGCTCCTCCTCGACTGGCTCGGGGCGGATGTGTCGGTGCCTGTTGCCGTCGCGATCTTTCTCTTTGCCATGGTCACGGGCGCGTCGACCGGCGCGCCGGGCGGCCTCGGCGGAGCGGAGGTTGCTCTGCTCGGGCTTTTGACATTGCAAGGGGTGCCGCCGGCGATTGCACTGCCGGCGACGGTGATCATCCGTCTGACAACACTCTGGTTCGCGCTCGCGATCGGGGTTCTGATCTTTCCCTACGCCACTTGGGTGTCCGACCGGGCGCGGACGCAGCCATGACGCTCAAGACCATGCGCATCACCGGTTGGGGCCGCGTCCTCGCGGCGGAGGGACAGATCGCCCGGCCCGACCGCGCGGAGCCGGGCGGCTGGCCACGCGGCCCGGCAATTGGTGGGCTCCGCGCGTATGGCGATGCCGCGCTCAACGGCGCGGGTCCTTCGGTTCTCATGACCCGTCTCGACCGGTGCCTGGACTTCGATCCGGAGACCGGGCGGCTGCGCGCCGAGGCCGGCGTGACGCTCTCGGAGCTCTTGCGCATCTTCGCTCCCCGCGGGTTTCTGCCTCCGGTGATGCCCGGCACGGCGCATGCAACGCTTGGCGGTGCCATTGCGGCGGATGTCCATGGCAAGAACCATCTCGGTGCCGGCAGCTTCGGTCTGCATGTCACCGCTCTGGAGCTGGCAGACCCCGAGGGCCGCCCGACCCGTATCGATGCCAAAAGCGCGCCCGACCTCTTTCGCGCAACGCTCGGTGGGATGGGCCTCACCGGGCCGATCATCACTGCTGAGCTGACGCTCTCCCGCGTCTCCGGCGGCGAAATGGACGTGTCGGAACGGCGCATCCCGGATCTGGATGCCTTTCTGGCGGCCTTCGACGAGACGGATGCCCCCTACTCCGTCGGTTGGATCGACGCGACCGCCAGCGGCGGACAGCTCGGGCGCGGGATTCTCGAGACCGCGCGCAGCGTTGAGGGCAGTCCGTTCGCAGCCCGCGGCGCCCCTCGCAAGGTGCCCTTCGATGCGCCGGGATTTCTTCTGAGCGCGCGCGTCGTGCGCGGCTTCAACGCGGTCTATCTCTCACGCGTGCCGAAGGCGGGCCGCACCCGGCGCCGCCCTCTCGAAGCCTTTTTCTTCCCCCTCGACAGCCTGGCGGAGTGGAATCGGCTCTATGGCGCAGGCGGCTTTCACCAGTTCCAGTGCGTGGTGCCGACGGCCGCGGCGTCGAAAACGCTCGGCACCGTGCTCTCGCGCGTCGCTGAGGCGGGCCTTCTCTCCCCCCTTGTCGTGTTGAAGCGCCTGGGACCCGGGCGCGCCGGCCCGCTCAGCTTTCCGATGGAGGGCTATACCTTGGCCATCGACATCCCCAACCGACGTGGCGCCGCAGATCTCGTGCGCCGCCTCTGCCGAGACGCTGTTGAGGGCGGCGGGCGGATCTACTTCGCAAAGGACGCGCTTTGTCCTCCCGATCTGATCCCGGAGATGTATCCGGAGCTGCCCGCCTTCAGGGAGACCGTCCATCGGGTCGACCCGCAAGGCGTCTTCGAGACGGATCT
>JBCDHQ010000006.1:0-34734 GCA_038749815.1 Pseudomonadota bacterium | reverse complement strand
GGACAGCTGCCTGACCGCCCTCGGCCAGGCCCATTTCGACGAAGCCCGTGCCTGGACGGAGATCGAGACGCTCTTCTCGCACCAGTGGGAGGACGGGATGGTCCCCCATATCGTCTTCCACAAGGAGGATGACGGGTACTTTCCAGGTCCGGATGTCTGGGGCACCGACCGCCCTGTGCCGACCTCCGGCATCACGCAGCCCCCGGTCGCAGGTTTCGCCGTTCTGCGCCTCTTTGAGCGGGCCTCTGATCGGTCCCTCGCGGAGGCCAAGGCGCGCGCGCTCCTGCCGAAGATCGAGGCCTGGCATGAGTGGTTTTATCGGTGCCGGGATCCCGAGGGGACCGGTCTGGTCGCCGTGATCCACCCTTGGGAGACGGGACGCGACAACTCCATCGATTGGGATGAGGCCTTCGCGCGGGTGCCGACGACGGGGGTTCTGCCCTTCACCCGGCGCGACACGATGCACGCCAATCCGGACCATCGCCCGACGCAGGAGCAGTATGAGCGCTACATCTGGCTCGTGCAGCTCTTCCGGAGCCTCAACTGGAACAATGCCGAGCTTCACGACAACTCCCCTTTCCGCGTTGTCGATCCCGGCTTCAACGCGATCCTCCTCCGGTCCGGCGCGGATCTCGCCGCCCTTGCGGACACCCTCGGCGTCCGGGACGTGGCGGAGCGGGCACGCGCCCGCGTGGAGACCGGGATAGCGGCGATGGAGGATCTCTGGTCCGAGGCCGCCGGCCAGTATCTTTGCCTCGACCGCGCCATCGGGGCGCTGGTCGACAGCAAATCGGTCGGCGGTCTCCTCCCGGTTTTTGCACCGATCCCGCTGGCGCGCGCGCGCGCGCTCGCCGGGCGCCTCGACCAGCTCAGCGAGGTCAGCACGTATCTGGTGCCGAGCCACGATCCCACCGATCCTCGGTTCGACGCGAAGCGGTACTGGCGCGGGCCGGCGTGGCTGATCGTGAACTATCTCATGGCGGACGGCTTGCGGCTCCAAGGGTTGGACCGCGACGCCGACCGCTTCGTTGAGCACAGCCTCGCACTGATCGAGAACGGTGGGTTTGCGGAGTATTATGACCCGCAAACGGGCGCCCCGTGCGGCGGCCTCTCCTTCACCTGGACCGCCGCAATGGTGATCGAGTTCCTCAAATCCCGGGGCACGACCTAGCAGATCGACCGAGCTAGGCTGGTCCGGTTTGGAGGCCTCGTGATCGGTCTGCTGTGCGGGCCTCCGGTCCGCGCGCGCGATCGCCGCGGGATGGGGGCGGCCCCCAACAGCACCGAGAAGCCCGTCCCCCGGAGCGCCGATCCCGACAAGACCATCGCCGCACTCTCGCGACGGGGCCAGGCGTTTGAGCCAGGCCGGCTCTCAGATGTCAAAGAAGATCGTCTCCTCTGGTCCTTGGAGATGGATGTCGAAACGGTAGCGTCCGGGGGCCTCAGCAGTGGCCAGGAGTGTCGGGACGCGGCTTTGGTGTTCGATCCCCGAGAGGACCGGATCCTCGGCGTTGGCGTCGAGTTCGTCGGCAAAGTAGATCCGCGTTTGCAGCCCGATGTTGATGCCGCGCGCGACGACCCATACCGAGATGTGCGGGGCCTGGAGCGCGCCTGTGCGCGTGGGCACGCGGCCGGGTTTCACGGTCTCGAACACGAACTCGCCGGTCTCCATGTCCCCGGGCGAGCGCCCCCAGCCGCGGAAATGAGGGTCCGGCGTCCCCCGTGTCTCGTTGGCCGACGGGAAGAGGCCCGCGGCGTCCGCCTGCCAGATCTCGACCAATGCGTCCCGGAGCGCGGTGCCCATCCCGTCAAAGACAGTGCCCCGCACAGTGATCTCCTCGCCTTGCACCGGCCCGGTCTTCAGCGAGGTGCCCAGATCGCCGCCAAACATCGCGATCCCAGAAAAGTTCGGCGTGCACCCGATGTGGACATAGGGTCCGGCCGTCTGGCTGGGGCTTTCCTTGAGGTAGTGAAGCGACTGTACCATTGTCACATCCCGTCCGGTCGGTTCTCGAAGTGGGACTGGCGCCGCCCGCGGAGGACGATGTCGAACTTGTAGGCGCGTGCGTCCATCGGCACGGTGCGGGTCATATCGAGGGGGGCGGTGAGCGCGCTGATGGCCTCTGGAGAGGTCAGCACGCCCACAATCGGGCAGAGCGGGATCAGAGGGTCGCCCTCAAAGTACATTTGCGTGATCAGACGCTGCGCAAAGCCATGCCCGAAGAGCGAAAAGTGGATGTGCGCCGGGCGCCAATCATTCATTCCGTTCGGCCAGGGATAGGGGCCGGGTTGCACCGTGCGAAACTCATACCCGCCGTCGGCATCCGTGATCGTGCGCCCGCACCCGCCGAAATTCGGATCGAGCGGGGCGAGGTAGCGCTCCTTCTTGTGGCGGTAGCGGCCGCCCGCATTGGCCTGCCAGAACTCGACCAGCGCGCCAGGCACCGGGCGGGCCATTTCGTCGAGGACACGTCCATAGACGATGATCCGCGGGCCGATCGCGCTCTCGCCCGGGGCGGCAAAATTGAGTGTCAGATCATTGTCGAGAGGGCCAATCAGATCGTGCCCGAAAATCGGCGTTGTCTCCTCTCCGAGTGTCGACGGAAGCGACAGGAGCGCCGCCCGTGGGCTCCGCTTGACGCTGGTCTTGTAGGCCGGGGTCAGTGCATCGGGCTGCCAGGTCCGATCGCGCGGAACAAAGCCCCCGTTGGGCGTCTTGGATATCATCGGGCCTCCGCTGTCGGCTCGCTTGGCTGGCCGTTCACCCAAGCCTAGTCGCTTCTTCCGGAGGGAGGTAGTCACAAGATGGGGCTCACGCCCCCGGCGCGATCTCTTCGTACCAGGTCAGCGTTGTCGTGACGGCGTGCAGGAAGGACTGGGCCGTGGAGCTTGCCGAGAGGAGAAGGAACCGCTCTGCCTCAAGGCGGAGGACAATGGCCGCCATGTGCTCGAGCGCGGTCCGTGCAGCGGCGCCCGGCGGGAACATCTCGGGGTCGAGGTCGAGCGGGACGAGGCGCTCAAAGGCCGCCTGGATGCCTGGTCCTCGGACCTCGAGGATCGCCCACGCATGGGTCTGGTCGGTCACGTATCCTTTGCCGTCGAGCGCAGCAGCGACCTCGCCCTCCCATTCGGTCGAGCGCGGGCCCAGGAGGAGGACTTGGTCCGGCGCGCCCCAAAGCGCGCTCCGATCCCCAGCGGTCGAGACCCTTTGAGGGGCGGGCATCGGAAGATCCCAGGTCGACCGCAGGGCGTCGGCAACTGCGGCTTCGCCCTCCTGCGGGACCGCGACGGAGATGAGCGCCAGGTCGTCGCGTTCTAGAACGCGGATAGCGCCGATGCGGAGGTCGACACCTCCGAGACAGGGGATGGATGTGAGGGTGATCTCAGCCACGTTGACGCACTCCCTCGGGATCGATGTGGTGGGGAGAGCGGACCTCGACCAACCGATCCTCGCCACGAACCGGACTGTAGGCGCGAACCGTCTCTCCCATCCGCTCTGTCCCCCGCTTGAGGAACCCGAGGCCGATCGAATGGCCAAGCTCAGGCGAATACGCAACCGAGGTCATCCAGCCCTGATCATGGGCCATGTCCGCGGGATCCCCGGGCGCAAGGAAGTGCGCGCCCGCCGTCAGCATCTCCGCCCGATTGACGGGGCGCAGACCAACGAGGGACAGGCCGTCCTCGCGGACCATCTCCTCGCGCTCGGAGAGCTTCGCTCCGATCGCGCTCTTCTTCTTCGACACCATGCCGCCGAGCCCCAGCATCCGCGCCGTCGTCTGCCCGTTGATCTCGTTGCCCGCGGCATGCCCCTTCTCGATCCGAAGGACGCCGAGCGCTTCGGTCCCATAAGGCGCCACCTCGAGGTCCTCTCCGGCGGCCATCAGCGCGCGGATCATGCTGTCGCCGAAGCGGGTCGGCACGGCAATCTCGTAGGCAAGCTCACCCGAGAACGAGATTCGGAAGAGCCTCGCCGGTGTGCCGCCAAAGACCGTGCACTTCGTGCACGCCATGAAGGGAAAGGCCTCGTTTGAGAGATCACGCCCATCGACCACCCGGGAGAGGAGCGCGCGCGACCGAGGTCCCGCCACCGCAAACTGCGCCCAGGCGTCCGTGACCGAGACGAGATGCACGTCGAGATCGGGCCAGAGACACTGCCGCGCGAACTCGAGGTTCTGAAAGACGAGCCCGGCATTCGCCGTTGTCGTCGTCATCACGTAGTGATGCTCCCCCAGCCGCGCCGTCGTCCCGTCATCATAGACGAACCCGTCCTCGCGGAGCATCAGCCCGTAGCGGGTCTTGCCGACGGCGAGCTTGAGAAAGGCGTTGGCGTAGACCCGATCGAGGAACTCCGCTGCATCGCGCCCCTTGATGTCGATCTTGCCGAGCGTTGTGACATCGCAGATCCCAACGCCGGAGCGGACAGTCCGCACCTCACGATCCACGCTGTCGCGCCAGCCCGCCTCACCTGGACGCCGGAACCACTGCGCGCGCAGCCAAAGACCTGTCTCGACGAAGTCCGCGCCGTTTTCAGCCGCCCAGTTGTGGCTCGGCGTGAGACGGGTCGGGCGGAATTCCTTGCCGCGGGCGCGCCCGGCGAAGGCGCCGATGGCCACCGGCGTATAGGGGGGCCGGAAGATCGTCGTGCCGGTCTGCTCAATGCTCTGGCCCGCCACGTCGGCGAGGATCGCAAGGCCGAGCACGTTGGAGGTCTTGCCCTGATCGGTCGCCATCCCGAGCGTGGTGTACCGTTTGACATGTTCGACCGCGCGAAACCCCTCCAGATGGGATTGTGCGATGTCCTTGGTCGTCACGTCGTTTTGCAAATCGACCCAGGCACGGCCCTGGCCTTTGACATGCCAGAACGCCGTGATCGCGGCGCTCTCATCGCTCGCGCGGGGTGGATCCCCGACGCCTTGGGTCGCGCCGAGCGCCTCGGCGACGGTCGATGCGGCCAGGTGGGCCTCGCGCAGCGTTGCGGCGAGGGTCATGGTGCCGGCGGCGGCCCCGATGACGGAAAGGCCCGGGGGCAACGCGCCTCCGGGGACGAACGCCGCGAGGTCGTCGCGCCAGACCGGGCGGCCCCGATGGTGGCAGGTGAGATGCACATTGGGCGACCAGCCGCCCGAGACGGCAAGACACTCCGTCCTGACCCGTTTGCCCGAGGCAAGGGTGATCTCCCGGAGGCCCTGCCGGCCGCGCGTTGCGACGACCGCGCCGCCCTCGCGCGTGTCGATTGTGGCTGCGACCTCGATGCCCCGTGCCCGCAGATCCGCGGCAGTTCGGAGGCCGTCATCGTTGTTGGTCAGTACTGCCACTCGCCCCGCGGGCGCGACGCCGAAGCGGTTGAGATATGTGCGCACGGCCCCGGCCAGCATAATCCCCGGCCGGTCGTTCTGCGGAAACGCGATTGAACGCTCCGTTGCACCGGCCGCCAGGAGCGCGCGCTTGGCATGGATCTTCCAGAGGGTCTGGCGCGGGCCGCCGCCGGTCGTGCGTTCGAGTGCTCCGTAGGTTCCGTGGTCGTAGACGCCGAAGACAATCGTGCGCGGCATCACACGCACCCGCGGCATCTCCGCAAGCAGGCGCGCGGTCTCCGCCGCCCAGGTTGCGCCCGGCTGGCCATCGACTTCGAACTGCTCGGCGTTCAGTCGCCCACCCGGCTGAAAATCCTCGTCGGCGAGAACAACCCGAAGCCCCGCGCGCCCACCGGCGAGCGCGGCGGCAAGGCCCGCGGGCCCTGCGCCGATGACCAGGAGATCGCAGTGGAGGACGCCATGCGCGTAGCTGTCCGGATCAGGCGCCCCGGAAAGCCGGCCAAGCCCAGCGGCGGCGCGGATTGTGGGCTCGTAGATCCGCTCCCAAAACGCCTTCGGCCACATGAAGGTCTTGTAGTAGAACCCCGCAGACAGGAACGGTGCGAGGGCGTCGTTCAGGGCCAGCCAGTCCCAGCCGAGGGTGCCCCGGTGGTTTTGGCTCGTCGCATAGAGCCCGCTTGTCAGCTCGACCTGCGTCGCGCGGGTGTTGGGCTCCCGCGCCGCGCCTTTGCCGAGCTCGACGAGGGCGTTGGGCTCCTCCGCCCCGGCGCTGAAGATCCCGCGCGGCCGGTGGTACTTGAAGGATCGACCGACGAGCCGGATGTCGTTTGCGAGCAGCGCCGAGGCGAGCGTGTCGCCCGGATGGCCTGTCATCCAGCGCTCGTTCCATTGGAACTTCACCGTGCGGCTTCGGTCGATCAGCCCGCCCGCGACCCTCATCGCGACCGTCCTCGCGCGCGCGCCACATCGCGGGCGAGCGTCACATTCGTGATCTCATGCGTCAGCGTGTTCCGAGTGACCACCAACCAGGAGCGGTCGCCCTGCTCATGATACCAAAGCTCCTGATGCTCGCCGGCCGGGTTGTCGCGGAGGTGGAGATAGTCGTGCATCTCGTCGAGGCTCGTTTCCATGCCATCCGGCCGGTCGATGAGGGCGACATCGCCCTTGTAGACAAACTCGGAGGCGTCGCGGGGCCCGAGAAGGGGGTGATTGATGATCATCAGTGCAGGTTCGCCTGGGCGCCCGCGCCCTTCTCGTCGATCGGCGCGCCGCGGCGGAACCGGTCGAGCCGAAACTGCGTGGCGGTCGGATGCGGCTTGTCCGTTGCGAGAAGGTGTGCCGTGCAAAATCCAGAGGCGGGCGTGGCCTTGAACCCGCCATAGCACCAGCCGCCGTTGAAATAGAGCCCGTCGATATGTGTCCGATCGATGAAGGGCGAGCCATCCATCGACATGTCCATCACGCCGCCCCACATCCTGAGAAGCCGCGCCCGCCCGATCATTGGCATGATGGCCATGCCGCCCTCGCACACATCCTGGACCACGGGCAGGTTCCCCCGCTGTGCGTAGGTGTTGTACCCGTCGATGTCGCCGCCGAAGACCAGACCGCCTTTGTCGGATTGGCTGACATAGAAGTGCCCGGCGCCGAAGGTGATCACACCCGGGATGATCGGCTTCAGTCCCTCCGAGACAAAGGCCTGGAGGACGTGGCTCTCAATCGGGAGGCGCATGCCCGCGAGCGCCATCACGCGCGAGGACGATCCGGCGGCGCAGACCACAACTTTGTCGGCTTCGATCGCCCCGCGGCTGGTCTCAACACCTTTGAGTGTGCCGCTCTCGATCCGAAACCCGGTCACTTCGCAGTTCTGAAGAATGTCGACGCCGCGGCTGTCTGCGCCGCGCGCGTATCCCCAGGCGACCGCGTCGTGGCGGACCGAGCCGCCCCGCGGCTGCCAGAGGGCGCCCTGGATCGGGAACCGCGCGTTCTCGTAGTCGAGAAACGGGCACATCTTTCGCAGCTCGCCCTGGTCGAGCAGGACCGCGTCCGCACCGGAGAGGATCATGGCATTGCCGCGCCTGACATATGCGTCGCGCTGCGGGTCGCTGTGGAACAGGTTGAGGATCCCGCGCTGGCTGACCATGGCATTGTAGTTGAAGTCCTGCTCCAGCCCCTCCCAAAGCCGCAATGAAAACTCGTAGAACGGCTGGTTTCCCTCGAGGAGGTAGTTGGAGCGGATGATCGTTGTGTTCCGCCCAATGTTGCCGGAGCCGAGCCAACCCTTCTCCAGCACGGCGACATCGGTCTCGCCGAACTCCTTGGCGAGGTAATAGGCGGTGGCGAGCCCGTGCCCGCCGCCGCCCACGATCAGAACCTTGTAGCGTGGCTTCGGCTGGGGCTCGCGCCACATCGGCGTCCACCCCCGGTTCCCGGTCAGCCCTTCCCTCAGGATCTTGAGTGCTGAGAAGCGCATTGCATCTCCGACGACATTGGCCACAACTCACGATATCCGAACACGAAACCGGCGAGAAATGCAGGATCAGGACATAAATCTACAACTTGCGGACCCAATTGGTGCACATCCGGTCCCATATCGGGTCGGACTCCTGCCGCTTCCGGGGTTTCCGCTGATGTCTTATGCCTGCACGGTGGAGCCGCTTCGCGCCGCCAACCTCCTCTCGCGCCGTCCGCTCTACAAAGTGGTGCACCTCGGAGAGGAGGATGCCGGCAGCTCCGGTGCGGCATCGGTTCAGGCGGCCCGGCCGTTGGCGGCGCCGGGTGGTCTCGATCTGGTCCTTGTTGTGGCGGGCGGCGATCCCTTTCAGTTCGACGATCCGCGTGTTTTCGAAGGCCTGCAGGGGCTCACGCGGCGTGGCGTGGCGGTCGGCGGGGTTTCGGGCGGCTCTGTCATCCTCGCCAAAGCCGGGTTGATGGCCGGGCGGCGGATGACGGTGCACTGGGACCACGCGGCCGAGCTCGCGGAGCTCTACCCCGAGCTTCTGATCGAGCGGCGGCTCTATGTGATCGACCGCGACCGGGTGACCTGCGGTGGGGGCATCGCGCCCCTTGATCTCATGCATGCGTTGATTGCGCGCCAGCATGGCGGCCCTTTTGCGCGGCTTGTCAGCGACTGGTTCCTCCACACTGACATTCGTGCGGCCACCGCCCCCCAACGGGCCGGCCTGGCTGAGCGGCTCGGCAGCCGCTCCCCCCATGTTCTCGAAGCGGTCGCTGCGATGGAGAGCCACATTGGCGACCCGCTCAGCCTCACGCAGCTTGCGCTGGTCGCAGGCGTCACACCGCGCCACTTGAACCGGCTTTTTGCCGAGGCCTTCGGTCAGAGCGTTGCGGCCTATTACCGAGATCTTCGTCTGGCGCTCGGGCGGCGCCTCGTGCGGACATCCGCCCAAGGGATCGCCGAGATCGCGGACGCGACCGGCTTCGGCACGCCCGGCCATTTTTCGAACGCGTACAAGGCGCAGTTCGGCCTCCGCCCGAGTGCCGACCGCCGCGCGCCATAAGCCTTAGGAGACCCCGATGAAGCTGCTTGTTCTTCAGCACGCCAGCGTCGAACACCCAGGTGTGCTTCGCCAGTACCTGGCCGAAGATGGCCACAGCTACGATGCGGTCGAGCTCGACCAAGGGGAGGCCGCGCCGCCCCTCGACGGCTATGACGGCCTCTGGGTCATGGGGGGGCCGATGGATGTCTGGCAGGAAGACGCGCATCCCTGGCTCAAAGCGGAGAAGGCTCTGATCCGCCAGGCTGTGGCCGAGCGGGGGATGCCGTTCCTCGGCCTCTGCCTCGGTCATCAACTCCTGGCCGACGCGCTTGGCGGGGCAGTCGCACCGTCCGAGACGCCCGAGATCGGCGTGATGGAGGTGCAGCTCACCGAGGAGGGGGCCTCGGGCGTCTTCTTCGACGGCCTGCCGGAGCGGATCGGCTGCCTTCAATGGCACTCTGCCGAAGTGACGCGCCTGCCGGACGGGGCCAGTTGCCTCGCCACCTCACCGGCCTGCGCTGTGCAGGCGATGAAATGGGGCCCGCGGGCCTATTCTGCCCAGTTCCACATCGAGGTGGAGGGCGACACGGTCGCCAATTGGGCCGAGATCCCCGAATACCGAGGCGCGCTCGATCGCGCGCTTGGCGATGGCGCAACGGACCGGCTGGCAGCGGACGTGGCCGCGCGGCTTCGGGAGTTCAACGCGGCGGCGGAGCGGCTCTACATCAACTGGATGCAGACCTCGGCCCAGGCCTAGGCCTCTGCCGCGCGCGTGAGCGAGAGCCGCGCGGTCTCCAGATGTGCCTTCATTCGTGAGGCCGCCCCTTCCGGGTCGCGCGCACGGATGGCGTCCAGCGTGTCGCGGTGCTGCGTGTTGTAGAGACCGATGATCGCGCGATCGAGGGTGAGGTTGCGCATGCGCGTCCACTCATCGAGCGAGCGCACGGTGTTGATCTGTCCGATCAGCCAAATCAAAAGCGTGTTCCTCGTCGTGGTCGCCAGCGCCTGGTGAAAGGCCGTGTCGGCCTCGGCAAACATCGTCGGATCGTCGAGCGCACCCTCCATGACCTGGCACAGCCGCTCGAGCGCATCGAAGTCCTCGCGCCGGCCGTTGAGGACACAGAGCCGGCAGATATGCGGCTCGAGCGCAAATCGTGCGTCGATCAGCTCGAGTGGGGTTGCGCCCTCCACAGCCTCTGGGACGGCCTCCTCAGGGGGCGCGACCACATAGGTGCCGCTGCCGGGGCGCGTCTCGAGCAGCCCCTCGCGTTCGAGGAGGTGCAGCGCGTCGCGGAGCGTGTTGCGGGCCACGCCCAGGTCTTCAGCCAGACCGCGCGATGGCGGCAGGCGTTCGAATCGCCGGTACGTCCCGTCTTCGATAGCGCGCCGCAGCGCAGCGGCCACATCTGAAAAGCTCTTCCGACCCAAAAGAGGCCCCACATTTGATCCAAACTTGATCCAGTAATAGGCAAGCCGGCGGCAAGGGCAATGAATTGGATCAGAATCCAGTTGATTTTGGCTGGGCACCGCGCGCAACGTGGACCAACACCCCAGCTGCAGGCGGCAAGGCGCGCGATGTCATTTCCCACCCATTCCGACTACGTGATCGTTGGTGCCGGGATCCATGGTGTCTCGACCGCCTGGAAGCTTGCTGAGCGTCTCGCGGAGCGGGGCGAGGAGGTCGAGGGTCGGATCGTCATCCTCGACAAGGGCGGCATCGCGGCGGGCGCCTCCGGCATCGCCTGCGGCGTGGTGCGGAACAACTATTTCCAGCCGGCGATGCGGCGGTTGATGGCGCATTCGGTCGATGTCTGGGACAGCGATCCGGAGGGGCTCTCGTATCACCCGGTCGGCTATCTCCAGATCTCCAGCGAGACGATGCGGGACGATGTTGGCTCCATCTACGCACAGCAGCAGGCCATCGGCTATGAGAGCGTGTTTGTTGAGGGTGCGAACGCCTCGACCGCGTACATGCGCGGGATTTTCGGCGACTGGCAGGCCCAAAACATCACCAGCGTTCTGCACGAGAAGCGGGGCGGGTTCTCAAATCAGACACGGACGATGTACGCCCTCGCCGAGAAGGTCGAGGCGCTCGGCGTTCGGATCCTGACGGGGGTCGAGGTCAAAGCGCTCCAAACCATGAACGGCTCCGGCGCCGTGCAGGCCGTCGAGACGGATCGGGGCACGATCACCTGCGAGAAGGTCGTCATAGCGGCCGGCCCTTGGGTGCGCGACTTCTGGTCGATGCTCGATCTGCCCAAGCAGATCAGCGTCAAGGACCTCTCGGGCGATGTGCATCAGGGCGTCGATATGTGGCGCTATTGGCAGCTCGAAGAGGGCGTGCTGCTGGTCGATCCGGAGGTTGGCCGCGCCGATGACGGCTCCCTCCCGCCGGTTGTGCATGTCGATACCGATGCAGAGCTCAAGTCGACCGTGGACGGCTCCACCATAACCGATGAGATGTGGGGCATCTACTACAAGCCCGATTTCCACTTCGGCGGCATCCAGGGGGGTGCGTCGCCCTACAAAGTCGAGACACCGGTCGATGAGGTGCAAATCGACCCCTACGGACCGGCGAGCCCCGAGTTCGTGTCCTCGAAGGAGTTTGCGCATATGTGGGTGAGCGCGCTCGCCCATTGCCAGGCGCGCTACGAGGGCACTATGCCCAAGTATCATCGCGAGGCGTCTGGCGGGATTGGCTGCTTCACACCCGACAGTTTCCCCGTCTTCGACCATTTCCGCGAGAACGTCGCGGTCATCGCAGACTCGAACCATGGGTGGAAGATGATCGGCGTCGGGCACCTGATCGCCGACGAGCTTCTTGGGGAGCCGCAAGAGCTCTTGGAGCCGTTCCGGTTCGACCGGTTCGAGAAGGGCAACCTGCACCCCGTTTCAAACAGCCCCTATCCCTGGAGCTAAAGCGCCGAGAGAGCGCGCACGACAAGGAGACCAGACGTGGCCGAAATGGATATCGAGCGCTTTGTCGACGCGCCCGGACGCGACGAAAAGATCAAAGAGGTCCGCAAGAAGATCGACGAGCTCGGGATCGAGTATCTGTACCTCCAATTCGTCTCGGTCACTGGCAAGGTGATGGGCAAGGGCATCCCGGCCGACCACTGGGAGAGCGTGGCGAAGAAGGGCTTTCAGCTCGTCTACGGCGCGACGATGAACCTCTTCGTCAACAGGGGTGGCGATTACATGGGGTATGGCCCGGAGGCGGCTGAGCTTGTCGGCATCCCCGAGCCCGAGACCTTCATGCAGCTCCCCTGGGCGCCCGAGATCGGGCGGTTCTTCTGCACGCTCTTCCGAAACCGCGAAGAGAAAGTGGAGCCAGGCGCCTATCTCACCTCCGATTGCCGCGGCAACCTCCGCCGGCTCCATGAGGAGTTTCAGGCCAAGCACGGGCTCGAGCTTCGGATGGGCACCGAGCCCGAAATGATGTGGCTCAAGTTCAACGAGGAGGGCAAGCCGCAGGACGGCTTCTCAAAGCCCTACTGCTACCACATCGACCAGTTCGAGAGCCTGCGGCCGGTGTCGATGCAGGTCATCCGCTACGCTCGCAAAATGGGCCTCGACATGATCCAGGGCGATCACGAGGACGCGCCCGGGCAGCTCGAGCTCAACTTCACCTTCGACAAGGTCCTTCGAAACGCCGACCGGCTGACCACCTACCGCCAGATCTGCGCGCAGGTGGCGCGGGAGCACGGGATCTTCGCCTGCTTCATGTCAAAGCCCTTCATCGGCGTGTCGGCCTCCGGCTGCCATCACAACATGTCGCTCTGGAGCCCGGGCGAGGATCATCTGAAAAAGACCGGGAACGACCCCGATGCGCTGCCCGGCATGTCTGAGAACTACATGTATGTCTCGGGTGGTGAGAACACGTTCATGCCCGACACCGACGATCCGCAGATGCCGGGCAAGACCGGCCTCAAGGCGATCGGCGGCGTTGTCACGCATCTCCAGGCGCTGACGGCGATTGGATGCTCGACGGTGAACTCCTATCGGCGGCTCTGGGACACAGGGTTCTGGGCGCCGGTCTTCTCGGATTGGGGGTTCCAGAACCGGACGACGGGTCTGCGCGTCTCGGCGCCCGGGCGGTTTGAGTATCGGTCGGTCGACAGCATGGTGAACCCCTACCTCATGGGCTCGACCTTGCTGGCTGCGATGGATGACGGGCTCGACAACGATCTCGACCCGGGCGAGCCGGAGGAACGCAACATCTACGAGGCCATGGCCGAGGGGAAGAAGGTCAAGAAGCTGCCGCTCTCGCTCGGCGAGGCGCTCGACCACCTGGCAGGCGACGATGTCGTCAAGCGCGGGCTGCCAGGTGAGATGTACCGCCTCTACGACGAGTACAAACGGGACGAGTTCGCGCGGTTCATGTCGACCGTCACCGAGTGGGACAAGGAAATGTACATGGAGTGTCTGCCGTAAGGCGCACTCTGACAGGGAGGCACCCCCGCGATGTGTGGAATTGCAGGGATCATTCACAAGGGCAGGCGCTCGGATGTCGGCGGCGAGATGACCGCGATGCTCCAGGCGCTGAAGCACCGCGGACCGGACTCGACCGGTTACGCGGTCTATGCGGATGGCGATCCGCAGGCCTACATCATGCGCGTCAAGATCGCCGAAGCCGAGGACATGGAGCGCGGCCGCGGCATCCACGCGGTGCTGGACGACCGCCTGGAGAAGCTCGACGCGATCCTGGCCGAACATGGTGCGACAGTCCTCGAGAAGGACCGCGTGCGGCCCTATGCGCTCCGCTATGTGCTGAAAGATGCCAAGGACATGGGCGACATGGCCGAGCACATCGAGGAGGTGGAGGGCATCGAGATCCTGTCCCTCGGCAACGGGCTGGAGCTGATCAAGGATCTCGGCGATGCGGCGGAGGTGGCGGAGGCCTATGGCCTGCTGGGCTTTGAGGGCACGCACGGCATCGGCCACACGCGGATGGCGACAGAGTCCGATGTCGACATCAAGTCCGCCCACCCCTATTGGGCGTTCCCCTACAACGACGTGAGCGTTGTCCATAACGGCCAGATCACCAATTACTGGATCATGCGCCGCGAGATGGAGCGCAAGGGCCATCGGTTCGTGTCGAACTGCGACAGCGAGCTCTTGGCGGTCTACACCGCCCACAACCTCGCCAATGGCGTGTCGCTCGAAGAGAGCCTCCGCCGCTCCATCGACGAGATCGACGGCGTCTTCACGTATCTCGTGTGCACCAAGGACCAGCTCGGCATGGCCAAGGACACGATGGCCGCCAAGCCGCTGGTCCTCTACGAGAGCGACGACCTGATCGCCATGGCCTCCGAGGAGGTCGCGATCCGTGCGATCCTGCCCCAGGAGATCGACACGGTGGATCCCTATGACGAGGAGGTCCGCGTATGGCAGGCGTGAGCGACGAAGACCTCAAGGAGATGACCCAGGAGGAGCGTGTCAAAGCGCTCGGCATGACGACCGACCAGCTGACGGGCCGGTCGATGTATGTGGAGTTCGACCCGGAAGCGGTCGAGCGCTTCGCCTATCCATGGGCGCCCGATGTCGATTTCAACAAGCGGACCGAGATCGACTGCGACGACATGACGGCGACCGAGGTCAACACGCGGATGCGTGACCTGATGAACGAGGGCTATGGCTCCATCGTCTTGAAAAATCCGCGCGGCATGCACTCCCTGGGCGTCGGCATCCTCAACCGGCTGAACCTGATCATAGAGGGCTCCACCGGGTATTTCGCCGTGGGCTTGATCGATGGTCCGAATGTGCGGATCTCGGGCCGAGTCGGCTGGTCCTGCGGCGAGAACATGATGGCCGGGACGGTTGTCATCGAGAAGAACGCGGGCTCCACCTTCGGGGCAGCGATCCGAGGCGGCGATCTGGTCTGCAAGGGCTCCGTCGGCTCGCGGACCGGCATCGACATGAAGGGCGGCACGATCCTCGTCGGTGGCGACACCGGCGCGCTCTCTGGGTTTATGATGCAGCGCGGACGGATGGTTGTCTGCGGCAACGCGGGCAAGAACCTCGGCGATTCCATGTATGACGGCACGATCTATGTCGGCGGCGAGATCCGCTCCCTCGGGGTTGATGCGGTCGAGGGAGAGCTGACGGAGCTCGACAAGGCCTGGCTGCAGCGCAAGCTCCACCAATACGGGCTGCTGCCGTCCGAGGGTGTCGACCACTTCACGAAGGTCGTCGCCGGCAAGCAGCTCTGGAACTACGACAATCTCGAGCCGAACGAAAAGAAGCTCATCCTCTGAAGGGACGGCCCTCGTCCGAGGGATGCCCACCACCCCTTTCAACAGGTGATCCACATGCCCGACGGCACGCCCCCAACGAAGAAACCGCTCGACCGCGACGTCAACCGGATCGGCAACAGCTTCGTCTTTCCACCCCGCGTCATCGACGACATACACATCAAGGCAGAGCTCGGCCGCTACCGGATGCGGGGCTTTTCTCTCTTCAAGAAGATCCCGCATTGGGACGATCTGACCTTCCTTCCGGGCACTCTCACACGCTTTGTGATCGAGGGCTACCGCGAGAAATGCGAGACCCGGACGGTGATCGGCCCCCGCGCCAAGCGCCCGTTGGATCTCGACATCCCCGTCTACATCACCGGCATGAGCTTCGGCGCGCTCTCCTACGAAGCGAAGACCGCGCTTGCGCGGGGCGCGACGATGGCGGGCACCGCGACCTGCTCGGGTGAGGGCGGCATGATCCCCGACGAGCGGCGCTACAGCTCGAAGTGGTTCTACCAGTGCATCCAGAGCCGCTACGGCTTCAACCCGCACCACCTGGTGCTGGCCGATGGGTGCGAGTTCTTCATCGGGCAGGGCTGTAAGGTCGGCCTTGGCGGGCACTTGATGGGCCAGAAGGTCACCGACCAGGTGGCCGAGATGCGGAGCCTTCCGGCGGGCATCGACCAGCGCTCGCCCGCGCGGCACCCGGACTGGCTCGGCCCCGACGATCTGGCGCTCAAAATCCAGGAAATCCGGGAGGCGACCGATTGGCAGATCCCGATCCAGCTCAAGCTCGGCGCGGCGCGGGTCTATGACGACGTGCGGATGGCGGTGAAATGCGATCCGGATTCGATCTACATCGACGGGATGGAGGGCGGCACCGGCGCCGGCCCGCACCTTGCGACCGAGGACACGGGCGTGCCCGGCATGGCCGCGATCCGGCAGGCGCGGAAGGCCATCGACGATCTCGGCAAGCGGGGGGAGATCAGCCTGATCTACGCCGGCGGCATTCGGAACGGGGCGGATGTGGCGAAGGCCATCGCGCTCGGCGCCGACGCGATCGCGATCGGCCACGCGGCGATGATGGCGCTCAATTGCAACAAGGACATCCCCGAGGCCGACTACCCTTCCGAGATCGGGGCGGAGCCTGGCTACTGCTACCACTGCCACACAGGGCGCTGCCCGGTCGGTGTCGCGACGCAGGACCCGGAGTTGCGCAAGCGCCTCGACCCGGATGAGGGGGCGGAGCGGGTCTACAACTTCCTCCACACGCTCACCATCGAGGCGCAGCTCTTCGCGAGGGCCTGCGGCAAGACGAACCTCCACTCGCTCGAGCCCGAGGATCTCGCGGCGCTGACGATGGAGGCGTCCGCCATGGCCGGTGTGCCCCTTGCCGGGACCAACCACACGGTTGGCGTTGAAGACTATCACCACCTCTGAGGGACCACAGATGGCGATCGACCCGTTGCTCTTTGCGCTTCTTGCGCTTCTGCCGCTGTCACATGGGGTGGCAGCGGCACCGAAGGCCGTGGCCGCCCTGTCCCGGCGCCGCCGGTTGGTGGCAGCCCGTCCTGCCGAGCGAGGGATCAACCGCCCGGGCTCGGCCCGGGCAACGAACGGTGCCGCGGCGATTGCGTCGCGATGGGGAGGCTAGACAATGGCGGGCACGCAATACCGCGGCTCTGAGATCACAGATGTCGATCAGTTTCTGAACGATGCCGACGGGCTGTCCTCGGAGCGGGAGAAGGAGATCGGGCAGCACATCGGCTATCGCTACGATGTCAATCTGGTGCCCGACTATGAGCGGCTGACACCGTTTCTGGCCAAGTACATGGAGTACATGGGCTGGGATGACCTCAACTGGCTTGAGGACATCCATATGGGGTATGAGGAGGGCAAACCCGCCGTCTTCGACCGCAACATCAACGGCTGGGTGCGGATCCCGGACACGATCGAACTGCCCAACAACCAGCAGGATCGAGATATGATCGCGCGGGAGCTTCTGCTGAAGTTTCAAATGTCGGACAGGCACCCGCTGGTGACCCTCAGAAAGGCATACATGAAATTCTGATGGCCAGACCGCTTCAGATCGCCTGCCTTCAGACCCGGCCGATGCCCAGCATCGCCGCGGCGCTCGACGAGGCGCTGCCCATGGCCGAGACCGCCGTCAGGGCCGGGGCGGAGATGCTGTTCCTCCCCGAGTATTGCGGCGGCCTTCGCGCGGAGGGCGCGATCTACCACCCGCCGGCCGAACCCGAGGCCACGCATCCCGTCCTCGCCGCGTTCCGCGACCTCGCGGCCGAACGCGGCGTGTGGATCAATGTCGGGTCGATCGCGGTGCCGGCGCCGGATGGCAAGGTCATCAACCGCGGCTACATGATCGGTCCGTCGGGGGTCCTCGGCCATTACGACAAAATCCACCTTTTCGACGTGACGCTGTCGCCCGAGGCCACCTACCTCGAGAGCGGGTCGGTCGCACCGGGTGGCGCGGCGCGGGTGTACCGGACGCCGAAGGCCGCGGTGGGGCACACGATCTGCTACGATCTCCGCTTCCCGACACTCTTCCGCGCGCTGGCACAGGCCGGGGCAGAGATCCTCTGCTGCCCGGCCGCCTTCACGGCGCGGACGGGGGCGGCGCATTGGCATATCCTGAACCGCGCGCGGGCGATCGAGAACACCTGCTTCGTCGTCTCGCCCTGTGCCACGGGTGCTGTGCCCGGTGGCTCAGACTGCTACGGCCATTCGTTGGTCGTGAGCCCCTGGGGCGACGTGCTCGCCGATGGCGGACCGGAGCCCGGCGTTGTGCACGCAACGCTCGACCTCGACGCCGTGGCGGAGACGGCGGCCAAGATCCCGAGCCTTCAGCACGACCGCCCCTTCAGCCCGCCCGACGCGCGGGAGAGCGACGTCGCATGAGGGCACCGGTGCTCGACACGCCGCTCCGCACGGCGTTTCTGAAATGGCAGTGCCGGGTCCGGCAAATGGCGATGCGGGATGCTGAGGGGCGCCCGGATGACGGGATAACACCCGCCCTCACGCTTGCCGGGGCCGACGCGCCGCTCGGGCACATCATCACAGTCCTGAACAAGGCGCCGGGTTTCGCGGTGACCCCCGAACTCCACCACATGTACGCCAAGACCAACGATCCCTTGCAACGGCGGGAGGCGGCGCTCCGCTTCTTTTCGGCAAGCTACTACCAAAAGGCGCAGGAGTTCTCGGACATTCTGACGGCGACCTTTCCGCCGGGCAGTCCGGGTGCGGCCGAGATCCACGCAGCAGGGTCCGTCACGCTGACATTCGACGCGTTTGCGCAGGTCTTTGAGCTGCCCTGCAAAGTCTGGCGTCTGGCGCCACACAATCCGCTCCATCAAGCGACGATGGCGCACAACCGGTTGTTCAATCCGACATTGTCGCCCGACACAGTCGTGCTCGGCTTCGAGCCCGACTGGACGCGCGCGACCGAGAGGCGAGGGTAGGGGAAGACCATGAAGCGGATCTGCATCATCGGCGCGGGGCCATCGGGGCTGGCTCAGTTGCGCGCGTTCCAGTCGGCGGCGGAGAAGGGCGCGGAGATCCCGGAGATCGTCTGCTATGAGAAGCAGGCCGACTGGGGCGGCCTCTGGCGCTACACGTGGCGGACCGGCGTCGATGAGCACGGCAATCCCTGCCACGGCTCAATGTACCGCTACCTCTGGTCGAACGGCCCGAAAGAGGGGCTCGAGTTCGCGGACTACACCTTTGAGGAGCATTTCGGGAAGGCGATCGCGAGCTATCCGCCCCGCGCTGTCCTCTTCGACTATATCGAAGGCCGGGTTGAGAAGGCCGGCGTTCGGAAGTGGGTCAAGTTCGACCACGTCGTCCGCGATGTCCGCGCCGTAGAGGGCGGGTTCGAGGTCACGGCGCGCGACGGAGCGAACGACACGGAAGAGACCTCTGTGTTTGACCATGTGATCGTGGCGACCGGGCATTTCTCGTTCCCGAACGTGCCCCATTATCCGGGGTTTGAGGGCTTCAACGGCCGCATTCTCCACGCCCACGACTTCCGCGACGCGCGGGAGTTTGCGGGCAAGGACATCCTGATCCTCGGCACGTCCTACTCGGCAGAGGACATCGGCTCCCAGTGCTGGAAGTACGGCTGCAAGTCGGTGACGGTGGCCCACCGCACCGCGCCGATGGGCTATGACTGGCCGGAGAACTGGCAGGAGGTGCCGAAGCTCGAGAAGGTTGAAGGCCGGACCGCGCATTTCATCGACGGGACCTCGAAAGAGGTCGATGCGATCATCCTCTGCACGGGCTACAAGCACCACTTCCCGTTCATGCCCGATGCGCTGCGGCTCAAGACGGCGAACCGGCTGGCGGCAACCGACCTTTACAAGGGCGTCGTCTACACCGGGAACCCGGATGTCTTCTACCTCGGCATGCAGGACCAGTGGTACACGTTCAACATGTTTGACGCGCAGGCCTGGTGGGTGCGCGACGTGATCCTCGGCCGGATCGCGCTGCCCGATGCGGCGGCGATGGAGGCCGACTGGACACAGCGCCAGGCCGATGAGGACGCGCTCGAGGATGACTACGGCTGCATCCGCTACCAGGGCGACTACACCAAAGAGCTGATCGACGAGACGGACTATCCGTCCTTCGACATCGAGGCCGCCAACCAGGCGTTCTTCGAATGGAAAAAGCACAAGAAGAAGGGGATCATGGGCTTCCGCGACCACGGCTATGTGAGCCCGATGACCGGCACCATGGCGCCCGCCCACCACACGCCCTGGGTCAGCGCCCTGGACGACAGTCTCGAGAGCTATCTGAAGGTTTAACCAGAAGCGGGGCGACACCCGCGCCACACCAACAGGGACCAACCAAATGAGAAAAGCCGCCTTTATCGCTGCCATTCTCGCTTCGCCGGCCTTCGCCGCCGACAGCGACGACCCGATCGTGATCCCGATCCACAACTGGTCGAGCCAGATCGTGATGTCGAATGTCGTGGGCCAGATCTACGAAGAGATGGGCCTCAACGTCGAATACATCACAACCGACAGCCAGGCGGTCTACGAGTCCGTCCGCCTCGGCGATGTGGCGCTGGAACTCGAGGTCTGGGAGGGCGCGTTTGGAGCCTCCTTCCGCGAGGCGCTCGCCAAGGGCGGTCTCCACGATGCGGGCGACCACGATGCCGTCACGCGCGAGGACTGGTGGTATCCGATGTGGACCAAGGAGGCCTGCCCGGGTCTGCCGGATTGGAAGGCCCTCAACGAGTGTGCTGAACTCTTCACGACGGCTGAGACCGGCGACAAGGGCCGCTATCTCGACGGTCCCGTCGACTGGTTGAAGCACGGTCAGGAGCGGGCGGAAGCGTTGGGCATGAACTTCACCGTGGTCAACGCAGGCTCCGCAGCGGCGCTTTGGGCTGAGATTGCGGCGGCCGAGGCCGACCGGAAGCCGATTGTTGTCTTCAACTGGACGCCCAACTTCGCTGAGGCCGTCTGGCCGGGTGAGTTCGTCGAGTTCCCGGTCTGGGAAGACGGCTGTGACACCGACCCGGCAAAGGGCCCAAACAAGGAGGCGCTCTACGATTGCGGCAACCCGGCCAACGGGTATCTCAAGAAGGCCGCCTGGGACGGGATGGAGGCCAAGTGGCCCACCGCCTACTGCATGTTGACCAAGGTTTCCTTCACCAATCCGCAGATCGCGGAGATGGCGAAACTCGTCGACACCGACGATTATGAGCCCGAGGAAGCCGCGGAGGAGTGGCTCGCCGCGAACCGCGATCTGATCGACCCTTGGGTCGAAAGCTGCACAAGCTGATCGGACGGCCCGCCCGGTGCGGGCCATCCCAGCGCCCGCCCCTTGGCAGGCCAACGCGGAGGCGCCCGTGAGCCCGGTGATCTCGGCCCGCAACGTCTGGAAGCTCTTCGGTCCCGATCCGGAGGGCTACCTGCGCGGCATGGCCGACGGGCGGAGCTATGACGAGATCCGCGCGGAGGGCTACATCGCCGGGGTCAAGGACGTCTCGGTCGACGTGGCCCGCGGCGAGATGCTGGTGGTCATGGGGCTCTCGGGCTCCGGCAAGTCCACGCTGATCCGCTGCTTCTCACGCCTCCACGACATCACCGGCGGCACCGTGGAGGTTGAGGGGCAGGACATCATGGCCCTCAAGGAGCCCGAGCTGATCGCGCTCCGCCGCTCAAAGATGGGGATGGTGTTCCAGTCCTTTGGCCTCCTGCCGCATCGGACAGTGCTCGAGAATGTGGCGTTCCCGCTCGAGATGCGGGGCCAGGACCGACACACCCGCCGTGCGCGGGCGCTCGAGATGATCCGCCTCGTCGGCCTCGACGGGCGCGAGGACCACTTCCCGCGGGAGCTGTCGGGCGGCCAGCAACAGCGCGTCGGCATCGCGCGCTCCCTCGCGATCGAGCCCGACATCTGGTTTCTTGATGAGCCGTTCAGTGCCCTCGACCCGCTGATCCGGCGGGAAATGCAGGATGAATTCCTGAGGCTCCAGGGGATGCTCGGCAAGACCATCGTCTTCATCACGCACGACTTTGACGAGGCTCTCCGCCTCGCCGACCGGATTGCCATCATGAAAGACGGCGCAATCGAGCAATGCGACAGTCCGGACGCAATCGTGATGCGCCCGGCGACGGAATACGTGGCCAAGTTCACCGAAGATGTCGACAAGGCTCGGGTCGTTCACGCGCGCGGGTTGGCTGGCCCCGGCACAGCGGAGGGCACGCCCGTGGATGGCGGCGCAACGATCCAGGCGCTCGCGCGACAGCTGGTCACCGATCCACGCGAGGAGATACCTGTCGCGGAGGGTGGCGCCATTGTCGGTGTCCTGCAGCGTCGAGTGGCGCTCGATCTGCTCTTGGGCGCGGATTGATGTTGGGTTTGTCTCGCCATGGCCCCTCGTCCGTTCCTGGAGGTGATCCCCCGCTGTCGCTCGCCGGGGTGGGTGGCCAGACCGCCTTTTGCCGCCACACCGCACCCGAGGGTCGCGTGATGTCGACACCCTCCGGCTTGCGCCGAGGTCGCTGCATCGTCCTCCCAGGGGCCGGCTGATGGCGGTCGTGGTCGGAGAGCTTCGGGGCCGGCCCTTTGAGCCACGCAACCCCGCGCCGCTGGCGCTCGTCGCCGCCGCGGGCCTCCTGATGGCGTTGCATGCCCTTGGGGCCCTGCCGCTCTGGCTTCAGCGGATCCCAGAGCCGCTCATTCCGCCTACGGCGGAGGTCCTGGATGCAGTGTTTGCCTTCGTGCAGAACGACCTCGGCCTCATTTACGTGACCCGCTTCATCGCCGAGGGTCCGCTTGAGTTCATGCTCGATGCGACCGCGAACCTGCTCTACGGCAAGCGGCGCTGGCCCAATCTCGGCCCGATCCCCTGGAGTGCGATCGCCGCTGCGGCAACAGTCCTTGGCTACTATCTCGGCGGCTGGCGGATGGCGGCGCTGGCGGGGGGCACATTCCTCTGGACCGCACTCATCGGTCAGTGGGACATTGCGATGCAGACGCTGTCGGTGCTGGTTGTCGCCGCGCCCATCGCTGCTCTTCTAGGGCTCCTTCTCGGCATCTGGGCCTGGCGTGCGCCGGCGGTTGATGCAGCGCTCCGACCGATTTTGAGCGTGCTGCAGACGCTGCCCTTCTTCACCTACCTGCTGCCGGCGGTGATCTTCTTCAAAGTCGGACCCACAGCGGGCGCTGTCGCTACCATCGTCTATGCGATGCCGCCGATGATCCTGATGACGACACTCGGGCTTCAGAAGGTCAGCCCGGACGTGATCGAGGCCGGGAAGATGTCGGGCTGCTCGCGCCGGCAGATGTTGACACGGGTCTACCTGCCGGCCGCGCGGACCGAGATCCTGGTTGGCATCAACCAGGTGATCATGCTCTGCCTCGCCATGGTGGTCCTGACGGCCTTCATCGGAATGCCGGGGCTCGGCGCGAAGCTCCTCGAGATGATGGGGAGCCTGAAGCTCGGCCGCGCGTTCGAGATCGGCGTGACGGTGGTCCTCCTTGCGGTGATGCTCGACAGGCTCTCCAAGGCTTGGGTGGTCAAGCAGCCGGTCCACTTTGAGAAGGGAACGCCCTGGTGGCGGCGCAACGCCTTTCTGCTGGCGGGTCTCGGCGCCTTCACTCTTTTCTACGTCGCGGGACAGTTTGTCGACGTGCTGGCGGAGATCAGCCGGCGCCAGTCGTTCTCCCAAGGGCGCGAGCTCGACGCGGCCATCAAGAACATCCTGGCGATCGAGAGCGTGAATGCCGTCACGGACTGGCTGCGGTGGTTTCTGAACGTCCAGATCCTGATCCCGTTTCGCAACGCTCTCCTCTGGATCCCGACGCCCGCCTTCATCTTGCTGGTCACAGCACTCGCCTACGCGGTGGGTGGCAGACGTCCGGCGCTCTGGGGGGCGGTCTTTTTCACGGTTGTCGCGTTCTCGGGATGGTGGGACCGGTCAGTGATCACGCTCTATACGGTGATTTCGGCTGTTGTGATCTCCATGCTGATCGGGATCCCGCTTGGGATCGCAGCCGCTCGGTCGGAGCGGTGGTCGAACCGGATCCTGCTGATCTGCGACACCGCGCAGACCTTCCCGAGTTTCATCTACCTGATCCCGGCCATCATGCTTTTCGGTGTCAATGACGTCGCGGTGGTCTTTGCCATTGTCATCTTCACCACGGTGCCGCTGACGCGCTACACCATCGAGGGGCTGCGCACCGTCCCGCCCGAGATCCTGGAGGCCGCCGACATGTCCGGCTCGAGCCGCGCGCAGAAGCTTTGGTCCGTGCAGCTGCCGCTGGCGCTGCCGACGATGGCCGTGGGGTTCAACCAGGCGATCATCTTCGCGTTCTTCATGGTGATCATCGCGGCCTTCATCGGGACCCAGGATCTGGGCCAGGAGCTGCAGCGGACGCTCGCCGGTGCCGATCTCGGCAAGAACATCGTGCTCGGCCTCAACGTCTCCTTGATGGCGCTGACCTTTGATATGGCGGTCATGGCTTGGGCTGCGCGGCGGAAAAAGGCGCTGGGCCTGTGAGTGCAGTCTTCGAGATCCCGTGGGAGCGTCGGGGCGTCATCGCCCCGGGCCTCCCGATCCTGCCCCATGGGGTGGAGCGCCACCCGGTGCCCGGCGGCGGCTCCCGCGCGGTGCCGATCTTCCGCGGCGACGAGGTCATCGTGCAGAACCGCGACGGGCTGCAGCGGGGTGAGGTCGTGATCTTCGGCCCGGACAAACGCTCGGATGGGGCCATGCTTGGGCGTGAGGGCACCGGCCGGCCGGAGGCGACCATTGCAACGCTTGCGAACGGCTCCGCCTCCGGAGCGCGGGTGCTGAAGGCCCTGGCGGTCGCGGGCTTTGATCTGGCGCTCGGAGACGGCGTGCCGCTCTTTGACGGTGCGGCAGAGCCTGGCGACACGGAAACGCTGCTGGCCGCCGCGGATGGCCTCCTCATCTGCGCAGCGCCCGGAGGGCCGATGTCGCCCGAGGCGCAGGACGCGCCGACCGACCTGATCCTCTACATCCGCCGCGCGGACCCTGGGCGGGCGAAGGACGCCCTCGGCCCCCCCGATCCACTGGCCGATCCGCTCCAGGATCTCAACATCCAGCCCGGGGAGGCCACGGCCTACGAAGTTCGGACGGGCGAGTACATCCAGATCCTCGATGTCAAAGGGCGGGAGTGCTCGGACTTCCAGGCGTTCTCCCTCCGCGCGCTCGACCGGGGGCTCGAACGCGAGATCGACCCGACAACGACGCGGAGCCTCATGGGCTCCCTCTACCCGAACCCCGGCATCTACTCGAAATACTGGACGGTCGACCACGAGCCGCTGGTCGAGATTGTCCAGGACACCTGCGGGCGGCACGACACGTTCGGTTTGGCATGCACGGCGCGCTACTACGAAGATCTGGGCTATCCGGGGCACATCAACTGCTCCGACAACATGAACGCCGATCTGGCGCGGTTTGGCGTGCGGCCGCGGGGCGGGTGGCCGGCGATCAACTTCTTCTTCAACACGCTTCTCGACGAGACCAATGCCATCGGCATGGACGATCCGTGGTCGCGGCCGGGCGACTATGTCTTGCTGCGTGCGCTCAGCGATCTCGTCTGCGTCTCGACCGCGTGCCCGTGCGATGTCGACCCGGCAAATGGCTGGAACCCGACCGACATCCAGGTGCGCACGTACAAGGCGACGGAGGATTTCAAACGCTCCGTCGGATACCGGAAATCTGCGGAGGCGGATGTGCAGGAGACCCAGAAGACCGCCTTTCACGACTGTTTCGCCCGGCACACGCAGGACTTTGCCGAGTACAACGGCTACTGGCTGCCCAACAGCTTTCCAGCGCACGGCGCAATTGCGGAGTACTGGGCGGTGCGCGAGGCGGCCGCGATCATGGACCTCTCGCCGCTGCGCAAATACGAGGTCACGGGGCCGGACGCCGAGGCGCTGATGCAGCGCTGCGTGACCCGCAACGTCAAGAAAATCAGCGTCGGGCAGGTGAGCTACACGGCGATGTGCTACGAGCACGGCGGCATGATTGATGACGGGACGATCTATCGGCTGGGAGAGAACAATTTCCGCTGGATCGGCGGCAACGACACATCGGGCCTCTGGCTGCAGGAGCAGGCGGCGGGCCTCAATGCCTGGGTGCGCCCGTCGACGGATCAGCTTCACAACATTGCCGTGCAGGGCCGACACGCCCGCGCAATCCTGGCTGAGGTCTTTTGGACGCCGCCCACACAGCCCTCGATCGAGGAGCTGCCCTGGTTCCGGCTGACCATCGCGCGGATCGGCGACTACAGCGGGCCGGCGGTCGTGATCTCCCGAACGGGCTACTCGGGCGAGCTCGGCTACGAGATCTTCTGCCATCCGAAGGATGCGGTGGCGGTCTTCGACGCGGTCTGGGCGGCGGGGGAGCCCTATGGGCTGACCCCCCTTGGCCTTGCCGCGCTCGATATGATGCGGATCGAGGCGGGGCTGATCTTTGCGGGGTCCGAGTTTGACGACACCACAGATCCGTTTGAGGCGGGCATCGGCTTCACGGTGCCCCTGAAGAGCAAGCCGGACGACTTCATCGGCCGCGCCGCGCTCGAGGCGCGGAAGGCGCATCCGCATCGGGCGCTCGTGGGGTTCGAGGTGGAGGGCGGCACAGTGCCGGCGCGCGGCGACAGCGTGCGTGTCGGCAAAGCGCAGGTTGGCGAGATCACCTCTGCCATGCGGTCTCCGATCCTCGGCCGCGTGATCGCCCTTGGACGGGTGGCGGTCACACATGCGGCCGTCGGGACCGAGCTTGAGATCGGGCAGCTTGACGGGCTACAAAAGCGGCTCAAGGCGCGCATTGTGCCCATTCCGCATTTCGATCCGGAGAAGTTGCGGGTCAAGGGACAGTACGAGGCATCGACATGAAGGCGACCTGGTCTTACCCTACCACTGTGCGGTTTGGCGCCGGCCGGCTGGCCGAGCTTGGGGAGGCCTGCCAGGCCTCCGGTCTCAGTCGCCCGTTGATCGTGACCGACCGCGGTCTCGCCGATCTCGAGATCACATCGCAGGCCGGCGATGTTCTCAGTGGGGCGGGCCTCGAACCGGGTCTCTTCAGCGGGGTCGATCCGAACCCGACGGACACAAACCTCACCGCGGCGATCGAGGTCTACCGCGCAGGCGGGCACGACGGTGTCGTGGGCTTTGGCGGGGGGTCGGCGCTCGATCTCGGCAAGCTTGTGGCGTTCATGGCGGGTCAGACGCGGCCGGTTTGGGACTTCGAGGACGTCGGCGATTGGTGGACACGCGCGAACGCGGCCGCCATCGCGCCGATCATCGCCGTGCCGACCACGGCCGGCACAGGCTCCGAGGTCGGGCGGGCGGGGGTCCTGACGAACAGCGCCAGCCATGAGAAGAAGATCATCTTCCACCCCAAGATGCTGCCGGCCGAAGTGATCGCAGACCCCGAGCTCACCACAGGCATGCCAGCGCCCATCACAGCTGGGACGGGGATGGATGCGTTCGCGCATTGCCTCGAGGCGTTTTGCTCCCCGCATTTCCACCCCATGTCGCAGGGCATCGCGCTTGAGGGCATGCGGTTGGTTCTGGCCAACCTGCCGCGTGCCTATGCGGCGCCCGACGATTTGGAGGCGCGCGCGCAGATGATGGCGGCGGCGGCTATGGGGGCGGTGGCCTTCCAGAAAGGGCTCGGCGCGATCCACGCGCTCTCCCATCCGATCGGGGCGCTCTACGGCACGCATCACGGCACGACCAATGCCGTCGTGATGGATGCCGTGCTGGCCTTCAATCGCACGGAGGTCCAGGCGCGGATCGAGGGGGCGATGGGGTATCTGGGTCTTGCTGGCGGGTTTGATGCGTTTCGAGAGCACCTCCTGCGCCTCAACGCGGCGCTCGGGATCCCTCGAACGCTCACCGATCTCGGTGTGAGAGCGCCGGATCTTGATTCACTCACGGAGATGGCGCTGCGCGATCCGTCGGTGGGCGGCAACCCGGTCGCGATGACGCCCGCCGCCACCCGCGAGCTCTTCGAGGCCTGTCTCTAGGCGCGGGTGACCGCGATCGGCAAGCGCTTTGGCGAGGTGTTGCCGCTGTCGGGGTGATACTCCGGCGTGCCGTCGGAGCGGATTGCGCTCCACCGGCTGAGAAGCACGCGGAGGGCCGCGGCCATGTCGGTTCGTGCAAGCGTCTGGCCGAGGCATGAATGCGCCCCGCCGCCGAACCCGAAATGCCCCTTCACCCTCCGGCGGACATCGAAGGCCTCGTCGGGGCACACGCGCGGATCGCGGCCGGAGGAATGGACCAGAATGTGGAGTGTGTCGCCGGCTGCGATGTCCACTCCGCCGAACGAGAACCCCTCCACCGCCCAGCGCGTGCTCCAGGTCGTGGTGGGCCAGGTGCGGATGACCTCATCAATGGCCTGCGGCACAAGTTCGGGCGCGGCGCGGAGCGCGGCCCATTGCGCTGGGTGCTCAATGAAGAGGGCTGTTGCAAAGCCGAGCTGCGCGCGGGTCGTGTCAACTCCCCCAAAGATCGAGATAACAATGAGATCCTTGAGCGTCTGGCGGTCGCTGAGGTCCAGCTCATGCGCAGCGGCGAGCAGGCGGGCGACAAAGCTCTCGCGGTCCTCACCGGCCTCGGCGCGGAGGATCAGGGTCTCGGCGAGGGTCATCAGATCCTCAGTCGCGCGGTTGAACCGGGCCTCGTAGCGCTTGCCGTCCGGTCCCATCGCGAGGCCGAGCGCGCTCGCGTTCTTGCTGAGCGCCCGGGCCTCCTCAGGTGGGAGGCCCAGAATCAAGCAGATGGCCTGACCGGCAAAGGGCTCGGACACGGCCTCGATCATGTCAAAGCGCGGGGGGAGGGGATCGACGAGGCGCGCGGCGGCGGTCTCGAAATCCGGGATCAGGGCTTCGACGAACGGGTCCGAGAGGGCGGCCCGTGCAATCCGGCGGAGCGCTTTGTGCCGCGGCCCCTCTTCCGCGATGATGCTGCGGGTCCAGAACTCTGCGAAGGGACCTGTGAGGCCCTGACGCTCAGGCCAGGCGAAGCTCCCCTGGCGGAGGCGCCGGTCTCGGAGGAGGAGGCCGGCCTCCCGGTGGCGCAGCACGGCGAGGCCCGAGGGCGTGCGCGCGCACCAGTGCGCGTCGCGCGCCGCCAGAACCTCCGGCCCTCGGGTCGAGAAACCGGGCGCCGTCAAATCGAGGAAGGGCAGCTCCGCGCGCATCGCCTCAACAGTCGAGCGTTCGGTCCCGCTCCCAGTCGGTCAAATGGCGGGTGTAGCTCGTCCAGTCATCCATCTTCAGCTTGAGATAAGCGTCGACGAACTCCGCCCCAAGTGCCTTGGGAAAGAGCGTGTCCCGCTCCAGCTCTCGGAGCGCGTCGAGGAGGTTGAGCGGCAGTTTCCGCACATTGGGGGCTTTGTCGGCCTCGGCATACATGTTGATGTCAAGCCGCGGGCCGGGGTCGGTCCCGTTTGTCATCCCGTCGAGGCCGGCGGCGAGGATGCCCGCCATCAGCAGGTAGGGATTGGCGGCCCCATCCGCGAGACGCAGCTCCAGGCGCCCGGCATCGGGGATCCGCACCATGTGGGTGCGGTTGTTGCCGCCATAGCTGATCGTGTTGGGCGACCATGTGGCGCCTGACGCGGTGACGGGCGCATTCAGCCGCTTGTAGCTGTTGACCGTTGGGTTGGTGATGGCTGCCAGCGCGGGCGCATGCTCCAGCAAACCGCCGAGAAAGTGGTAGCATGCAGGGGACAGCCCCATCCCTTCGGGATCCGCGTCGCTCGAGAAGACCTGCGCGCCGTTCTCCTCCATCGAAATGTGGACATGGCAGCCATTGCCCGTGATCGTCGGGAAGGGTTTCGGCATGAAGGTCGCACGCAAGCCATGGCGGGCGGCGATCTCTTTGACCATGAACTTGAAAAAGACCAGCCGGTCGGCGGTCTGCAGACACTCGGAGTAATCCCAGTTGATCTCGAATTGGCCGTTGGCGTCCTCGTGGTCGTTCTGATAGGGACCCCAGCCGAGATCCTCCATCGTGCGGCAGATGTCTGAGATGACGTCGTAGCGCCGCATCAGCGCGGACTGATCGTAGCAGGGCTTGTCCTGGGTGTCGCGCGGGTCCGATATGCCCGTGCCGTCGGCGTCGATCAGATGAAACTCAGGCTCCACGCCCGTCATCAGGCGCTTGGCGCCCGCAGCCTCGCGCGCGGCCTTCAGAATGTTGCGCGGTGCCTGCGCAACCGGCTTGCCGTCCATCCAAGGATCGCCTGCCACCCAGGCGAGCTCAGGTTTCCAGGGCAGCTGAATGACACTCGCGGGATCGGGCATGACGAACATGTCGGGATGGGCAGGGGTCATGTCGAGCCAGGTCGCAAACCCCGCAAAGCCCGCCCCGCTCTCCTGCATCGCGCCGACCGCGCTCGCCGGAACGAGCTTGGCGCGCTGGTTGCCGAACAGATCGGTGAAGTTGAAGAGAAAGAACGCAACGCCCTTCTCAGTGGCGAATTTGGCGAGATCGACGGTCATGCGGGCCCCTCAACGTGCGTGAGGCCGCCCGGAGGCGGCCCCTCTATGCTCAAAGATTACAAATCCCTCACGATTTGTCTTCGGCTTCCTTGTAGGCGTCGAGCTCGTGTCGCGCGCCCATCACGAGCGCCAAGACGCAGAGACCGATCGAGACGAGCAACCAGAGCCACTCCATGCCCGAGCCGGCGCCGATGTAGTAGGCGCCCTCCACGGCGTCCCAGCTTTCAAATGGTGCACCCATGGGTCTGTCCTTTCTCTATTCGGCCGGAATGGCGGTGATGCCTTCGGGATAGGCGACGTTCGGCACTTTGGTGGGGTCGAGGCCCTTGATCTCGGCGGCGCGCCCGACACGCAAGAGCCCCACGGTCTTCAAGATCAGCGAGCCGACATAGCCCGGTACGAAGCCGAGCAGGAACATCACGATCAAGCCGACAATCTGACCGAAGAGCGAGATATAGGCCATCTCGGACCCCTCAGGCGCCATGAGGGCGGGGTAGCCCGAGGCGAAAAGCCCGACCGAGAGGAGCCCCCACGCCCCGAGGGTGCCGTGGACGGTCACAGCGCCGACGGCGTCGTCGATCCCAAAGCGCTCCAGCACTTTGGCAGCCGGTGCCATGATCGCACCGCCCACGAAGCCGATGGCGAAGGCCGCGGGCGGCCACCAGAGGTCGAGGCCCGCCGCGCAGGAGATGATGCCGCCAAGCGCGCCCGACATCATCCAGAACGGATCGCGGGTGAAGGCCCAGGCGCCGATGATCCCACCGGCAAAGCCCATCAGGATGTTGAAGGTCATGGCGCTGACCGTCATCGGCGTGCCGTAGATCGTCGCCCACTGATCGCCGAACCAGGACCAGCCCTCGCCCGATATGATCACACAACCCATCAGGAAGCCCCAGAAGCCCACGATGATCAGCATGAGACCGGTGAGTGTGAAGGGCAGGTTGTGGCCTTGGAGCTCGTTTGCGGTGCCGTCCGCGTTGAACTTGCCGATCCGCGGCCCGAGGTTGATCAGAACGCCAAGCGCAAAGAAGCCGGCCACCATGTGCACGACACCCGCCGCGCCGAAATCGTGATACCCGAAGGAGGTCACGAGCCATCCATCCGCGTGCCAGCCCCAAGCGGCGGCGAGGATCCAGCAGAACGAACCGAGGATGATCGCCAGGATGACGAAGCCCACGACTTGGATGCGCTCGATCACAGCGCCTGAGAAGATCGAGGCCGTCGTCGCCGCAAAGAGCGTGAACGCCCCCCAGAAAACGCCGGTCGAGTTGTCGGCGAGGTTCGGACCAGCGCTCTCGGACCAGGGCAAGGCGAAGGCCGCGTACTCAATGCCTGAGATCTCCCACCCGCCCGTGCTGCCGGTCAGACCGGTCGGGAAGGCCCAGTAGATCCACCAGCCGATGTAGAAAAATGTCGGGATCACAAAAGCCAGCGCCAGGATGTTCTTGATCCCCGAAGCCAACACGTTCTTCTGGCGAGACGCCCCCATCTCGTAGGCGAGAAAGCCCGCATGGATGATGAACATCAATGGTATCGTGAGGTAGTAGTAGACCTCAGCGAGTATCTTATTGGTGCCGGCTGCCGCTGCCTCCAGCTCGGCCACCCGAGCCACCAATTCGGCGAGTTGCTCTTCCATGATCCACCCTGATCAGACCAATGTCCCCCACGCTCGGATCCGAGCGATGTCGTACGCTACAATGCGCCAATTCAAATCCGAAAACGATTTTTCTGATCCGCTTCTGATCCAATTGATGTCTGTTGCATTATTGAGCACAGCCCGACAGACCGCCCACTTTTTCTCTTCTGCCTGCGGCGACAGGGCGACGGTTTGATGGCGTCGACCTTGGTGGCTGCGATCGCCCTCTCGCTCCTTTGGTCCTGTCTTGGGGCGTGGGCGCTGCCCCGTCTCACGTTTGGCGCAGCGGTGATGCCCCTCGACGGGTGGGTGCTTGGCGCGCTCAGCCTCTCGGTTCCCGTCGCGGGAGCGCTGGCTGGGCAGACGGGCCTCCTCTTTTGGGCGGGGTGCGGATTGGGGTGGGGGCTGGTGCTTTTGGGGTGTGTCGATCTCCGCGCCTACCGCTTGCCCGACATGCTGACGCTGCCGCTGATCTTGATGGGCCTCGCGCTGTCGCTCGCGGGACGAACCGGACCGGCCTTGGAGCATCTCGGCGCTGCCGGCGGGGGGGTCGCCCTGCTCTACGGGCTCGACGCAGGGTATCGGGCCTTGCGCGGACGCATGGGGATGGGCCGCGGGGACGCCAAGCTTCTTGCGGCCGGCGGGGCGTGGACAGGCGGCCTCGGCCTCCTGTCGATTGTGTTTCTCAGCGCCCTCATTGGGCTCGCCGCGGCCCTGATCGCGCAGAGAGGCCGCTTTGACGGGGCCGCGCCGGTGCCGTTCGGCCCGGCGCTGGCCTTGGGGATCTGGATCACGTGGCTGGTGGGGCCCGTTCTGATCCGTCTGCCGTGACCCGCCTCAGGACGTGGCGTGGCAACTGGCGGCGTTCTTCTCCCACGGCAGATCCCGGAGATTGCTGTCGTTGAAGAACCCGACCGGCATCAGCTTGAAGCCGCAGGTGATGCAGGGCTGAACCGGAAAGTCCTCGGGTCGGGGCACGTGGTGGAGGCCAAACGTGTGCCACGCGACGAGATCCGTCCCGACAATGTCGCGGTCCCCCGCGGTGAAGTGGGGCAGTCCGTCCGAGCCGTCGGAGCTGTTGACGAACTCTCCCGCCGGGTAGCGCTGTTCCGGATCGTAGGCCGTCACCCAGAGGTCTTTGAACGTGTACCCCGCACGGCACCCCGAAGGACCCTCGGGGGAGATGTAGGGCGTGACAACAGAGGTCGGGAGAAGCTTGTAGGCCGTCGGCTGGCCCGTCAGACCGGTTTTGTCGTGGCTCTTGAACTTCCAGTAGCGGTGGCTGTCCTGGCTGGCCTTGCGCGCAGCGCCGCTTTCGCTGGTCAGCACGGTCTCGACCATTTTGTAGGCGTTGCCGTGGGGGTTCTCGGGGCCCAGCGGCTCGGCCTCGGTGTTGCACTCAACGGCGGTGTTGGCATCGCCGTCCACAGCCCAGTCGAGCCGGGCGCAGAAGGTGTGCTGGTGGATCTGGCCGAGGACACCCGGCACGACCTCGACACCGTAGGGCCCCGGCTCCCCGGTGAGGCAGGCGGTCGTGTTGATCACGCCGGTCGCCTTCAGCTCAAACTCGATCGTGCCATCGAGATGGAGGTACCAGTAGTAGCCATACTCATAATTGCCGACAGTCGCGATCGTTGAGATCACCATCCGCCGCGCGCGGCGCACCTCGGTGGTGTCGATCCGGAAATCGTAGTGTTTCCAGGCTATCCCCATGTCTTCTTCATGGAGGCAGATCGCGTTCTTGATCGTCTCAACCTCGCCGTCGCGCCCGTTGAGGGTTGCATCGACATAGCGGATCGCGCCCAGACAGTCGCAGCCGAGCTCCAGCGGATTGACAAGCCGACCGATCCCGTACTCGCCCACATCGAAGACGTTCTTGCGCGCGTGGCGACCGTCGGGTGCGCCATAGGGCACCATCATCTCCGCGATGGACGCACGATAGAGGACCGGCCGGCCGGCGATCTTGATGTCGTGAAGAACCAAGCCTTCGCGCGCATTGAAGCCGAGGCGGAGCTCCCAGTCGTGCCAGCGGAGGTGATGACCCTCGAGCGTGAAGCTCACCCCCTCGGGTTGGACCACGTTGATCGGGCGGAGGTCCTGGCGCACGACCTCCTGGTAGCGACGGTCATAGTTCCAGGGCGCGCGCGGGATTGGCACGTCGCCTTCATCCCGAACCTCGAGGACTTCGCCCGTGTTGATGTCCACTGTCGCGTTCAGCCCCTCGATTGGATGGGCATATTGGTGGTCCATCGGCTCATTTCGGATCCAGCAGAACACATGCGACACACGGCGGCCGCGCTCCATCTCGATCCCGAAATTGCCCGCAGACCAGGGATCGACGGTGACAAGCGAGAGATCTTCGATCCCGCGCCGCTCGCAGGCGGCGACAAAGCGGGGGTCGGCCTTGACGGCGTTCTCGACCTCCATGAACTCCACCGGCGCGATCATCGGAACGGCGTTCGGAAGGTGCTCGGACGTGAGAAGTCTGTCCTCGTCAAGCGACACGCGGCACCGGAGCACACCCGGTCGGTCGCTGTGATAGGCGTTGACCCAGGCCTGGCGGGGGACGGCGTTGCCTGGCTGATACGCGCGGACATCGGCCTTTGCGGGCTCGGCCAGCTCCACCATCTCGAACCGGACGGCGGCGCCGTCCTCGATCCCGGCGCGCACGATGGCGATCGCCGCGGAGATCTCCTCGCCCGACAATGGGGTCAGCGGGTGCAAGTCGTTCAGTGCAGGCGTTCCGTCCATAGCGTCTCTCCCATCTGGTCGGATGCCCGCCCCCGCGTCGGGGGCGGGTGGAGCGTTACTGCTTCAGCCTGGTCCAGATTGCGTCGTAGAGGACCTGGGTCTCCTCGTCGCAGACCTGCACAAACGTGCCCGGAGGCGCGTCCGCCGGAGGGTTCTGCTCGGGCGATGTCTTCAGGTCATCGGACAGAAGCGGCGTGACGCCCGTGACACCCGCGGTGTACTGGGCAAAGTTCGACACGGCTGCGATGTTCTCAGGCTCCAGCAGGAAGTCCATGAATTTTATG
>JBCDHQ010000005.1:0-35540 GCA_038749815.1 Pseudomonadota bacterium | reverse complement strand
GCCGTCCCTCGTTCAGGAGACGCCGGACCTCATCATCTGCCGACACACGTTGGAGCACATCGCGGAGGTCGGACAGTTCATGCACGATGTCGTCGAGACGTCGGGCGGCGGCCGCGACGTGCAGGTGATGTTCGAGACGCCCGACGCCCTGCGCGTGCTTCGCGAGGGCGCGTTTTGGGACATCTACCACGAGCACTGCTCCTACTTCTCGATCGGCAGCCACGCGCGTCTGTTCCGCCGCGTGGGCCTCGATGTGGAGCGGAGCTATCTGGCCTTCGGCGACCAGTACATCATCCAATATGCGACCCCGGGCGTCGGCCAACCGGCCGAGGATGAGGACGATCTCGACGAGATCCGCGCCGCGGCGGAGCGGTTCCCGGCGCATGTCTCAGAGATCCGCGCCCATTGGACGCGCCGCATCACCGAGGCGCGCGCCGATGGCCAGGACGTGGCCCTCTGGGGCGGCGGGTCCAAAGCCGTGGCCTTCCTCACCACGCTCGGTCTCGACGACGAAGTCACCCATGTGATCGACATCAACGCGTTCAAACAGGGGAAATACATCCCCGGCACGACCCGGCGCGTGTCGGCCCCGGAGGCGCTTCTCGATGCGCCGCCCGGCCTCGTCATCGCGATGAACCCGGTCTACCTCCCCGAAATCAAAGCCTCCGTCGCCGACCTCGGTCTCAAAGCGGAGGTGTGCGCCCTCTGATCCCGCCCGTCGGCAACAGCCGCGACACCTGCTGCACACCAGACCACGCACGCTCACCCGAGCAGCACCCAGGAGACCGCGCGGCCACACCGCCATCAGCGAACACGGGTGGTCGCGGCCACAAAGCGGATCCCGAGGCCAAGTCTCACCTCGAAGACACGCCTCACCGCAAGCGGCCGAAGCCGCATCCCCCCTCTCGCCATCGGCTGTCCAAAGCAAAGAACCCGACCGGAGAGCACAAGACCCAGCCGGCCAGCGCGGCCCCTTCGGTCCCAGCCCCCCGCCACTACCGAGCCCCTCACGCACCCCGATCGACCGGACGCACCACGGTCGCTCGATCAGGCCAGAAACAGAGATCCTCGCTGTTTTCGCCCCCCCTGGTCACACGGTTCATGAACCAGTGGCGCGCATGACCTGCCGAACACTCTCGATCTGCCCTGCCCCCGTTTGATCGCAGCCCTCCGCACTGGAGGACTGGCACGCTCAAAAGAACCAAACGGTGGGAGCCACGCAGTGCGAACCGGAGCACATCATCCAAAGCTGCGTGACGCCGGGGCTCTGCGCGCCAAGGGGCTTGGTCGCCCGACATCTGGGCGTGCGACGGGGCCGTCCTACCGCTGGCGGAAGGCGCACGAAGCTCCCTCAGACCAAGCGCCCGAGAGAAACCGAGAGTGCCGCTTCGACCGCCATCTGTTCGCAAAAGGCACCGAGGGCCGCGCGCCAACGCCGAACGACACAAGTCTGGCCTGCCCGCCTGGTCCGGTTTGAGTGTCGGCGCAGCGCTGGCCTCTGGGCCATCCGGTCGAGGCTTTCCAGCACGGATGGACCGTCGCCCCATGCGCTCTGCGCTGGGGGTATTGACGCGCCAGCGGTCCATAACGATCTGGGCCGAGCGGTCCGAACACCTCGCCATTGAACAACGAACCGCGCGGCGTTCGGCATCGGGCTCAGCCCGATACCGCGCATCGCGTCTCCGCGTCTCACCGGGCACGCTCGCAGCTCCGTCTTGCGTCAGGCGTTCATCCCGCCGCTCGCACCATTGGACGGAAACCAACGGCGCGCCTCGGAGCGCAATGGCCTGACAGTCCCATCCCTGAAGGGGCAGTCCCTTCATCAGGAGCGCTTCGAGCCTCGGCCCAAGCGAGCCTCACAGTCAACGACCGGAACCAGATCCACACCACCCGCTCGGCCCCACGACACCCGCAGCCGCGCGCGGAGGCGCCACCCGACCTGAGCAGACCCCGCTCCGTCGGTGCACTCACGAGGTCGTCGATATCCTCGGCGTTCCGGACGGGCCGCGCCTCTTCCGCACCAAGGCCGTTCACACCGCCGGCACAACCCCACTCCCGCCAGGGCCAGACACACCTTTGCGGTGTCGACGGTGCGAGTGGGTCGTCTCAAGCCCCGCAATCCTCTCCGATGAGAGCGAGACCGGGTCCAGTCGTCCAGCCAAAGGCAGGCCCGCGCCGTCTATCAATTCACCATCCGACCGTCTGATGGCATCGAACCCCCCGAACAATCCCCACCCCATCCGACGACGTCGAAACCAACCAATGGCTTCAAAAACACAACCCTGACCAAGCCCGATCCGCCCAGCCAGGGTCCCATGCCCGCTATCGCAAGACCTCGGCGCTCGCGTGGGGCAGTCCGATGGACAGGCGAGGCCTCTCGTTTCGGCTTGTTCTCCCAACGTCGAGGCTGCTACATGATCGATGGAGATGTGGCCGAGTGGTCGAAGGCGCTCCCCTGCTAAGGGAGTAAACGGGCAACCGTTTCGAGGGTTCGAATCCCTTCGTCTCCGCCATCTGTTCTTTAATAACAACGTCTTGCATGGAATTTTCAAGGCGCACCAACTTCTGGTCCAACACTCCAGGAGAGCTGCGAAATGACCGATGCAAACACGACCGAACGAGCAAACCACACAATAGACGGCCTTGGTGCACGGCTCCGGGCCAGTCGCGCCTTGGCCATTTGTGCCGCTTCAGCGCACTCGAACCATCACAGATTTCGCCGCTCGGATAGCCCTGGTCGCGACGGCAATTGCCACACGGATTTCTGCCATCTGCGCGCCGAAGCTCCGCACCGGGAGGCGGCCGCGGGGGATCTGCTTCAGCAGGGCCTCGGCCGCCTCGACGTTATTGCGGAGGCCGCAACCGGTTTCCGCTGTCCACGCCATTCGACCAGGCATTGCAATCCGCAGCGCATGGCTCTCTCTCCAAACCGCCACAGGCAGCGCCCGGCGGCGGGATAGCAATCCTCGGCGGCGACGCCGAGGACCGGGCGGCGCGGATCGCGTCGTAGGTGGGCTCGTCATCCTAAGCGCCGTCCGCTGACCGACAGGCGGCTGCTTGCAATCGCCGAGAGGGGGCGATCACGCGGCGGAGGCGACATGCTCGCCTGCCATGGCCGGATCCGAGGTGTCCGCGTCGGTCAGCGCGTGCGCGAGGACCTCACCGGTGCTCGCATCGACGGCGATGTGCACCTCTCGCCAGGAACAGCGTTTCTCGCCATGTTTGTTGCGCGCCCACTTGCCCGGGCCGAAGATCTTGCGGCCGGTGGACTCAAGCACCAGATCGACTGGGCCGCTCCGTCCCGAGACGTGCGGCTCCACCGTCACCATCCGCCGACGGCGAACGAGGGTCGATTGATCGGGCACCGGCAGCGTGAGCCCGAGGAGCCCGATCAGGCAGCGCGCGAAGCCCTCGGTCTGGCGCAGCGGCAGCCTGAAGGCCGCGCCGAGGACGAGCATCGCTTCGACCGCCAGGTTCGCGTACCTGCCCTGCCCGCCGCGCCTCCGTCGGCCGGGCGCGATCCAGGCGTCGAGCGCGTCCTCAGAGATTCAACACCAGAGATCGCCGCGCCGGACGAGCCCGCGCTCCTACTCCGCCCAGTTGGCGACCTTGTGGCGGGCCCGCGGAATGCGGTCGCGGTGGGCTTGAAGGGCATCGCGTGGATCCCGAGAGAGAGTGTCGCCCATCCCATAGAACCGTAGCCATCACCCTCCGCCAAGGCCGCGTTGCACCAAGCGATCGGCGCAAGCGGTACCTGTTTTGACCTTGAGATTTCGGCCTATTGGCGGCGCTGAGCACGGGGGGACGAGGTCGCGCGCCGACCGATGACGCTCTCCCGTCCCGCGCCGTGAGTTTCAAAGATGAGCCTCAGCGCATTCGCCTACCCGGCTTGGCGTCCAACCGTGGTCCTGTGGGGCGCGGCAATCCTCATCATCGGGACCGTCATCGTGCAGGCGCTGCGGCCCAAGTACCGGCGCATCTATGGCGCTCAGGCAATCCTCTGGTCGTTGTGGCATGCGCTTCTCTCGTCGATCTGGGTGCAAGTCTGTCTCTGGCTCGCGCTGATGGTGGTGTGGACCCCGGTCTGGTGGCGCGCCGTCCTGATTGCCGAATTGACCGGCGTCTGGACCGCGACGGCCCTGTTCCTGACGGCCTTTGCAGGGTTCTACGGCACATGGCTGATCCTTGGCCTGACCGGGAACAGGGCGTTCGACGCGACATTGGAGCGCGACAACGCCCCGGCGGAGCACCCAAAGCGCGTCGCCGTGATCGGGGCCGGCATGGCCGGTCTGGTCGCGACAAGTTGAAGGAGGAGGGCCACGAGGTGGTCATCTTCGAGCCCACCGCCGGCCCTGGCGGTGTCTGGGCGTCCTCCAAGGCCCGGGGCGGCGTGGCCTGGGGCTCGACCATGACCTTGAGCGCTCGGACTCGCCCACACAGATCCTCCACGCGGACAAGGACCGCTGGCTGCATCATTTCAACCGCGGGCCGTTCCTGGGGTTCCTGGAGACGTACGACAAACGCAACAGGGTCTTCGAGGGGTCACTGCGCAGTAATGCCGACATCGTCGAGATGCGCCAGCTGCCGGGTGAGCGCCGGTGTCTGACCGTGCAGGACACGGTTGGCGGGACGACCTCGGAAGAGGAATTCGACGCCGTCACCAACTGCAGAGGCCTCAACAAGCAGGCCTTCACGCCCGAGGTTCCCGGGCAGGACAGCGTCCCCGGCAGCCAGCGAGGACCATCGCCCGACAGAGGCCGCGCGCTGTTAGGGGCGCCGCGTCCTGGTGATGGGGCTGGGTGAGACCCCCTCGGACCTCGTGAAGGACCTGGTGGAGCACGGCGCGGCCCAGGTCCATGTCTCGCAGCGCTGCGGCACCTGGGTCATCCCGAGAGAGGTGGCGAAGCCGCCGTCAGACCACTGCGAGACGCGCCTTGTCCATGACCGCCCCATGTTTCACCGCATCGCCATGCTGATCTGCGGGGCGGCCCTCGCGGCCTTCTGGTCGCTCCAGCCGACACAAGGCCTCGTCGCTGGGGCAGATGCTCCGCATTCTGGTTCTGCACCATCCCGACAAGTGGACCCTCTCGCGCATCGGGTCGCTGAACTGGACCAAGTCCGACAACATCTACCCGGCGCTCGATACGGGGCGGGCAAGCCCGCATGGGGATGTCAGCCGGCTCGAAGGAAACAGGGTCATCTTCATGGACGGCACAAAAGCGCGGGGTATCAGCCCGGAACATTGCTCCTGCCGCCGCTGAAGAGGGCGGAGGCAGCACCTCTGCCGCGGAACGCGCGGGACCTCTGCAAGCTCACGATCCCGCCGCACCATCCCACCATCGCCTTCATCGGCTATGCGCAGTGACAGATCGGCGCCTTCAGGCGCGCTGGTGGGCCTTGCTGGTCTCGGCCAAGCGGCAAGTGCCGTCGCCGGAGGACAGGGCCGCTTTCACCGCCAGGACGCGCTGGAACGGCCGGCGCTTCCATCAGCCGACCCGCAGAGCGGCGTGCTTTGCCTCCTCCATCGCGCGGAGCGACATAGGCTGCGAACCGGACATGTTCCGGCTTATCCTGGACAATCACCGCCTTTGGCTCGCGGTGCTCATGCGACCCGTCTGCGCCAACAGGTTCCGCTTCCGCGGCCCGCACGCCAAGCCTGACAGCGCGACGTGTCAACTGCCGATGCCACACGCGGTCCAAAGCGAGGACGACATCGCCAGCGTCGACCTCTACATGGCCTCCCCGCCCCTGGCCACGCTCCTCGTGCCGGCCTATGCCATCCGCTCCATGGTTCCCGTTCCAGAACGCAACGCGACCCTACATTTAAGTGGTTGTGTGAAATGGTGTTTTTCTTCGTTTGATCCGCCGGTGTGATGAGGAAACAAAGATGTTCACCATGCATCAGGACGATCCAACGAACGCAGCTGACACCAATGGTCTTGGTGCAGGTCGATGGCTTGGAGTGCATGGGACAAGCGCCACTCTCCTAAGGGATCCACGGCATACCCTCCAAGCCAACCGCGCTCGCACTCCGCGGGCCCGCTACAAGGTTGGGCGGCGTGCGAGCAGGGGCTCGTTCGGCGCGGAGACATCCGGTTCTGGATCTCGCGGAGCCTTGGGAGGCCGATGCGCTTGTCCCTGCCCCTCGGATGCTGAGGCGACGCTCGCTGCCATGGGCGCGCCGAAGCGGCTGTTGGCAGCCAGGCGTGGCGCGCTGGTGAACGGCAGCGCACGCTGGATGGACCGCTTCGCCGAAGCCGCGACGTGGTTCGAAGATCGGGCGGAGCTCCGCGCCGCGATTGGGCGCGCGCGGACCGACACGCTCCGAGACGGGTGAGCGCGGCACGTCGCCGTCTCTGCGGCCACGCTGAAAGCCGCCCCCGACACCGCGGAGTAGCTCTCCAGTGCAGCGGCGGCCGACGCGCTTCTCAACGGTCGGTCGATGAGACAGGTCCCGATCATGGCCGACATAGCGGCACGCACGCCCCATGACTGGCACGCCATGGCGCTGGTGTAAAAATCGACGTCGGGTCGCTGCTTGCTCTTTGAGACCGACCTCACGACACGCGGACCGAAATCGGTTTGGCGTGACGGATCGCCTTGTTTGCGGCAGCGATGTGGGAGCCGGCCACCTGACATTGAGTGCCGAATGTGCGCCCTCGGGCGTTGTGCCACCGCGGCGCGTGAGGCGAGAGATGGCGGCCTCAGCGAGCGCTTGTTTTCCGTATCCGGTCCGTTTCCGCCAGGCGATGGGCGATGTGGCGGTCACGCTCAGTGCCGCCATGGGGCGTGCCCGCAGGCGGGATCGCGGTCCGCGGCGGCGGGAGCGAGCCGGATCGGAACACGATCCGGGGGATCGCTTTCCCGGCGAACAATCCTTAGTGGAGCCCCTGCAGGCCGAGCGTTTCGAATGGCACCTCACATCTGCGCGCCATAGTAAGCGCCGACCACAGCCCGACAGGCGATTGCTTGCAATCGTCGAGAGGGGGCGATCCGACCGCCGGCGGTCTCGACCAGAAGACCGGCCATCGCGGTGTCCGAGATGTCGCTGTTGGTGAGAAAGTAGGACAGGATCTTGCCTGTGCCGGCGTGGGCGCTGATGCGCACCTTCCGCCAGTCGCGCCGTTTTTTGCCGTGCTTGGCCCGCGCCCATTCTCCCGGCCCGAAAAACTTCAGCCCGGTGCTGTCCAGTACAAGGTCGACCGGAGCCGTGCGCCCGGGCGCGTGCATGTCCAAGGCCACCGTCCACCAACGCCGGACCAGCGTTGTGTGATCGGGGACCGGAAGGTCGAGCTCCATGAGCGCCAGGATCGAGCGAGCAATCCCGATCGCCAATGCCTCCCCGACCATTGGCGGTCCATCGGCTCACCCTGCCGCAGCGGCAGATCGAACGCCGCCGCGAGCAGCAGCACCGTCTCCATCGCCAGGTCGAAGTGCCGCAGCGGCCGGCCCCGGCTGCGCCACGCCGCCAGGGCATCGTCGGAGATCCAAAACCGGACGTCGCCACGCTCCGCGAGACTGCGGTAGTAGTCGGACCAGTTGGTCACGCGGGCCTTCGCCTCCGGGATGTGATGGCGGCGCGGCTCGTTGAACTTGTACGGGATGAGGCTGGCTACGCCCCGGCCCAAAGGCTGGCTACCTGATTTGCGCGCCAGCGCCAACCTGGTCGTCGGCAGCGAGACATCTCTGAGCCTAGCGAGGCGACTTGAACCGACTGAGGAGTTTCTCGCGCCGCCTGGTCGGCCGATGGGTGCCCTCGATGCGGTTGTTCAGGCCCTTGTGCGCGCGGTGATCAGCATCCGGCATCGCATCCCTGACCAGTGCGACAAAGCTGCTCAGCCTGTCCGTTGCAACGACACGCGGCTGGCCAAAGGGCTTGATCCGTTTCTTCAGGATCCCTCGGGCTGCCTTCGCATTCCGACGCCGCCGGGCCAGGATATCGAGCACGTCACCCTCGGCATAAGCCGCGCGCCAGAGCCAGTGCGTCACGCCATTGATTGGGATGACGACGTCATCGACAGGCAACAGGCCGGCCGCTGCCCATCGATCGCGGCGGATGGTCTCCGCAAAATGGGTCCCAAAGCGGGTGCCGGAAAACCGGAGCGTCTCGCGTGTCACGATGGCCCGGCGCTCAGCAAGCCCGATTGGTTTGGCTGCCGAACCGAGCAGCCAAGGTATGGCGAACCCGGCTCACCCGATGGACGTTGGCAGTTCCTGTTCCGGCGGGAGCTCCGTGTTCGGCTTCCCCTCAGCGATGGCGCGTGCCACCGCGTCGAGGAGATCGTCTTTCGGCACAGGTTTGATGAGCCGAATGTCGTCGGGCCGGAGCTTTTGTGTGTGGATCAGGTCCTCGGCCAAGTAGCCGGACAGAAACACAATCGGCAGACCCGGCCGAAGCGTCCGCAGAGCCTCGGCGAGGTCGGTGCCCTGGAGAGTGCCCGGCATGACGATGTCGATGACTGCGACATCAAAGGCCGGCTCTTCCTTGAAGAGCGTGAGGGCAAGATCGCCCGTGGTGGCCGGCGTGACCTCGTAGCCCGCCCGCTCAAGGATGGTCGCGAGGACCTTGCTGACAGAGGCGTCGTCCTCGGCGAGCAGAACCCGGTTCCGCCCCGGTGCCAAAGCGATTGCCCTCTCCGGCGCCTTCTTCGGCGCGCTCAGGTGCGCCGCATCGGTTGGGAAATAGAGCCGGAAGGTCGTGCCCTCGCCCACGGACGTCTCGACCTTCACCGTGCCGCGAGACTGCTTGACGAAGCCGAGCACCATCGAAAGCCCCAAACCGGACCCGAACCCCGGCGCCTTGGTCGAGAAGAAGGGCTCGAAGATCCGTTCAAGCGCGTCCTCGGGAATGCCGGCCCCCGTGTCGGCCACCGACAAGATCACGTAGTCGCCGGGCGGAAGGCCGTCCTCTCCGGTGCCGGGCAAGCCCTCGTCCAAGCGAACGTTGGACGTCTCGATTGTCAGCGTGCCCTGCGACCCCATGGCGTCCCGCGCATTGACGAGGAGGTTCAGGAGCGCGCTCTCGAGGGACGTCGCATCGAGCCTTACCGGGGCGAGGTCGGGCGCAAGGGACGTCTTGACGTCTATGGCCGCAGGCAACGCGCGCTTCATCCATGTCTTTGCGTCATCGACGATCCCGTTGACGTCAAGCCGCTCCGGCTCCAGCGGCGTCTTGCGCGCGTAGGCGAGCAGGCTGCGTGTGAGATCGGCGCCCCGAGTGGCGGCGTTCAGGCTGGCATCGATCAGCTCCAGCTTTTGGGGGTCCTTCGTCTCCTCCCGCAGGAGCTCGAGATTGCCCATCGAGACCGTGAGGAGGTTGTTGAAATCGTGCGCGACCCCGCCCGTCAGTTGGCCAATGCTCTCCATCCGCTGCGCTCTGGCGGCGGCATCGGCTTGCCGCTTCGCCTCTGCCTCGGCGTCGACCTCCCGGGTGACATCAATGAAGATGCCGTCGATCCGGCGCCGATCGGCATCTGGCCCGGCGGTCTGCCCCCGCATCTCGAGCCAAAACGCCTTGCCGTCCCGCCGCGTCACCGGCAGACGAACGGCGATTGGCCCACGGTCTGCGGTACCGTCCGCGATAGCGTCGGAGAAGCGGTCGATGTACTCGTCGCTCTGATGCGCGGAGAAGAGAGAGGGATCCGCGATCATTTCATCGGCCGTATAGCCCCAGTACTCCAGACACTTGTCGCTCACGTACATTGGGGTCAGCGTACCGTCGTCTTCCAGGCGCCACTGAACGATGACACCGGGCGTGTTCTCGGCGAAGGCGAGGATGCGCTCGGTCACCTCTGCCCGGGCGGTCTCCGCGCGTTCGAGGGCACGCTCCTTCTCGGTGAGCTCGCGCACGAGGTTGCCGGAGCTCCGGAAGATCACCTGCCATGTGAAGACGTCCTCTTCGAGGTAGTTCACGAACCGCCGGTTCCAGACGGTCATGAAGAAGAGGAGCGGCAGGCTGAAGGCCGCAGCGGTCAGGGCCTTCCCGTCAAGGCTCCCGTAGACGATCGCAATCACTTCCGGAGACGTGCCGAACGCGATCAACGGGAACAGGATCCCGTCAAGACAGAGCACGACCACGAACCCGACCAGGTAGGCGAGGCCGTTGAGCCAGGTCGCAACACCGAAGCGTTTTACCCGCTCGAACCAGTAGAGCAGGAGGAGGAGTTCCGAGATGATCAGCACCCCGCCCAGAACAATAAGCGGCGTCGACTGCTGAAAGAGCTCGGGCGGTGTCCCGTGGGGGTTCAGGACCGCGGGGTCCGACAAAGCGACCGACGCGGCGATCGAAAACGAAATGTTGAAGAGATTGACGATGACAACAAGGCGGACGACCTGCCGAAGTACGAACACGTCCCTCTCAAGCAGCACGAACAAGATCGACGTCATCATAAAGGCGCCGTAACTGATGTTGCCGCCGGACACGGTCACACCGTCGGCCAGGCTCAACGAGTACGCGTTGCCAAGAAACCCCCCAATAACAAGAACGATTGAGAGATAGGCCAGAAAGTGAACCCGACGTGTGGGTCCCGGAAGTGTCGAGAAGTAGAGAGGAAAGACAGAGAACAGCGCGACATGGGCCACAAAAAACCAGTTCAAAAGGACCTCCGACAAATCGTTGCACATGACTGCACCAATGAGCGTCAGTTAGGCCGCCCACAGCCGCGGCCCACACGCATAGATTGTATATGAATAGGGACGCCGAATGCTCGTACCGGTCGCCTTCGGTGACCGGCTGGAACATTGGATGAGGACGGCGGACCTGGGTCTGACGGTGTTTTTCGGGCGCGTTGATCTCGCTGCAACGATGGTTGGAATGCCAGGCACTGACGAATGCAAGAAAGGCCGGCTCTGCGATGGAATTGGTGCAACCATCGGACTGAGGACTGTGTAAAACCCCCTTTGGCTGGGCCACTTTTCGGAGCTCTCGCTAAGGTGTCTCCGGCACGGGCGGGCGCATGCCGAGGGGCTCATGTGGCGGGATGTCGGTGTCTTGCTTGAGCCAGATGTCGATCTCGACGCGTGCTTGGCGATCCGTTGCAAACCACTCTGCATCGTGGACGTCGTGGCGGTGGGTTCGGTTGAACCCCGCGTTGGAGCGCGTCTCCCAGGGAGATCCTGTCAGAATGATCTGCCCATTGAGACTGGCCGGTCCCGCATAGCACCGACAGGTGTGCGCTTCACCCGGCACCCCATCCGGAACGTCGTGATCCCGCGGAAACACGCGGACATCCCGCTCAGCATGGCTGGACCGAACCCTAGACGCGACAGCAGACCGCCAGATGCCGTCTGTGACGCTCTCTGCCGCGCTCCGTTCCGTTCGTTCTCAAAACGCCGCAGACGCCAGGCTTCAGCCGCCACGATGTCTGCTTAGATCAGCGGTGCTATCTCGGCCATAGAAAGCCAGCGTCGCGATAAGGCGAGCCTCAAATTTCATCATTGAAACCCTGCTTTAGAGGCCCCGAAGTGTAACCGTCAGCGTCGCCGAGACGGTCATCCAGACGTGCGGTATTGTCCGCATCGGCCTCTTCCAGAAACATCTGGAAACACGGTGCTGAATTGAGGGACGCGTCCATCCGCTCAGGCGCTCGGTTCGGTCGGTGCCGACCGACCGTATCCCCTGACGTGCCGCCAGACCGAAGGAAGCGGAAAGAGGTCTATCAAGCGTCATCGTCGGCCTCTGCGGAGATGCGCTCAATCCTCACGATGTGTCGTCAACGTTTTGGGAAACGGAGCGCGCGCCCCTCAGCAACAAGCAGGCCTGTGACGTTCTCGACACCCGCCTCCTCCCAAACCTTATCGCGCACCATCAGTTTGCTTCTGTTGGTATGGGCGACAAAGGTCGCGCGATGTTTGACAACCTCGAACGGGACAAGGGCCGCACACATGATCCGAAATCCATCACCAAAGAAAACCCCTGCCAAGACATCGAAAGGACGGCTTGAAAAGTTTCGGATGGCAGAACACTGGCGCGACTTATTTCGCGGATGAATGCGCCGCCCCTTGATCTGATACCGGGTTCCGTCCACCCCGGTTGCATCGAGCCCTCGTTCCGAATTTGGGGCCTGTTCCCAATCGAACGCTCTGCAGAACAGATACTCAGCCAGATCTCCGGTCGGATGACTGGCGCTGCGCGCGATGCCTCGGATCCTCCCCGATCCGGGCATGTAGGGAAAGCAACTCGACAAATGAGGTCCATCCAGTCTTGACCATGTTCCAGCTTCATTTCAGCGCTTCGAAGGCAGATGCAGTGGGGCCGCATTCACCTCCCGTCTGCCAGGCGTCGTAGGCTCGCACGGAGAACGTCCCACAGGAGAGTCCGCCGTCGCCCAGCTACATTGGGTGCGTGGCACATGGTCTATGTCATCGAAGGCTTCGTGATGCTCTGGATGGGCTGTCTCATGACAGGCCCGGCATATGGGCGGCTCGTCGCCCAAATGCGGACATGTCGTGTGGTGCACCACCGTCGCCCGCGCGTCGAGGCAGCCTTCAGAGATGCCATCTGACCAGTTCAGCTAGATCTTGATCCGCCGGTCCCCAATCACGCAACGCTGGCCCGACGCTGGCGCACGGTGTCCATTGACATGCACGCCCCTGGACGGTCCGCGCCGGTCGATCTCGTGCTCGACAATGAGCCATTGACGCGCCATTGGCCCTCCCGCGAGGGCGATGGCGGTGCGGTCACGACAGGATCAGCCCGAGCGGAAGGGGCCGGTCGACTTGCCCGGGGCTTGCAGGATCGCGGTGATGCACGTCGCGTGCGGTGATCAGGGCGCCGCCGCCCTCAGCAAAGACCTGCGCCGACGCGCCGCCGTCGAGGTGCAAGGCCGTTGTTGCGCCCTCCGCGATCATCAGGGATGCCAAATCGTGAAGGGTCGCCCCCTTCGCGGGACCGCCGCGGAAGAAGGACGAGGTCCCTTCGACCGCGCAGAAAAAGAGGTGCCCGGCCCGCGTCAGACCGGCCGACAGCCGGGCGGCGCGGGTCTCGTGCCAGTCCGCGGCCCATGCATGAGGCGAAATCGGAACCGCGTCAGGGCGGGGCGCGGCGGCTGACATGTATTCCTCGGTGAAGACGTCGCGGGACGCCGCGGTCGGTGCGCCGTCCGCGACGATGAGAGGCCCCGACTGCACTCCCTCGGACAGGCCAGGGAGAGCGTAGGTGAGCGGGCCGGCCGCCACCGCCGCCGCCTCGCCCTCCGAGGTCAAGCGAAGGACAACGCCCGCGCGCGGGATGCCGAGGCCGCCCCCGTGCCGCATCGCCACGGCGTGGCGACCGACGAAGGCAACCTCCCAAAGCCCGGGCGCGGGCGGCGTTCGGCCGCCGAGTGAGCCGTGGAAGAGCGCAAAACCCGTGCCCGCCGCCTCTCGCGACGGCGGACCGAGGGGGTGCGGCGCGAAGGTCTGGCCGGTCGCTGCCGCGATCGAGGTCTCGGCAAAGCCGAGCCGCCGGATCTCCGGACCCGCCGCCCGCATTAGGAGGCAGGCCCGCGGCTATTGCGGCGGCGTCTCGCACACGCCTTCGGCGAGGGTCAGGCCGATCGGATCGCCAATCGCATCGAAAGGCATAGCGACCTCAGCCGCCTGGAAGAGGAAGTGGTTGGCGTTGATCAGCACCTCGCCCGGCGCCAACCGGCCCGACACGGTTCTGAGCAGGCGGAGTGGCGCGACCGCCAGCCCCTCCCGCGCAGCAGCGCGCCGCGCGATGTGGTGGGTGCCGTCGATCACGAGGGCGTCCATCCGCTCAGCGGCGGGTGGCACGGCGCTGACGGGCCGGCCGAGGCGCGCGCCCGCGAGCGTCAGCGACAGACGTGTCTCGTCGGGGGGAGCGGGCGCTGTGAAGAGCGGCAGGACCGAGAACCGCTCCACGGCCATGTGGACCACCCGGGCGAGCGTGCCGGAGGCCAGCCGCCGGTCCTCGACGCGGCGGGCGACGCTCATGCCGCTCGCGCGAGCGCACGCCCGGTCGCGTCGAAGACGTGGACCCGGTCGGGCGCCGCGCCGAGCCTCAACGCCGCGCCGCGGGCAAGCTGCAGATCGCCTGGCACAACAGCCGAGAGGGCAAGGCCGGTCTCGGTGCGGGCATGGATCACCGTTTGCGCGCCCAGCCGTTCGAGGACGTGCAGGCTGGCCGGGATCCCGCCCTCCGCCACCGGCGCGAGGTCGTCGGGCCGGATCCCGACCTCGACCGCATCGCCCTGCGCGAGGCTCGAGCCGTTCGCCGTCGCCGCAATCTCCAGCCCCGGCGCGATCGCGGCGACAACGCTGCCCCGTTCGGCCGAGATCACCGTCGCCGCAAGAAGGTTCATCGGCGGCTGTCCGATGAAGCCGCCGACGAAACGCGAGGCGGGGCGGGCATAGACCTCCATCGGGGCGCCCACCTGCTCGACCCGGCCGTCGTTCAGCACCACGATCTCCTCGGCCATAGTCATCGCCTCGACTTGATCGTGGGTGACGTAGACCATGGTGGTGCCGAGCTTGCGGTGCAGCTCCGCCAGCTCCACCCGCATCTGCCCGCGGAGCGCGGCATCGAGGTTCGACAAGGGCTCGTCGAAGAGAAACACCGACGGCTCGCGCACGATCGCCCGCCCGATGGCGACGCGCTGGCGCTGACCGCCCGAGAGCTGCGCGGGCTTGCGATCCAGAAGCGCGCCGATCTGCAGGATCGCGACCGCCCGCTCGATCGCGGCGGCGGTCTCGGCGCGGCCGAGGCCGAGGGATTTGAGCGGGAACGCCATGTTCTCGCGCACCGTCATGTGGGGGTAGAGGGAGTAGTTCTGGAACACCATCGCGATCCGGCGATCCACCGGCTCGAGCCCGGTGACGTCGCGCCCGCCGATCCGAAGCGTGCCGTCGCTCGGCCGATCGAGGCCCGCGAGGATGCGCAGAAGCGTCGACTTTCCGCAGCCAGAGGGGCCGACCACCACTGTGAAGCTGCCATCGGCGATCTCGAGGTCGATGCCCCGAAGAACCTCCGTCGTGCCGAAGCGGCGGGTGAGGCCGTGGATCGAGACGCCCGCCACCCTGACCGCCCGTCAGACCAGCCAGATCGGGTTGGTCCAGGCCTGCCGCCCATGCGCGTCGCGGAGGATGACGCGGAAATAGCCGTCCTCCTCCGTTGGCAGCGGCAGGGCCACGCGGGTCGAGATCCGGTCGATCTGCGCCATCGTCCGCCGCGCGCGGGTGCCGACCGTGACCGCCGCCACCACGGGCGAGCAGTCGAGAACCAGGCAGTCCCCCTCGATCTCGGCGCCATGCAGAAGCGGGCCTTGCGTCGCGTAGAAGGCGCCGGCGTGCAGTGCGGCGAGCAGCGCCTCGGGTGTCAGCGCCTCGGCCTTGACCATCGTCCAGCCGCCCGCGAAACCGGCGCCGAGCCGGTGCATGTCGTCATTGGCCACCGCCGTCAGCCGCCGGCCCGCATTCAGCGCCATATCGGTCAGATACCAGCCGTCACCGCGCATCTGCCCAATCTCGGTGTTGTGGTTGTAGACCTCGACCGCGTGGACCATCGGCAGCGTCTCAGTAACGGCGGGGGTCAGCGCGAACCAGCCCGGATGCGCAAAGGCGAGGAACGCGCCCGCCGCGGCCGCACGCGCGCAGATCTCCGCCGCGCCCTCGCCTTCGGCGGGCGGCACGAAGTCCCAGGGCAGACCGACCGCGGTCAGGTGCCAGAGCTCGCCATTTACAAGACGCCCCTGGTGCAGTTCCGCCCCGGCGAGCGTGGTGAAGCCGTCGGTCCGGCAGGCACGGGTGTCGGTGACGGGGTGACCGTATTCGGGCAAAAAGTGATCCGTCATCGCGACGAAGTCATAGCCCTCGCGCGCATAGGCCGCGCAGGCCTCCGCCACGCTGTGCGCCCCGTCCGAGCGGGTGCTGTGCATGTGCATGTTGCCCCGCCAGAACCGCCCGGGCGCCGCGAAGGGGAGCTGTCGCAGGATCTCGTTGTCGCGCGTCCGGCCCATCCTCGTCCCCCGCCGACTGCGCGCTGTCACCGAAGTGTAGTGCCGCGGAACTACAGATGACGGGACGCTGGCCGGTTGACCAGACGGCGCCCGGTGAAGATTTGATGACGGAGACAAGGATGATCCGAACGACGCGCCTGTGCACGACCGCACTCGTGACGCTCGCCACCGCCGCGGCGGCCGAGGACAAGGTGCTCTGGTCGCCCGAGCATGTGGAGGTGGAGGCCGTCGCCGTCTTCGAGGCCGCCAACCCCGGCGTGACGGTCGAGATCCAGGCGATGCCGCCGAGCGACTACTGGCCGCGCGTCTCGGCGCTGGCCGCCTCGGGCGATCTGCCGGACGTGATGGCGATGTCCTCGGGCTTCGTGCAGGAGTGGGCCGAGGCCGACAACCTGATGGACCTCGGCCCGTTCATTGCCGACGCCTCGCTCGACGGATATTTCGAGAGCGCGGTCGCCATCGGCCAGATCGACGGGCGCCAGGTCGCGTTCCCGCAGAACTGGGTGGCGCCGGTGATGTACTACAACCGCGACGCCTTCGACGCGGCGGGCGTAGACCACCCCTCGGCCGACTGGACCTGGGACGACTTCCGCGCCGCCGCCGAAGCGCTGACCGTTGACGAGAACGGCGACGGCACGCCCGAGCAGTACGGCTACTGGGTCTATGGCCGCTACGCGCATGTCGACCCGTGGGTGTTCCGCAATGGCGGGCGCTACGTCACCGAAGCGGGCGACGCGCTTGAGATCAACGAGGCGGCCGAGAACGCCATCGCGTTCCTCGCCTCGATCGTGGATGACGGCTTCGCCCCCCGCCCGCAGGAGCTCGAGGGCATCCGCCAGCAGGACGTCTTCGGCATGGGCATGGCCGCGATGTGGGTCGACGGCTCGTGGAACATCGACAACACCCGCAACGTCGCCGGCGACGATTTCGACTGGGCCATCGCGCAGGTGCCGATGGGCCCCGACGCCACGCCCGAGACCGCGGCCGCCTATGCCTGGGCCGACATGCTGGCCGTGACCACCGACACCGAGCAGGCGGAACTCGCCTGGGCCTTCATCCAGCACATGACGGGGCCGAGCCTTTCGGCCTCCGATTTCCCGTCCGGCAAGGTGCCGGCCTGGCAGGCCACAGCCGAGGCCGAGGACTGGCTCGACGCGGGCCAGCGCCCCGACAACAAGGATCTGATCCTCGAGATCGGGACGCAGCCCCTCTACACCGGCTTCACCGCCAACTGGAGCGCGTGGCGCGGGTACGCCGCCGCTGGTTCCGGCGGGCTCAACGGCGAGCTTGACGAGGTCTTCAATGGCCGCAAGCGCGTCGCGGAGGCGCTCGAAGCCGCCGCCACCTACGGAAACGACGTCCTCTCACGGTGAGCCTCGGCCTGCCCGCACGCGCCCCCCGCGGGGGGCGCGTCGCCGGCCGCGGCGGCTGGCGGGTCTGGGCGCCGGCGCTATTGTTCCTGACGCCCGCGATCGTCGGCCTTCTGGTCTTTCGCCTGATCCCCATCGTCTGGGCCTTCGCGCTGTCCTTCACGGACTGGCGCATCTTCGACGAGCTCGTCTGGGTCGGCCTCGACAACTATCGCCATATCCTCAGCTCGCCCGTCTCGCTGCAGGTGCTGGGCAACACGCTGGTCTTCACGCTCATGTACGTGCCGGGCGTGATGCTGGTCTCGGTCACGCTGGCGGTGCTGCTCAACAACACGCTCCGCTCTTCCGCCTTTTTCCGAGGCGCGTTCTTCCTGCCCTACATCACCGCGACCGTCGCAATCACGCTTGCCTGGCGTTGGATCTTCTCGACGCGGTTCGGGCTTCTCAACCACCTTCTCGAGAGCGTCGGGCTCGCCGGGCAGGCCTGGCTCGCCGATCCCGCCTGGGCGCTGCCGGCCGTGGCCATCGTCTCGATCTGGCGCGATGCGGGGTTCTACATGATCCTGCTGATCGCGGGGCTCCAGACCATCGATCCGGGCTACTACGAGGCCGCCCGCGTCGACGGCGCCCGCGCCTTTCGCCGGTTCTACGCGATCACTCTGCCGCTCTTGTCGCGCAGCCTTTTCTTCGTGCTGATCTTGGCGCTGATCCGCTCCACCCAGACCTTCGAGATCACCTATGCGCTGACCAATGGCGGGCCGAACCGCGCCTCGACCACGCTCGCCTTCTACATCTACCAGAACGCCTTCGTGCATTTCGAGATGGCGTACGCCGCAGCGCTGGCCTACATCCTGTGCTTCGTGATCGGCCTCGCGACGCTTCTCAATTTCTACTTCCGCCGGCGGTGGGTGCATGAGTAATTCCCGCGCCCTGCCGCCCCTGATCGCGCTCTACGCCGTGCTCCTTGCCTATGCCACGATCACGCTGCTGCCCTTCGTCTGGATGCTGGTGACGAGTTTCAAGGAAAGCCGTGACATCTTCCGCCTGCCGCAGAGCTTCGTGCCGACGATGCTCTTCGGCGACGCGCCCTTCGCAAACTACGCCGAGGTGCTGACCGAGCACGATTTCCTGCTCTACTTCCGCAACTCCTTCATCGTCTCAACCCTCGCGGCGACCGGGCAGGTCGCGACCTGCGCGCTCGCGGGCTACGCCTTCGCGCGGATGGAGCTGCCGGGCAAGAACGTCCTCTTTGCGTTGATCCTCGCCACCGCCTTCGTGCCGACCGAGGTCACGATCATCCCCGAGTTCCTGCTGATGCGAAGCCTCGGGTGGGTGGATACCTTCCTGCCGCTGATCGTGCCCTCGTTCCTTGTCGGCTCGTTCGGGACGTTCATGCTGCGGGAGTACTTCGCGAGCCTGCCGGCCGAGTACGGCGAGGCGGCACGGATCGACGGGGCCGGCCCGATCCGGATCTTTTGGCGGGTCTACCTGCCGCTGGACCGCCCGGCTCTGATCTCGGTCTTCGTGATCGCGTTCATCAACAACTGGGACGAACTCTTGCGCCCGCTTCTCTACCTCAACACACCGGAGCTGCGCACCGTCCCCCTCGGCCTCATGCGCTTTCTCGGTGAGTTCGAGGCGGAGTGGGCGCTCCTCATGTCGGGCTCCGTCGTCTCGACGCTGCCCCTGATCGCGATCTACATCCTCGGGCAGCGCTACGTCCTTGAAGGGTTCTCCGGAGGCGGCGTGAAGGGCTAGCGCGCCGTCCCTTCACCGTCTCGTCTCCCACAAGCGTACGTCTTGCCGTTCTCCCCAACAGCACCCCCGCTGCTGGGACAGACTTGATCTGGTTTGGAGCGCAAATCGCAATCGGGACGCACTTGCCATCTCTCCTGCGCGCCCACGCGCCCAGACCGAAGAAGGGGTGCTTTGCACCACAGCGCAGAACTAACACAAACTCGCCCTATGATCGCGTCACGCGCGCTTCCCAGACGATGCCGAGTGACCGCGGACCGCGATACCCTGTAGAAACGTGCCATTTCGCACCGGTTCTTCGGCCGAAGGGACGGTCTCTGCGGTGTCGCGGCGTTGATTTGGACGGAGTTTATGACCTCGCGCCTTCGCGGCGGGCGGCGTTCGGGCCTGCATTGGTCCATTCCCAAATCGACCCGACCGCATGCATCACAATGCGGCCTACAGCCGTTGTGGTGTCTACAGGCTCGGGAAGAGAGCGGAACCCGGACCGGCTGTGCCGATCTTTTCGAGACCAGTGAGCAGGTCCTTCAACGAGCGGCACAGCCGATTGAGTTTCCAGACGGTGACAACATCGCCGGGTCCAAGCTGATCCAGCATCCGGTCCAGTTCCGGTCGATCCCGCCGACCACCGGACGCTGTTGCGTCAAACACCCGGCTCCTCGAATGCGGCATGCTGCAGGGCGGCGCTCTGATCCTCGCCCTTTGAGACACTGCTGTCTCCTAAGATCACGGCGTCATCCTCCCAGAACCCGCGTGACCTGATGGGCTTCCCACAGTTCGGGTGGCTCGAGTTTTTGCGCGAGATGGTCGAGCACCTTTCCGGGAACGGGATCGGCCCGGCTCAAGTTCTGCCGGTGGAGCTGAGCGGCGGGCACTTCGACATAAACGATCCGGATCTGCGCCTCATAGTCCCTGAGCAGGCGCAGGATCTTCGACCTGATCTGCCGGGTCACGTTGGTGGCGTTCCAGACAAAGCCCCTTTTCGCCCGCAGATGTTCGCGGGCGCGCTCGTATGCGGCCTGGATCACATGACCCTGATTGCCTGTCGCCGGGGCACCCGTCTCCTCGCGAATGGCATCGAGACTGACAACGGGCAGCTCCGGGTGGTTGCGGGCAATCCAAGTGTCCTTGCCGGATCCGGGCAGGCCGGACATCACGATGACCTGGCAGCGAAAACCCTCATATGCCCTGTAAAAAGGATCGCGGTCTTCTTTTTCGAAGAAGGCAACGCGGCTTTCGTCGTTGGCAAAGGGAAAGGGTCGGGCCAGGCAATCGCTCTCCTCGAACTGTGCCTTGGCCAATTCGACGGCCTCCAGAATGCGCGCTTGATCCGCAGAGATGCGGCCGAGGGCGTCGGCTTTCGCATGCAAGCACACGTGATCTGGTCTGCAGCGCCAGGATGTCTGGACGGCCAAACGGCCAGGGTCATCGCGTTCGATCAGCCAGAACGGCAGTTGATGGTTTGCGATGATCCCACAAATGGCCTCTCGCCACTGGAAGGGCGCCGCTGCCTCCCACAGCTTGTGCCGCGCCATGGCGGCGCCAATGCGCGAGTGGCCCCGGGACGAGAGGCGCCCACCCTCTTCGTGTCGGGTGACAGCGGGTTTGCCGACGTCATGCAGGACAGCGGCCCAAAACAGCCCCGCACGGTCGTCCGGGCACAGGCTCCGCCAAGCCGCATCCGAGACCAGCGCTTCGACAACCATCCTGGTATGTGTGCCGACAACCCCCTCTGCGTGATGGATCGGATCCTGCGGGCAAGTGTCCAAAGCGGGCAGCTCTGGCCACAGGCGCCAGATCGCGGGCCAGTCGATGATCCAATCCGGCGCCTCCGGCACAAACGACATGAGCTGCTGATGGGACACCGCGTCAGAGCATCGATGGGTCATCGTATGCTCCTGGACTGCCAAGCTCCGGCGCGAAAATGTCGGTCCCTTCGATCAGCCCATTCGGCAGGATGGGCCGGTCCAGCCAATGCCCGTCGGCCGATTGGATCGCCTGCAGGAAGTCACCACGGACATATTTGTACCGCTCGACGACCTCACCATCCTTCTCGAGCTTGATGTAGAGGCCTTCCGCCAAATCGCTGTCTTCGGTTTGCTGAGCGACCATGTCCGGTCGGCTGCGCGAGGCCTCGGCAGCCACCTGCAGCGCATCGCGCCAGCCCTCTGACTTGTAGAGCGACGGGCGCACCAGACCAACCATATCATCGACGGATCGGATCGCCCCCGTACGGACCACCGGAACCGGCATCACCGGCAGCCCACAGAGAAGATCACGCCGGGCGCCCGTGTCCAGAAACCGCCCTGTCTCGCGGTCGAGCACGTCGAACTCCATGAAGTAATGCGGCAGGCGGTCGTAAAAGACCGTGTGTTTGGCATAGAGCCACTCGCCGTACATGATGTATCTGTCGCCAAGCACCGACTGCAGCAGGTGGGCCTGCGCGGCCGCCCAGGTCTTCAACAGATCGAAGTGCCGTTCCCGCCCGCCGCCTGTCAGGTAGTGGCCGCGGCTTTGCAGCCGCAAGCTTCCATCAGCGCCGAACGAGACGGCGCAATTTGCACCGTCCAGCTTCTCTTCGATGATGAGCGGCTCTCCAGCGAGCTCGCGGATCGGTTTGTCATCCGCGATGTCCCCGGCCTGAAGGCGCGAGCCTTCAATGTGCCGCGTGCGCGGGTACTTGATGATATCCATTTCGGTCTCGTGATGTGTGGCGGGGGAGGCCCGCCATGCGCGCAACCTGAAAGAGCCGACAAACCTGCCGGGTTCTTTCGCTCAGAGGTGCGTGCTGCGCATTACATCTTTCTTCCGTGGGTCCGAGGTTGAGAACCGCGTTGGACATACCCAATGCGGCGAGGTCAATCAACGGGAGCCCTCGCAGATCTTCCGCAAACATCCGTCTCCACCAGGTCTCGGAGGGCGCAAGAGTTCAAGGCGCTACGCAATGCCTCTGTGAAAGATCCCCTCACGGCCAAAAGACGTGTCCTGACAGTGCGCCGACGCGCCGCGAGCTTTGATCTGCCCAGGTCTCTGCCGGATGTGTTGATCCACCACACGCCGCGCGAGCAAGACCGTGTGATCGTTGGCCGTCGCCGGGGTGACACCAACAGGCTCGGGTTCGCCCTGCACCCTGCAGCGTTCCGCTACCCGGCGCGATTGATCCAGCCAGGCGAGAAGATCCCCGAGGTCAGTCTTGAGCACGTCTCGGGCCAGATCGGCGTCTGCCCCGACGCTGCCGGCCACAAGCGCGTGACCGGGACGACACGTTGCCGCCGCTCAGGCGGTCTGCAGCGCCTCTGGAGGGACCGACCATGCCCGGACCAAGCCTTGGTGAACCTCAAGGCCTGGAGGCCTACAGCCGCCCGGTCAGCGCAGGCCGGTGCGAAGCTTCTGGAGCGGCGTCGGAAACCGTAGGTCATCTGACCCGCCGCCGATCTACTGAAGCGCACGGTCGCCGACGCGATGCTGGGGGCTGAGCGCTCGGTTGCTGACCGTCTCTAAGCCCGCCTGTCCGGGACTGTCCGCAAACGGCTCGACACCCTGCGGACGGATCGGGCCGATGGCCGGGTGGCCATGATCCTCAGGTTGCGCAAGTTCGCGCCTTGTCACAATGGCCCTGGCATAGCGCGTCCGCTCGCGCCTGCCTGTGATCGAAGAGATCGGGGCTCCGGGCAACCTGGGCGGCGGGCACGCACCCCGTCAGATCAACAAACTGGCCCGCAAAGCCGTCCGGCTCTGCGCGGACAATCCGCGCCGGTTGCCAGGACCCCGTCGTCTGGCCATCCTTGCGGCCAGCATCAGCCACTGGCGCCGTGACATGATCGAAGCGAACGGATCCTCGGCAAGATCATGCGCGACCCCAGGCAGGCTTGCGATGAGGCCATCACCGCCGAGACAACCAGGACCAGCCAGACGCTCGGGTCGGTCGAGAAGCGTCTCGATGCCCTGATCGATGCGCACAGATCCAACGTCAGGGCGCCGAGCGGCGTCTGGCCGACGCGCAAATGCTCTCCGGCAGGATCGGTCACACCCCCCTCGACGTCATTGAGCGGGGTCATACGCGGATCCGGCGATATGAACCGGCGCTCCACGAGGACCTGACCTTCGTGGGCAGCGGCGGTGCCAAGCGGTTGCTTCGTCAGGTGGACTTGCTCAGAGCGGTGCATCACGATCCAGCCCGCCGCTTGGCCAAGCGCTCCTCGGCGACGTTTGCTGGCGCCACATGGCGGCCGCGTCTGAAGCCGAATGACAACGCGCTTCATCCAAAGCCCTGGGAGATCGGTGTGCCCTTTGCCCTGAGGCACCGACGAGCCTCAGGGGACATCAGGGTTAACCGCGCTGGTCAGTTTGGCCCCCCTGACCGCGCACTGCCGCACATCGCCGATGCCAAAGCGATGCCCGACCCGGGCTTGCCGCTTGAGCCGTCGGACTGGGTGTCCGGCTGCACTCCCTCCGCGATCGGGTGTCTGTGGCGGCCGCAACGAGGGCCTCGCAAGCGCGCATTAACCAGGGAACGCTCCACCTCACCCGCGTGGACCGGGATCCGCCGATCTGATCCTGGACGTCAGCCGACGCCTGGAAACCGTCAGAATAGCCGAGCTCCTCTGCGCGTTGATGCTGAGACCGGCTTCGCCGATGGGTCCTCGGACCTCAGGAATGCATCCCCGCCAAACGACAGTCCTGCCATCCTGACCCAGCAGATCTCGGACGGCATGACCCCCAGCCCGACCCGCATGGCCCGCACCATACCGTCTGGGAGCTGACCCGTAGTGCGACCTGGCGCATGCGCCGTGAAGCTTATGATGCCGCACTGTCAGCCATCATGTCGGCCCAATCCCAGCTGCCCATGGCTCAGGTTTGGGGCGGCGGAAAAGCCGCCTCGGCAGACGGGCAATTCTCCACTCCGCGGGACAGAGCGAGGCGCTCACTCTCGTCAACGCAAAGTACGGCTCCCGGCTAGGGGTCAAACACTCTGCCCCTGTCGCCGATCACTTGGCCTCTCCACATCAAGCAAACCGCCTATGAGACGCCGCATGTGTTGGGCGGTCGTGTCGCCACGAGAACGGGCCGCGAAATTGTTGAGGCGTTCCCGGATAACAGCGGCGTCAACAACCATATCCCCGCGGTCAGCCATCTGCTCGGCTTCACCGTCGCACCCCGGATCCGAAACCTACCCGATCGGCGCTTCTGTGTGCTGGGCAGCACCGTGGCGCCCTCGGCCCTGGAGGGGCTGGTCTCAAGCGTAACCGACGGTAAAGCGATCACTGCCTGCTGGCCGGAAGTCCTCCGCCTCATTGCGGCAATCAAGACCGGCGCAATCCTCCCCAGCACGCTGTTGCAAAGCCTGTCCGCCGGACCGCAGCGCCATGCAGTCGCCAAAGCCCTGCGTGAGTTTGGCATACTCGGACGACCTTCATCCTTGGCTGGCAGCTCGATGGCGACCTCCAGCGCCGCCAGCAGATCGGACAGAACAAGGGCGAGAGCCATCATACTCTTTTGGATCGGACGACAACGCCAAATTCAGGACCGATGGCCGCCGCCCTCAACCTGCTCGCCGCCGCGGTCACGTCCGAAAACACCCAGCACATCGGAGAAATCGTCGCTGCCATGCAGGCTGACGGCCTCATAACTGACCCCGAACGGGTCCGGCACCTCTCACCGCTCCGATGGGAACACATCATCATAAGCGGCAAGCACCTATCGAATGCAGCGCCAAGCGCAACCAAGGGCCAAGTCTAACCTAAAACTCCGCACTGTGGGGCAAAGCACCCCAAGCAGATCCATCGGGGCCGCCTCACGGCGCGGCCCTTCGGCGCCCAATCAATCTCGCGATTGCCCTGGCCAACAGTGCGATCCGAGCGGCGAAACCCAAGCTCGTTGGGGCGCCCTGAGCCGAAGGGGGCGGACCAAAAGCGCCCAACTGCATCCACGCATCATGGCTGTCCGCCGGCAGACAGAACGCCAGCCGACACCGCCAGTCTTGCCATGGGAGCCTGCGGTCCGACCGATGACATGGCGCGATCGAGCTCGACGATTTCGTGGCCTTCGACGTCGAAGGCCGGTGGTTCGCCATCGTTTCGCGCGCAAAGTACGCCCCCGATGCCGTCGCGTTCGTGCAGTCCGCCGGCCCAGAAGCCTTGCAGGAGCGCACCCAGCGCGACGTTCCCCAGATCATCGAAGAACCCGAGATCCGCCGGCTCAAGATCGTGGATCCGAACGGTCAGTTGATCGAGTTCTTCCGCTTGGTGGGCCAATGAGACCGTAGGCGGCGAAGCCGCAGCCGGTTTGTCGTCGGCTAGGCTCGAAGGTACTCTGGGCCGACTTGGGCTGCACGGCATCTCATGAAGCGCGGACACCGGCTTGGCCCTCCACGTGGCCCTCCCGCGATGGGGCAGGCCGGTCTCCCACGCCGAAGGCGGCGCCGTAAGCGTCCGGGTCTTCCATGGCGTCGACCAGGAACTCCGCGAGCGCCCGCCTGGAGACGGACGTTCCCGTCGTCGGCGGCGCATCCTTCACGGCCCGATAGGAGACCGCATCGGCGTCGGTCAAAAAACCGGCGCGGGCCGACGTCCAGTCGAGCCCCGAAGACCTGTATATGTCTTCCATGCGCGCAGCGCTGCGAACGACATTCGGCACAACAAGGCGGAGGACTTTTCCCATCAGCGGTTGCTCTGGGAAGAGCAGCGCCGTCGAGGTGACGAGGACCCGCGTCAGGCCCGTTTCCCGAGCCGCGTCCACGATCGCCTCGGCGGAACGATAGTAGACCGACGTCGCCGCTTTCGTCGGGGCCCGGCCACCCAGCGTCGAGATCACCGCGTCCTGGCCGGGAAAAACGGTCTTCAAGAATGCAGGATCGCAGGGGTCGCCAACGATCACACGCAGCCGCTCATGCCGGATGGCGGGCGCCCTGTCTGGTGAACGCACCACGGCGGTCACGTCCATGCCCTTTTCGAGGGCAACCCGAAGGACTTCGCCCCCGGTGCGTCCGTTGGCTCCCAATACGACGAGTCTCATAGCGTGCTCCTTCTGTGCCGAGGGTTGGGTTTGCGAGCGTCTTAGCCATACGGATTTCACCAGTGAACCGCCGATATTCGTTGGTTTAGTATGCTGAAATCGGTGGTATTGAGACCAATGAACTGGAACGCGATCTCCTTTGACTGGAACCAGGCCAAGTCCCTTCTCGCCGTCGCCGAAGAGGGCTCGCTGTCGGCGGCCGCCACCGCCCTCAAGGTGACGCAACCCACGATCACGCGGCAGCTCGCCGCCCTTGAGGCGGATCTCGATGTCACATTGTTTGAGCGGACGGGACGCAGCGTCTCGCTGACGCCCGCCGGTCTCGACCTGCTCGACCACATCAGGACGATGGCGGATGGCGCCAGCTTGGTGTCGATGACGGCTTCGGGCCGCTCAGAGGCAATCGATGGCCTCGTGCGCGTCACGGCGTCCGAACTGACGGCGGCCCACATCTTGCCGCCGATCCTCGACCGGTTTTGCGCGCTGGCACCCGATCTTCATATTGAGATCGTGGCGGATAACGGCGTGCGCGACCTCCTCCTCAGGGAGGCCGACATTGCGGTGCGCCATGTGCGACCGGAACAGCCAAACCTGATCGCCAAACTCATCCGCGACGAGCCAATGCGGTTCTACGCCGTCAGTGCCTACATCGACGCCTTTGGCGCTCCGAAGCGCGATGGGGGCGCGTCAGCGCATCAGTTTGTCAGTTTCGGCGACTTTGAACGGGTCGTCGGCTACTTGAACCAGATCGGTTTCGATCTCGGCCGGAAGAACTTCCGCTATGCGTCGAACTCTCAACTCGTCGAACTGGAGATCGCACGCAGCGGGCACGCGATTGCCATCATGTTCGATCGGGTCGCATTGCGGCTCCCGGAGTTCCAACCTGTCCTGACCGAGGTCGATCCCTTCAAGCTCCCGGTGTGGCTGGTCGCGCACCGCGAGCTTCAAACGAGCCGCCGCGTCAGACTGGTGTTTGACACGCTCGCCGAAGGCTTGTCGCGCTGACTTTTGCCAACTCGGTGACAGCAGGGGACCAAACGGGGCGGCGTTGGAAGCTCAAGTCACAGTTGCTCGGCCGCCGAGCACATGCCCCTTCTGACCCTCGGGTGGGATCTAAGTGTTGCAGCAGGCTTCATCGCAGCGAGAGAAGCGTCCTGGACCCCCGCGACGGGCTTTGACAGCGGGCGTTTCCGGCAGACGACCGATATGTCGGCTGAGAGGTCCGATCATGCCCGGCGCGTCCCGCTGAACAAGGCCGCAATCGCTGCGGACGCAATGCGGGTGCGGTCGTCGTCTGCTCGGCTGGTCAGAATGATCGGAACCCGCGCGCCGAGGACAATGCCTGCGGCCTCCGCTCCGGCCAGATACATCAACTGCTTGGCAATCATGTTGGCGGCCTCAAGATCGGGTGCCACGAGAATGTCGGCTTGCCCGGCCACAGGCGAGACGATGCCTTTGGTCGCCACAGCGCGCATGGAAATCGCATTGTCGAAGGCCAGCGGCCCGTCCAGCACTCCGCCCGTGATCTGGCCGCGATCGGCCATCTTGCACAGGGCACCCGCATCGACAGTGGATTGCAACCGCGGTGTGATCGTCTCAACCGCTGAAAGCAGCGCCACCTTGGGTGTGTCGATGCCGATGGCATTGGCCAGATCGATGGCGTTTTGAATGATGTCGGCCTTGGTGGCCAGATCCGGGTCAATGTTGATCGCGGCATCTGTGATCAACAGCGGTTTGGGATAGGTCGGGACATCCATGACGTAGACATGGCTCATCCGGCGCTCGGTGCGCAGCCCGCCGGATTTGGCGACGACGGCGGACATCACCTCATCGGTGTGCAGCGCGCCTTTCATCAGGGCATGGGCCTTGCCGTCACGGACCAACGAGACCGCCACTTCGGCCGAGGCATGGCTGTGCGGGGCGTCGACGATCGTCACGCCTGCGATGTCCAGCTCGCTCTCGTGTGCAACGGCTGCGATGCGGTCCTTCGGCCCAACCAGAACAGGGTCGAGAAGGTCGAGACCCTGCGCATGGAGCGCGCCTGCAAGCGATGGCTGATCGCAGGGATGCACAACGGCGACCGGCAAAGGTCGCTGTGTCTGGGCGCGCACCAGCAGGTGGTCATGCACGGCCCCATGCCGGTGCAGAACAAGATCGGGCATTGTGACCCTTGGCCGTCGGATCTTGCGATCCGGCGCGATCACATGGGCTCGCCCTTTGATCACTGGTTTGCCGTCCCCGTTCGTGCAGGTACAGTCCAGCGTCAAACGCTTCTTTTCAGGGTCCTTCTCGGCAACCGTGACGCGGACGGTGACGGTATCGCCAATGCCAACCGGTTTGAGAAACTTAAGCGATTGCTCAAGATAGATCGTCCCCGGTCCGGGCAGCTGCGTGCCGAGCACGTTCGAAATCAGCGCGCCGCCCCACATGCCATGTGCGATGACCTTGTGAAAGATGTCCTCTGCCGCAAATTCGGTATCCACATGTGCGGGGTTCACGTCCCCGGACACGACGGCGAACGCGTCGATGTCCTGCGCTGTCAGGGTCCGGACCAGCTCGGCAAAATCGCCGACCTCGATCTCGTCGAACGGGCGGTTTTCGATAAACTCAAGCGCGTCAGACGACATGATGACCGCCATCAATATAGGCTGTGTTGCCGCTCACGGAGCGGGCAAAGTCGGTCACAAGACACGCCGCCATGGCCCCGACCTCGTCAATCGTGGTCAGCCGATGCAAAGGGGCGCGCGCCTTGGCATCGTCAATCAGCGCATCGAAGTGATCGATGCCCGAGGCCGCACGGGTCTGCAACGGGCCAGGCGACATGGCATTCACCCTGATGTTCTTGGGGCCCAATTCAACGGACAAGTATCGCATTGTCGCTTCCAGCGCCGCCTTGACCGGCCCCATGATGTTATAGTGATCCACGACTTTTTCGGCCCCGTGATAGGACACCGTCAGGATCGTGCCGCCCTCCTGCATCAGCGGCTCGGCGCGTTTGGCCAATCGGATGAGCGAGTGAACCGACACATCCATCGCAAGGCCAAAGCCCTCTTGCGAACAGTCGACAACCCGCCCGTGGAGATCGTCGCGCGGACAAAAGGCGATGGAATGCAGCAGAAAGTCGAGCTTGCCCCAGGCTTGTTCGATCTGGGCGAACAGAGCATCCATCTGCGCGTGATCTGTCACGTCGAGCGGCAGGAACAGCTCGGCGCCAACGGCAGTTGCAACCGGTTCGACGAATTTCTGCGCTTTCTCGTTCTGATAGGTGATGCACAGGTCTGCGCCTGAGGCCCGGAAGGCCGTCGCGCATCCCGCCGCGATGGAGTGGGAATTGGCCACCCCCACGATCAATCCCTTTTTGCCCTTCAGCAGTTCGTTTTCTGGCAGCATTGGCTAGTCCATCATCACGTAGGTGCCCGGCGCGGCAGCCAGCGGGTTTGCGATTTTTGGCGGTGTGATGCGGTCGCCGGACAGGTGGGCCAGCCATGTCGCCCATGCGGGCCACCAACTGCCGCTCTCCAATGCGGCCGTCTCCAGCCAATCCTCGGGGGTCATTGCCTTGTCCGCATCCCGTTTTGTGTGAATGCGGTGGTGGCGGCGCGTGTGACCCGGCTCAGACAGCACCCCGGCATTGTGCCCGCCATTGGTCAGCGCAAAGGTCACATCGGCATGGCCCAAGTTGTGGATCTTGAACACGGATGTCCACGGCGCAATGTGATCCGTCTCGGTGCCCACAGCAAAGACCGGAATGCGGATATCGCGGAGCGAAACCGGATGGTCGTCGACCACGTAGCGCCCTGCCGCGAGATCATTGCTCAGGAACATCTGACGCAGATACTCTGTGTGCATCCGGGCCGGCATCCGAGTGCTGTCGGCGTTCCATGCCATCAGGTCGTTCATCGGCGCATCATCTTCGCCCAGCAAGTATTTGCGGATCATCTGCGACCAGATCAGATCGTTCGAGCGCATCATCTGAAACGCGCTCATCATCTGATCGGCGTCCAGATAGCCTTGCGTCTGCATGACATCTTCAAGAAACGACACCTGGCTTTCGTTGATGAAGAGCCCCAGTTCCCCAGGTTCGCTAAAATCCGTCTGGGCGGCCAGCAGGGTCATGCTGGCGAGCCGGTCATCCCCGTCGCGCGCCATTGCCGCCGCAGCGATCGACAAAAGCGTGCCGCCCAGACAATAGCCTGCCGTATGCACCCTGGCCGCACCGGTCGCGGAGGTGATGTGATCCATCGCAGCGCGGGGGCCTTGGGCCAGGTAATCCGCCATGCCGAGAGCGGCATCCTCGCCACCGGGATTGCGCCATGAGATCATGAAAACGGTGAAGCCCTGATCCGTCAGAAAGCGCACCAGTGAGTTGCTCGGGCTCAGATCGAGAATGTAGTATTTCATGATCCAAGCCGGGACGATCAGGATCGGTTCCGAATGGACTGTCTCGGTCGTCGGAGCGTACTGGATCAACTCGATCAGGTGATTTCGGAACACAATCCTTCCCGGCGACACGGCCACGTCCTTGCCCACTTGAGCGTTGCAGCCTCTGTGCTTCGGCTTTTGCAGGTCTTGCATCATCCGCATCAGACCGTGCTGCAAATTGACCCCTCCCGTCTCAAAGGTGCGTGCGATCACCTCCGGGTTGGTGGCAATGAAGTTGGACGGTGCGACCGCATCCAGCACCTGACGCATCAGGAAGGTCATCGCTCGATCATGGGCCGGATCCAGACCCGGTACATCTGATGTGGCCTGATCCCAAAAGTCCTCTGCCAGCAAAAACCCCTGCGCCAGCGCCGAAAACGGTGGCTTTGACCAGGCCTGGCTCTGAAAGCGGCGGTCATTGCGCTGCGGCATGATCGGGCGTCGGTCGGCCTCCTCGGGGCATCCTTGCGCCACATAGCAAAGCCAATCGATCCAGTGCGAGGTCGCCTTTGTCGCCAGCGCCATCTGCTTGTCGGGCGCCATCGTCAAATGGATCTGCCAATCCGCGTACATCGCAAGGATCGACGCAGGCGAACTTCCTTGAGTGAGCGTCGCAAGTGCCTGCCGCATGGGCCGGCTGCCGCTCTCATCCTCAGAAATGGAGGGCGCAACCATCTGCTGCGCAACAGAAAGGTCTTTCATCGATACCTTTCCCACCACAGTTCCTCGCCAAATCTGTAGCCCTGGGACGTGACAGTTAAGCGACGATTGCTGCAGAGCAACAAACGACCCGACCTCGGCGTCCCGTTTGCCCAATTGACACGCAGATTTGGCAGAATGCGCACGTTTCTCCCCCTCCTTAGCGGCGAGCAAGGGGCGTATGTCCGCCAGCAGTCAGTCGGACTGCCCATGCGTGAGAGCCCGCGCCATGTGCACCACGGGGTCGCACCGATCCCACGCCTAAACGCATGATGGAATGCGGCCTTGGACGCATATCCCGGCTGTGCTGCAACCTCTGTCACGATCAAACGCCTGCCGCGCAGCACCTCTATCGGTATGGCCAAGGTGTGTGACGCTGGATGCGCCTGCTCATGGATCGGAGGAGCAGGCTGTCATCGCAAGGGCATACTCGTTCCAGAGCTCATCAGCGTGAAGCCAGCGGCGAAGGCGAAAAACGACCCTAATTTGGTCGTGGGCCGCAAGACATCTCTGAGCTTGGCGTGACGTGAACGGCCTGAGGAACGTCCCCCGCCTCCGGGCAGGACGATACGCGCCTTCGATGCGATAGTTCACCCCCTCGTGGGCGCGGTGGCCGGCACCGGGCATCTCACAGTTGACGGGATGATTGGCCTTGATCCCGCCCCAGCGGGCTCTCCCCATCTTTCGGCCCCAACCACGCTCCGCGTTGCCCGGGCGAAACCTCTATCGGAGGCGCCGGGTTTTGCAGCGGCATCATCCCCCGGGGCGCGAGAGGTCTCTTGACAGCCTGGGACATGCTGCACAGGTGAGCTCACGGGGCTTGACGGAGCGGTGTATGAGACAGTGGGCCCGCCTTGCGCGGACGGGGATGACAGCGGCCTGTTGCCTTGGCGCCGTATCGCTCAGTCTGCCATCCCCTCCGGCCAGCGCGCAATCAGAGCACAGCCCGCATCCGTTCCTGCGCCCGATCGAGGAGCAGCGCGCCGCCGTTGCCCTCTATTTCGCGTGGGCGCTGGCGGGACCCGACGGGACGATGGGATTTGCCCAGGAAGACGGGTATTGGCGGCTGACCCACAATCGGTTGGTCGAATTCTTCCCCGATTTTCTCGGCGAAGACGTCGTCGTCCGGCCCAACGAAACGATCTGCGACGCGCCCGTGGGCGACTTGCAGACGTGTACGATCCAGGCGGGGATCCGCCAGATCAGGGAACCCTTTCCGGACGGAGCCGAGGGCGGCTTCATGACGCGACCTTTGAAGCTGACCGTCTCGGCCGAGGCGGGCGCGCCCGCGCGTGTGACCGAGGTCTGCGAAGTCTATGTCGACCAATGCGCCGACGTGCCCCCGCCCGCGCCCGAACTGGTCGCGGCGGTGTTCGACGTGCTTGAGGTCGCGCCCCCGGCGGAGGCGCCGCGCGCGCTCCCGCAGGTGGATCATATCGACTTCGCAGCGTTCGAGCCGCGGGCGCATCGCCTGCAGACCGGCGCGTCGATCCCTGTTCTGGCCATCCTGAACCCCGAGATCGGCTATGGGTTCGGCGATCAGGGCCTCCGGCCGCCGTTCGGCATACGGGAAGTGTTCCGCTTTGGCGAAACGGCAGTGACGGACCCGGAGGAGATGCTGCGCCTCTTCGCCGAGATCGAAGAAGGCACGCCGTTGGGTGTGTGGATCATCGACCTCGATGGCAGCGGCAGCAATCGCATCGACGTGGTGCGCCGCAGCCAGCGGGAGTTCGACACCGCCCGTGACAGTGCCGGGCAATGGGCGTCGCTGGAGACGGACAGTGTGTTCGACACTGAGGGCTTCATCGGTCTCCGGCTGGAGCTGATGCGGCGCGGCTATTTCGACATCCTCGAGACCGTGATTGAGGCCGATGCTGACACCGCGCTGGACGAGTTGGGCCCCGTTGGCGCGCTGGTGGAGCTGGTCGTCCCCGGGGTGGCAGGCGCGGTCGCCTCCGGGCGGTATGGAGGCCTCGCGCTCCTTTACGGCCTCATGCGCTACGACATGCTGGGCGCCTGCGGCGAGCCCGTCACACAGTATCGCCAGACCCGTGAGATCACCTGGGAGTTGCAGAACGTTCACGGCATTCGACAAGGCGCACCGTGGAGGACCACGGACGAGTGGGACTTCGACCTGCCGCGCGTCCTCTCTTCGATCGCCGAGCGCGAGCAGAACCTCGTCTTCCCGCCGAGCCAGTACGGCGCGGAGTTGCGCGTGGAGCTCAGGCGGCTGACCTGCGACAGCGCAGCGCGGCGAGCGCTGGAGGAGAACTTCGTGGCGTTCTACTTCCGCCGTTCGCCCGCGGTGGTCCACCCCTTCGAGCCGCGCCCGGCCTGGCCGCTCCTGCGGTGAGCGCAGCCGGTCGCGCGCAGAGGTGATCCCGCACCTCGTTGCGCGGCGCGTACGACCATGTGGGTCGGCACGGCCGCGGTGGAGAGCGATGGCTCAGGCTGCATGAGCCCCAGTGCACCTCTCCCTTGAGCTCCACGGCACCGCCAAGCCCACCGTGAGCGCAGTCCGCGGGCCCGCCACAAGGTCACGACCTGAGCGAAGTACGAGCGCGGCGATCTCCGCTTCTGGATCTCGGACTGAGCACGAGCCTGCCACGGGTCCGAGTGCCGCGCGACCGCGCTCAATGGCTTGATTGCGCCCTGTCGGAAGACACCGGCCCCGTGCGTAGACTGCCGGCCAAGGGGCAGTGGACGTTCTCAAACCTTGCCATCGGGCCACCCCGATCTTCTGCTGAGGCTAAACCGCAGATGCGCCAAACCGAAGTCGTCGTGCGCAGTGTCATAACGCCGACCGGGCCCAACCCGCCCGTGCCGGACCACAGCACCCTCGCGCGGCGCCGGCACATGGTGGCCGTGGACCTGAGTGCCCTCGCGCATACGGCCGGTCGACCTCGTGCTCCGCTCGACGGGGCTCAAGTCCTTTGGCCCCGACGAATGGTCCCACCAAAAGCACGGCGCAAAGCGCCCGTGCCGGCGAACGTTACATGGCATTGACGCGGTCGCGCTTGGCGCTCACCCAGCCAGATCTTGGCCCATGACCTGACCAACGACACTTCCGACGCAGCCATGGCCGGTGATCTTGCTGCGGGCGCAGACGGTCAGATCCGCAGCAGTGCCGCGGACGGAGCCTACGAAGGCCAGTCGACCTACGAGAGGATCCGCAATGCCTGCCCTCCAGACGTTCCGCCGAAGTTCGGGTTCCGGCAAAAGCAGCCCTGGATCCCCGGAGGATCTTCCGGCGGCCGAACCGAACGCCTCGCGCTTCGGAGGGCAGAGGCCGGGCGCATAGCCCGATACAAGGAGACCGGCTGCGGACGACGCAACAGTGCGTCTTCTGCTTCAATAGGATCACCAACGCTCGCCCCACAGCATGCGCGTTCCGCGCAGCCGGCCGAGGTGAACCTGCACTCCAACTGAGCGATGCACCAAGGCCCGTTGGGTCTCGGGTCGGCACTTGAACACTCAATTGAGCTCAAAGTGGTCAGACACGTGCGCAACGATCTCTCTCAGGACATCACCGCGATTGGTGCCGTCCGGATCGGTGCAGACCGGATCATCCCCCTCCTCAACAAGAATGATCTCTCCTGCCGGTTTACAGAGGCCAAGCGCGGAGAAGTGCGTTGCCGGGGCAATGATCTTGACCGCGCTTTCCGGAAGGAGGGCCTCTAGATTGCTGCCCGTGGGACTGGTGTCGGTGGCGTGCAGACGATCTGCGCCATCGCCCAGCCCAAGAAGAAGCACCTGGTCGACGACGTTCGCGACATCATCCTCCTGCAGCCCCCACGTCAGCCCTGGGTCAATGGCTGCCACGGCACGAACGCGGGCGTCTTTGTAGGACGCGTCATGGAGACCTTGGTCAAGTGCCGAGATGTCGAGGCCTTCCCGCGCAAGTTCGGCACAAAACTGGGACTGTGCGCCAGCGGCGGCGCAATACTCAACAACCCCCTCACGGCGCGCCTCCATGCCTCCAAGCGACAAAGCCGTCCAACCGCCATAGGAAAATCCAGCCGCATAGATCCGAGTGTCGTCGATAAACGGCGCGAAGGCGTCATCTTCCAGAACATGATCCAGCGCGGCTGCGAGGTCTTGGGGACGGGTCCAGTGATGAAGCGCGCTCTCATAGTTGAGGTCGAACGTGGTGCTGTTGGGGTGGTTCACTGCAACGACAATGGCACCCTCGGAGGCGAGCCCCGCGCTCAACCACGCCATGCGCCCATAGTTTCCGCCCCAGCCATGGGACAAAAGGATCACGGGATGGCGGCCCGGTGAGATGTCGGCATCCCGTTGGATGGGTGTGCCGTAGAACACGGCG
>JBCDHQ010000004.1:0-36112 GCA_038749815.1 Pseudomonadota bacterium | reverse complement strand
CTTCGACATCGTCCAAAGCACAGTGGGCGCCGCGGCCCGCGACGACGCGTTCCTCGAGGGGATCGATCTCATCGGAGTCTCGACGTCGATGGAGCAGCTGGAGGAGGTCGTCGCGGCCTTCATGCCCGAGCTCGAGAAGCGGGTCGCCGAGAAGTTCAACGCCAAGCCGCTCGCCGTCTGGCCCTACGGCCCGCAGGTGTTTTACTGCAATGCAGAGATCGGTGGCCTGGACGATTTCTCGGGCCTCAAAGTCCGCTCCTACACCTCGTCGATGTCGACCCTGATCGAGGCCCTGGGTGCGACGCCCGTCACCATGAGCTTCAAGGAGGTCTATCCCGCCCTTCAGCGGGGCGTCGTCGATTGCGCGATCACCTCACCGACCTCTGGCAACACCGGCAACTGGCCCGAAGTGACGACGCATTTCCTGCCGCTCGGCATCTCCTGGTCGGTGAACGCGCATTTCATCAACCTCGACACGTGGAACGGCTTCTCAGACGAAGAGAAGGCCGCGCTCGAGACCGAGTTCGCGGCCTTCGAGGACGCGTTCTGGGCGCTGGCGCGCGAGAACAACGGGTGGGCGATCTCCTGCAACACCGGGGGGGACGGCTGCGAGAACTACACGCCCTTCGAGATGACGCTGGTCGAGCCGACGCCCGAGGATCAGGCCAAAGTGACGGCGGCGACGATGGAAAAAGTCCTGCCGGGTTGGGCCGAGAGCTGCGACGCGGGGTTCGCGGAGTGCTCGACCATCTGGAACGCCACTGTGGGTGCCGCCCGCGGCATCGCGCTCGAGTGAGCCTTTGGGGCGCGCCGGCAAAGCGCGCCCCAGACGGGGCCTGACCCATGCGATTGATTGGAATTCTCGGCGGCTATGCCTGCCTCGGCCTCTCGTTTCTGATCGTGGTCGAGATCCTGGCGCGGAAGCTCCTCAACGTCTCGCTCCAGGGCGTTGACGAAATCGGCGGCTATGTCGTGGCGATCACCGGCACCTTCGGGATGGCGCTCGCCGCGGTGGAGCGGGCGCACACTCGGATTGACGTACTCCTCCTGCGCTTGCCTGGTCGGGTTCAGGCGGCGCTGAACCTCTCGGCCTATGTGGCGCTCGGGATCGGAGCGGCGTTCATGGCCTATATGGGCTGGCGCACGCTGTCGGAGAGCCTGACCTTCGGCTCAGTCTCGTCGAGCCCGCTGCAAGTGCCCCTCTGGATCCCGCAGTCGCTCTGGCTGGCGGGTCTTGTGGTCTTTGGCCTCGCCGCCCTTTGGACCGCACTCCGCGGGCTGTTGGCGCTCCGCCACGGGCTCGCCGCGGCGAGCCGCGTCGTGGCCCCGCCGACCGTTGCCGAAGAGATTGACGAGGCCCGGCGATGATCGACCCCATCGGCGCAGCCGTAGGCTTTGTGATCATGCTCGGGCTGATGTTCATCGGGCTCCATGTGGGCATCGCGATGCTCGCGACCGGTGTCCTCGGGGCGATGATCTATTTCGGGCCGCCGGTCCTTCTCTCGTTTGGCACCAACCTCTGGTCGGTGATGAACGACTTTCTGCTGACCACGATCCCGCTTTTCGTGCTGCTCGGCGAGCTGCTGCTTCGCGCGGGGATCACCCGGAACATGTATGACAGCCTCGGCGATTGGCTGAACCGGCTGCCCGGGGGGCTCCTCCACACCAATATCGGGGCCTGCGCGATGTTCTCGGCCGTCTCCGGCTCCTCCGTGGCGACAGCAGCGACCATCGGCACTGTGGCCCTCGACGAGTTCCAGCGGCGGGCCTATCACGAACCCTTGGTGCTCGGCACCATCGCCGCTGGCGCGACCCTCGGGATCTTGATCCCGCCCTCGGTGAACCTGATCATCTACGGCGCGCTGACCAACACCTCGATCGGGCAGCTCTTTGCGGCCGGCATCCTGCCGGGCCTCCTCCTGACGCTCCTCTTCATGGCGATCATTGCCCTCGCCGTCCTGCTCCGCCCCACCCTGGCGGAGCGTGCGGGTCCGCCCGCCCCTCTCGCCGAACGCCTCCACCGCCTCCGCCACCTCCTGCCGCCGCTTGCCATTTTCGCGGTCGTCATGGGCGCGATCTATGGCGGCTGGGCAACGCCGACTGAGGCGGCGGCCATCGGCGTCGTGATGGCGTTCGGTCTGGCAGCCGGGAACGGGGCCCTCAGCTTCTCGATGCTGCACGCGGCCTTTGTCGCGACGATGAAGACCTCGGCGATGCTCCTCTTCATCATCACGTCGGCCTTTTTTCTCAACTTCATCGTCGGTCTTCTCGGCGTCCCCCAGGCGATGAGCCGCCTTGTCACCACCTTCGAGCTGAGCGCGACTGAGCTCATCCTCATTCTCGTGCTCTTCTACCTGGTCATGGGCTGCTTTTTGGAGACCCTGTCGATGATGGTCGGCACGATCCCAGTCGTGATGCCTGCGATCCTCCATCTCGGGATCGATCCGGTCTGGTTCGGGATCTTCCTCGTCTTGATGATGGAGCTGGCCCTCATCACGCCGCCCGTGGGCATGAACCTCTATGTCGTCCAAGGCGTCCGCGGGCGGGGCGAGCTTGCCGATGTCTATCGCGGGATCCTACCCTTCGTCGCCGCTATGCTGATCATGGTGGGGGCGATCATCCTCTTCCCGCAGATCGTGATGGTCCTGCCCGAGGCGCTCTATTGACACCACTCCACAGGACACGGGCCCTCTTTGCGGCGCTCGCAGATCTCAGCCACGATCCTCCGGGGATGACCCGACCGAGCTACAGCGCGCGCGAGTGTCAGGCCCACGCGCTGATCCGCTCCGCCGGTGCGGAGATCGGGCTCCTCCATCACACGGATGAGATCGGCAGCCTTTACCTGACCCTGCCGGGCCGTGACCGAAGCGCCCCGGCACTGATGACAGGCTCGCATCTCGACACTGTCCCCCATGGCGGAAACTACGACGGGGCCGCGGGCGTCCTGGCGGGGCTCGCCATGCTCGAGTGGCTCGCGGCCGGTCCGACGCCGCCCTGCGATGTGACGCTGATGGTCATCCGCGCGGAGGAGATGATCTGGTTCCCCGAGCACTACCTTGGGAGCCGGGCGGCCTTTGGGCTCCTCCCCCGTGACACGCCCGATCGCGTGCGGCGCGCCGACACCGGGCGGAGCCTCGCCGAGCACATTACAGAGCGCGGCTTCGACCCCGACGCGATCCGCGCGGCGCGCCCGCAGCTCGATCCTTCCCGGATCCGGGCCTTCGTCGAAGTGCATATCGAACAGGGACCGGTCCTCGCAGAGGCAGGCCGTCCGTTGGGCATCGTGAGCGGCATCCGCGGCAACATCCGGCACCGCTTTGCGCAGATCACGGGCGAGACGACACATGCCGGTGCCGTTCCACGCCGCGCGCGCCGCGACGCTTTGCGCGCCGGCGCCGAGCTTGTGATGGCCTGCGAGGCGTTCTGGGATCAAGTCGACGCCGAGGGCGGAGACATGGTCCTAACCTTCGGAGAGTTCTCCACGGATCCAGCCGAGCATGGGATCACCAAAGTGCCCGGACGGCTCACCTTCACCCTGGACATGCGGAGCCAGGATCAGCCGACACTCACAGCCTTTGAGAGAACCCTCGCGGACGAGAGTTCGCGTGTGTCCTGCGACCGGGGCGTCGAGATCTCCCTCGGCCTCGCGACCCACGCCGCGCCCGCCCCGATGACGCCAGAGATCCGGACCGGGCTCCAGGCCGCGGCGACGTCGCTCGGCGTGCCCTGGTGCGACATCCCCTCGGGCGGCGGACATGACTGCGCGGTCTTTGCCGGCCTCGGCGTGCCCGTGGGCATGGTTTTCATCCGCAACGAACATGGCAGCCACAACCCCAACGAACATATGGAAATGGCGGATTTCGATCACGCCGCGCGGGTCCTGACGCGATGGGCTGCGCGCACTCTGTTCGGATCGGATGAGCTTCCCTCAGGCGCCTACGCGCCGCGGCCCTCAGATCTTGGAGCTCTGCCGGTAGAACGGCTGATGCTCGGCAGGATCGAAATAGCTGTCGTAGAACTTGCGGACATGCGGCAGCAGGTCTTTCGAGAGCCCCCGGCGCTCGACCTCCTCATCCGTCAACGCACGGGTCAGGTCGCGGCGGAGTTTCTCCAACGCGTCCGCGCGGTCGACGCGTGTGAACCTGCCGGCCTCGTAGATCACCTCGCCCGCGCACATCGTCATATCGACGGCGTCGGTTTTGGCGCGTTGGAGCACCGCGTCGAGCACGGGATAGTCCGGATCCAGGTAGGGGTGGGCGAGCTTGTCCCAGTCGATCAGCACCATGTCGGCGCCCTGCCCAACCTCGAGCGTGCCAATCCTCCCGCGGAAGGCCGTCGTCTTTGCCCCGCCGGCGGTGCCCATGCGCAGCACCTGCGCCGGTGTCGGGACCTTGTCCTCTAGTCCCGGCGTGCGGTGCGCGTTCAGCACCATCCGAAACTCCTGCAACATGTCCCGGTCGTCGTTGATCCCGGCCTCGTCCATGCCCATCGCCGTGTTGACGCCGTGCCGCTCCCACTCGTTCAAGGGGCCGACGCCGGAGCGGAGGCGGAAGTTGGACGAGCAGTTGTGACAGATATGCGCCCCCTTTTCGGCCACGCACTCGATGTCCGACTGGCTCAGCCAGACCCCATGGCCGAGCGTCAGGTTCGGCCCGACGAGCCCAAATCGATCGATGTACTCAAGCGCGGTGCCCCCGCCGCGGCGGCGCGCATACTCTTTCTGGAAGGCCGTTTCGACGAGATGCATGTGGAGCGGTGCGTCGTACCGCTCGGACGTGTCCGCGAGGCGCCCAAGGGCCGCGTCCGAGCACCAATGCAGGTTCGCAGGCGCCAACTGGATCCCCACCCGCTCCTTGGTCTGGTGCTGGACGTGGAGATGATCGAACAAGTCCGCGAAGTCATCGAGGTCCATGGCGAACCTGTCGAAGTGGCGGGTCAGCCGCGGCTGAAGGTCGTCGGGCAAGAGCTTCACGAAGGCCTGATCATCCATGTACACAAGCCGGTTCTGGTCGCGGAGCGCGAAGGAGTAGCTGACGCGCATTCCAATGTCGTCATACGCGCGAATGACGTCGTTGGCCCCGGCCTCCACGGCCGCGAGATCACCCGGCACCCAGCCGTGGATGTGCTGCACCGTGGTCACGCCCGAGGAGATCATTTCGAAGGCTGAGTAGAGCGTGTCTAGATAGAGATCGACGGCACGGCAGACGAGCCGCGTGACGAACCACAGCTCGAGCGGCATATCGGGCGATCCGAGTTGGACGGGCGTCAGCCCAATGTGGTGATGTGCGTTCACAAAACCCGGCATCAGGATCTGTCGCCCGGTGCCGAGAACCCGCGCGTCGGGATGAGCGGCCTTCAGCGTGTCGAACGGGCCAATGGCAGCGATTGTGCCCGCCTCGACCAAAACAGCGCCGTCCTCGATCTCCTCCCAGCGGTGGCGGTCGTTCGGTTTGATGAAGACAGTGCGGCCTCGGACAAGGCTGGTCATGGGTGAGGCCTCCAGGTTCGTGGATCACCGGGATCGGACGGGCGCCCGCTGCGCGCCAAAGCATGTCGGCCGTCGCCTTGGCGCCCAGTCCGACATGTCGCCGGGGGCAAAACCTCCTGTTGACGGCGCGCCACCTGCCACCGATCCCTGCTTCGGCCTCACCAACCGGGTGGACCTTCCCGAGATCACAGCAGACCCACTCCGAACGGGTCAATCAAATAGGCAGCCCACGCCGGCGGGGCGCGCCGCTTGCCTCTTTGGTGCACAGTCCGCCCCGCACGCACCGAAAGGAGAGCAGAGCGCCCGTCGCAAGGCCGGCAGCCGCGCCAAAAGCACGGGGCATCGCGCCCCGGGGCGACACATCACCGGATGTTAAGGCTTGCTGCCGCTCCGCACTCTCATCATTGAGGCGCACAGACAGGATCAACGCAACTTTCAGGGCAGCGCATGGACGACACCCAAGATCCCGACGGCGCCCCCATGCACTTGTCCCTGACGGAGGCCGTGGCCGACATGTTGCGCAGCCGCATCATTCGCGGGCAGCTCAAACCGGGGCAGCACGTCGTCGAGCGCAAGCTCTGTGCCGAACTTGCGGTCTCTCGAACGCCCCTGAGAGAAGCGCTGAAGCTCCTGCGCCAGGATGGCTTGGTGGAGATCGCCCGCAACCGCGGCGCCCGCGTGACGCCCTACTCCGCGGACGATGCGATCGATCTTTTTGAGGTGATTTCGGCCCTCGAGGGCCAGGCCGCAGCGCGCGCAGCGCACCGTATCACCGAGGACGAATTGGCGGATCTGCGTCACAAGCACGCCGAGATGGCACGCCATCACCGAGACGAGAACCTCGACGCCTATTTCGCGCTGAACAGCGAGATCCACGACGCGATCGTGCGCATCGCCGACAACCCGATGCTCGCGGCCAGCCGAGCGCGCCTGATGCCGTTGGCCGAGCGGGGGCGCTATATGGCGATCTTCAATCGCGACCGATGGAACCAATCGGTCGAGGAGCACGAGGGACTGATGACCGCCCTCCACAGGCGTGACACCGGTGCGGCCAAAGCGATTTGGGAGCAACACTTGCTCAACACGGGTCTGTCCGTCGGAGAGGCCCTGGCCGCGGATCAAGCCGATCTCGCCCGCTGAGACGGACAGGTCGGCCGACCGCGTCCCGCTCGGGCCGTTGGTTGCCAGGCGTCAAGGGCCCAGCCCGCGGGCAAGCTGCCCCTCTCGATGCAAAGCGGTCTTCAGCACCCAAGAACATCCACGCGAGCTGGCTCGTCGGAACATCACCCCGAGCATGGCTTGGCCAGCCCCGATTGACCTCCAACGAGGGGAATGGGCGCAGGCATTCCAGTATCCCAGCCGCACTGGGACCTGCATGAGCACTCCATGCCCAAACATCGGGTGCCTCCTTCAACACCGTTGAGCCAACAGGATCCTGAGTGCGACCAACAACAGGTCTGTCGCTGGGTCTGTGGGTCCGGGCCAGCAACGCCACGACCCAAACGCTCGGCAACAGACCACCGGCTGCTCTGCCTGATGCATCACAACTGCGCGAGCGGTCCCCTTATGGCGGCAACGACGAAAGCTGGCCACACGCGTGGCGCACGTCTCCGACGAGGCCCCGGGTCCGAGAGATCCGCCTCCGCGAGGGCGTCACCTGGCATGACAGGAGGGATGTCATGGCCGAGGGCGAGGCCTTCACGTTCAAGGCCCGCCGCGACAGGCCGCCCAATCGCTTGCTCCATCCCTCGGATGGTGGAGATCGACTTGCTGGACACGCACAAGGGACACCTGACCGCCGAGAAGCCGATGACGGATCACAGCGGCGGTCTATCCGTTCACTCCTGACAGCGCAGTGGGAGAACATCGAAAAGCCCCGGGAGTTCACTCAGATCGGCATCTGCTGCGGGCCCTACAAATTCATCGACCATCAAGCCGACCAAAGCCACCGCGGTGACGCACACGCGAATGACTGGTGCGGTGCGCTGGCGCTGCAGAACCAGGTCATGATCAAGGACCCTCCGGTGATGTTCGGAGCCCTCAAAACGGATAAGACAGACGGCGTGACGCGCCCAGTGCCGCCAGAACTGGTCCTCGAATGGAAGAACGATCCGGATCTCGAGGTGATCCGCGCCCCGACGCTCTGGGGCGCGCGGCTCGACCACACAGAGCGCGAACCCTTTGCCGCCCGCGATCTCCGGCGCGCAGTCACGCGTGCTGTCGACACAGCGCCGATGCTCAAGCGGATCATGCCCGACCCGGGCAAGCCCGGCACGCGTGCAGGGCCCCATGTGGACCGCTTCCGGTCCAAGCCGGATCTGAGCGCCCGCCATGGTCCGGCGCCGCCGGCCGGGATCCTCGGCATGTGCGAGCGACCAGACGGCTTGGCATGTCAACTCCAGATGAAGATCACCTCGGACCGACCGCTGTTCCCCGCGGAGATGGTCTTGGCGAGATCGGCTTCGACGTCGATGTCGAGACCGTCGCCCCCGGAACGCTGGCCTCGCCCTGGCGCTACGCGGCCTCGACGGAGGATCAGGCTCCGAAAAGGCGACATGGGCCCGTCCGGGTTGCCGACGGCCAGCGGTCGGGCCGCGGTCGCTTGGGGCACCGCCGCTGCCGGGCATCGAGGGTCCTTCAGCACCGCGACCAGTCGCATGCCCGCGACGTTGTGCAGAGCCCCTGACCATCCGCGGCGTGCCGCAAAGCCCTCTCGGCCGCCGGGCTGCCCGGCGACAATGCCTCTCTCGCCGGCCGCCTCGACCCGCTGGGCGGCGGAGATCGGCAGCGCGTCGCCGTGGCACGCGCCCTCGGTGCAAGGCCGACGCTTTTGGTCGCCGATGCGCCAACCTCGATGCTCGCCCCATCCCTCGGAGCGGCACGTCTCCTCGAGCGGTTCCGCGCAGAACATGGGCTCGCCCCCCTCTGCGTCACCCGCGGCCTGGCCTTGGCGTGGCATTTCTGCGACCGAATCGCTCAGATGTGCGAAGGGGAGAGCATTGAGACCGGGGGAGCCGATGCCATCCTGGCGGCCCTCCACACCCGCGCTTTGATCAAGGCCCTAGATGCATGACCCGCCCGCTGCCGTTCCTGCTCCTCCTTCTCTCTCTCGCACCACCTGCGCACGCCCATGAGGAGTTGCACCCGCTCACCCGCACCGTCCTCGTTGAGACGACCGAGGCGGGAACGCGGGTGACGGCTGAGGTCTCGGCGCTTCTGGTCTACGCCAGGGCAGCGGCGCAGCGCCGCTCGCCCAAAGATGTGATCGAGGCGCCGTTTCTTCAGTTCCGGGATGGTCCCGGCCGCCCGCGCTACCTCCTGGACATGGAGGCGCTGGGGCGGAAACCGGAGGAGGCCGCAGGTCTTGTGGCCCCGATCCTGCCGCTGCACGCAAACGGCGCGGAGGTCCGAGTGGTGTCTGCCCGCGCGTTGCATCCCGGGACTGAGCGGGAGGTCGAAGTCGTCGATGCGACAATAGAGGTGGTCCTCCTCTATCCCGATCTCTCCGATCTAGAGCTCATGCCCATCGAAGAGCCGCCGCGTCTGCCGCAGGACTGGTTCATGCTGACCATTCTCACCGACGCGCGCCAGACCCCAGCCGTCATCACGGAGCGCATTGGCCCCCTGCGGGCTCCTGTCCTGATCCCTGCCCCTTGAACAGGGCGCTTTGTCGATCTGCTTAGAACAGTTGGACCACCAAGGCATCCCTCGCACTGGCTCGAGACTTACGTGATCGACCCATGCGCGTTCCGGGCGCCGCACCTCGCCTGCGCCGATGGCCTTTTGCTCAGCCAGGCTCGCGGGACGTTGGAGGCGCTGCTCAGTCGGGGTTTGTGCAACGGATCGTGACGCAGCACTTCCTCGATCCGCCTGGCCAGTCCCTCTCGCCACAGGCCGAGTTTGGAGGAGACGGATCTTGCTGGACTGCCTCGTCAAATGATCCCGTGCCGCACCGATGGCTCGCGCCTCGCAGATCACAGCTCGCTGCGTACTTGGACGCGTGTGGTGATGGGCGAAGTGCATCCAGAGTATTTCTCATCGCGTTGAACGGTGCGCCTGACCCGACCGCTTCTGGTGGTGGCTCGAGGGTGGTACCAATCTCGGCGTGCACATCGCGACGCCCGCACATCTGCTTATGGCGGGTGGGTTCGGGGCGAACCTGACCTGGCTTGCGCATGGTGGGGTTTGAAAGTCTCAGCACCCCGCGCGTGAACCAGTCTACGGATGGCAACGCGCGGCCCAACCTGTCTCTGCAAATGCGGGGCCGAGGGCGGCTGCTCGCGACGACGCTCGACCCCATGTACCACCACGGATCGGGGGTCATGCCCGCGACGACAGCGGTCCTCCGACGCTCTTCACGCGCACTCTGCCGGGATTGGTGACCACACTGCGACATGGGCTCGCCTGGCTGCGGTGAGGTGGCGCTGGCCGCGGGGCCGAGCGCAGTGCTCAAAACACGCGCAGCGTAGCCAATGCGGCCACCTGGATGCCCGTTATTAGCGCAGTCGATCCGGGCAAGATCAAATTCACAGCAGGAATCCGGACTGAGGCTTGCGGTGACGGCGTCTCTCGATTGTATTTTAATTGGAAAATCTGGGTGCATTGTATGCAATGCAAAGGTTTCGCTCTCCGCCGGAACAGCTTCCGGTCGGCGAGTGACTTTTGGCCAAACGCGGCATCCAACCGACGCAAGAAGAATGGGTCCAGCAAGGAGAGATGTCGTGAAGTTACATCTGAACAATACGTTAGGCGCAGCTATGCTTGCGATTGGGGCGCTGACGACAGCAAGCTCCGCCGGGGCTGAAAGCGTGCTCCGGGTCGCGATGACGGCCGGGGACATCCCCGTCACCATCGGTCAGCCCGACCAGGGATTCGAGGGCTACCGTTTTGTGGGATACAATCTCTATGACGGCCTGGTCCTCTGGGACCTGTCGCAAGGCGACACTGCCGCGGACATCAAACCGGGTCTCGCAACCTCCTGGGAGATCGATGCGACGGACTCAAAACGCTGGATCGTCGATCTTCGCCAAGGCGTGAAATGGCATGACGGGTGCGATTTCACAGCAGAGGACGTCGCCTGGAACTTCGATCGGATCTCAAACGAGGACGCGCCCCAGTTCAACGTCAAACAGTTCGCGGCCATTCGGAACCGGACCGGCATCATCGATTCTGTTGAGGTTCTCGACACGCACCGGGTTGCCTTCAACACGACGCAGGTCGATGCGCTCTTCCCCTATCAGCTCTCGTACTGGTTCATGGTCAGCCGCTGCCGGCTGGAGGAGCTTGGCAACGACTACGAGGCCTATGCGATGGCGCCGTCCGGGACGGGGCCCTACATGTTCGACACGCTCGTGCCGCAAGAGCGGTTGGAGCTTGTCAAAAACCCCGACTATTGGGATCCGGATCGCGTTCCGGCCCATGATCGGCTGGTCTTGTTGCCGATGCCCGAGGCGACGACGCGGGCCGCGGCGCTCCTGTCGGGTCAGGTCGACTTTATCGAGGCACCGTCGCCCGACACGATCCCGCGGCTCGAATCCGCCGGAATGCAGATCGTCACGGCGCCCTATCCGCACAACTGGTCCTATCAGCTGAACTTCGTCGACGGCAATTTCGCAAGTAAGGAGGTTCGCCAGGCCGCGAACTTCGCGATCAACCGCGAAGACGTGAAAGCGCTTCTCGGCGGGTACATGCTTGAGGGATACACCAACATCCCGCCCTCGACGCCCTATCACGGGACGCCCGACATCAAGTATGAGTACAACCCCGAGCGCGCCGCCGAGCTCCTGGAAGCGGCCGGGTGTGTCCCCTGCGAGATCACACTTGCGATCTCGACCTCCGGCTCCGGCCAGATGCAGCCCCTCCCGATGAACGAACTGGTCAAGAGCCAGCTCGACGCAGTCGGCTTTGAGACAAATCTGGAGGTGATGGACTGGAACGCGCTGCTCGACGTTGCCCGTCCAGGCCGCGAGAACAGCCCCGAGATCGACGGGATCAACATCAGCCGCGCGCTTCAGGATCCATTCAGCGCCTTGATCCGGCACGTCTATTCCGCGCAGCACGGCCCAAAGGGCTCAAACTGGGGACACTACACCAACCCCGAGGTCGATGCTTTGATCGAGGAGATCTACGCGGAGTTTGATCCCGACGTGCAGCTCGAGAAGCTGACCGAGCTTCACGAGATGATGGTCGAAGAGGCTGTCATGCTCTGGATCGCGCATGACGTGAACCCGCGCGCCCTGGCGCCCAATGTCACGGGGTTCGTCCAGGCGCAGAGCTGGTTCCAAGACCTGACGCCCATCGTCGTCGAGTGAACCGCACGGGCGCCGCCCCTCTCGCGGGCGGCGCTCTCGGACTTTGGGGGCGCCTATGACAGCTTACATCATCAGACGCATTCTCTATGCGATCCCGATCTCGCTCGGCGTCAGCATGGTGTGTTTTGCACTGGTCTACATCGCACCGGGGGATCCGCTTCAGACGATCCTGCCCGAGGACGCGAGCGCCGAGACCATCGAGATGGTCAAGAAGGCCTACGGCTTCGACAAGCCGCTTCCCGTGCAGTATTTCGTCTGGCTCGGCAAAGTCATGACCGGTGATTTCGGGCTCTCGATCGCCACGGGGAGAAGCGTCGCGGACGAAGTCTTGAAGGCCCTCCTCAACACCATGCTCCTCGCCGGCGGGGCCGTGATCGTTGCCTTCACCCTTGCCTTCGCGCTCGGCGCGACGGCGGGCTACTTCGCCGGCTCCCTGATCGATCGGATTGTGACCGGGATTGCCGTGATCGGGGTCAGCGTGCCGAATTACTGGCTCGGCATTGTGCTGGTGATCATCTTCTCGGTGGAGCTGAACGTCCTGCCTGCGACCGGGATGGGCGCCCGCGGCTCGGTGGAGTTCAACATCTTCCGCTGGGACGACTTCAAGTTCGTCATCATGCCCATCATCACCCTTTCGATGATCCCGATCGGCATCATCGCCCGGACAACGCGGTCTGCCGTCGCCGAAGTGCTGAACCTCGATTTCGTCGAGACGCTGCGTGCCAAAGGGCTGCGCGAGAGCGCGGTGTTCCTGCACGTGGTGCGCAATGCCATGCCCCAAGTCCTCGCGGTCATGGGGCTTCAGTTCGGCTACCTGATGGGCGGCTCGATCCTGGTTGAGACCATTTTCACCTGGCCCGGAACGGGTTTCTTGCTGAACAAAGCGATCCTGACCCGAGATCTGCCGGTGCTCCAGGGCACGATCCTGATCCTCGCGATGATCTTTGTGGCCACAAACCTGGTCGTGGACCTGCTGCAGACCGCAGTCGACCCGCGCCTGAAGCGAGGCTGAGGGGGCGGAATGACAGATGCAACCCTGACGGCGGCTCCCGCCGAAACAGCACCGGCCCAGGAGGTTCGCGGCTACTGGCAAACGGTCGCCAACAGGCTGAGATACGACTACACAACGCTTTTCTTCGGCGCGATGGTCGTTCTGATCATCCTCTCGGCGGTGTTCGCACCGCTCTTGGCGCCGATGGACCCCTACCAGGACAGCTTGCTGCATCGGCTGAAACCGATCGGCACCGATCCCTACCTCCTCGGCACGGACGAGCTCGGGCGCGACATCCTCTCGCGGCTTCTCTACGGGGGGCGGATCTCGCTCGCGATGGGCATTCTGCCCGTGCTGATCGCAACTCTGGTCGGTGGTCTCCTCGGGATCATCGCCGGTTTCGTCGGCGGGCGCACCAACATGGTCATCATGCGGACGATGGATGTCTTCTATGCCTTTCCATCGATCCTTTTGGCTGTGGCCATCTCGGGTGCGATGGGGGGCGGGATCGCGAACGGGATGATCTCGCTCACGTTGATCTTCATCCCGGCCCTCTGCCGTGTGGCCGAGACCGCGACCGCGCAGGTGCGGAGCCTCGACTATGTCGAGGCCGCGCGCGCCACAGGGGCGAGCGCATTCAGCATCATACGCGAGCACATCCTCGGCAATGTGCTGGGCCCGATCCTGATCTATGCCTCGAGCCTTGTGAGCGTCAGCATCCTGATTGCCTCCGGGCTGTCGTTTCTTGGCCTCGGCGTGACGCCCCCTGAGCCGGACTGGGGCTTGATGCTGAACACACTCCGCCAGTCGATCTACATCAATCCCCTTGTCTGTGCCCTGCCGGGCGTCGCGATCCTGATCACGTCGATCTGCTTCAATCTGGTCAGCGACGGTCTGCGCACGGCCATGGACATCCGGATGTAAGGAGCGAGCATGACCGAAACTGCGCCGTCAATTGCACCTGTCGATCCGACCGACACCCGCGACCGCGGTGGCAAAGCGCAACCGATGCTGATTGCACGGGAGCTGAAAAAGCACTTCCCCATCACCGGCGGGATCCTGAACCGCCCCGTCGGCCACGTGCGCGCCGTCGATGGCGTCAGTTTCACCGTCATGAAGGGCGAGACATTGGGGGTTGTGGGCGAATCCGGGTGCGGAAAGTCGACCCTCGCCCGTGTTCTGATGCATCTGATCCCGCCCGACGATGGCGAGCTGATCTTTGACGGTGAGGGTGTGGGGGCCCGCGACGGCATCGAGGTGCGCGCCATGCGCCGGCAGATGCAGATGGTGTTTCAGGACAGCTACTCCTCGCTGAACCCACGGCTGCCGGTGGAGGAGTCCATCGCCTATGGCCAGCGCGTCCACGGCGCATCGGCCGCTGAGGCGAAAGCGGCATCACGGTTGATGCTCTCGAAGGTCGGGCTCGATCCCGAGGTGTTCGGACCGCGCTACCCGCATGAGCTCTCAGGCGGGCAGAAGCAGCGGGTGAACATCGCGCGCGCTTTGGTCCTTGAGCCGAGGGTTGTGATCCTCGACGAGGCCGTCTCAGCGCTCGACAAATCCGTCGAGGCGCAGGTTCTCAACCTGCTCCGCCATCTCAAGCGGCATTTCAGCCTGACCTATGTCTTCATCTCTCACGACCTCAACGTCGTCCAATATGTCAGCGACCGGATGCTTGTGATGTATCTGGGCGAAGTGGTCGAGATCGGCCCGGTCGACGACATCTACCACCGCGCCAAACATCCCTACACACGGGCGCTCCTGGCCTCCCGCCTGTCGATGGACCCCGAGATCCGGGTTGAGGAACCACCGCTGACCGGCGATCCGCCGAACCCGATCAATCCGCCTTCGGGCTGCCGGTTCCGCACCCGTTGTGCCTTTGCCGAGAGTGTCTGCGCGGAGCGTTCGCCGAAACTGCCGGGCCTCGCGGGGTCCGAGGATCACTTCACGGCCTGCCACATGTACGACAGCGCCTCGGGACACAGCCGCGTGGGCAACGTCCCGGACGATCTGCCCGCATGCGATGCAGTGGCGAGTTGAGGGCGTGGACAGGATGACAGATCAGCCCCCTCTCCTCTCGATGGAGGATGTCAGCGTCAAGTTCGTCAGCCGCGAGCACACGGTCCATGCCGTCAATGAGGTGAACCTGACCCTGGCCCGCGGCGAGGTCCTCTGCATCATCGGCGAGTCGGGCTCGGGCAAGAGCGTCACCATGCGCGCGATCATGCGCCTCTTGCCGATGCGCAGGACCAAGATCACCGGCCGGATATCGGTCGCGGGCCAGGATATCCTGTCCATGTCGCAGTCCAAGCTCTCGGATCTGCGGGGCGATCTGGTCTCGATGATCTTTCAGGAGCCGATGACAGCGCTCGACCCGGTCTACAGCGTCGGCCACCAGATCGCCGAGACCGTCCGCCGCCACGAAGGGTGCAGCATCGAGGCCGGGATGGCGCGGGCGCTTGAGCTGTTGGAGCTGGTCAAAGTGCCGTCCGCGGAACGTCGGCTCAAGGCCTACCCGCACGAATTGTCCGGCGGGCTCCGCCAGCGGGCCATGATTGCCATGTCGCTCTCGTGTCGGCCCGAGATCTTGCTGGCGGACGAGCCGACGACGGCCCTCGACGCGACCGTTCAGATCCAAGTGCTGATCCTGCTCCGCCGGCTTCAGGCGGAGCTTGGGATGGGTGTGATTTTCGTGACCCACGATCTTGGCGTCGCGGCCGAGATCGCGGACCGCGTCGCTGTGATGTATGGTGGTCGCATCGTCGAAAGCGGGACTGTCAGCGAAGTGTTGAGAAACCCCCAGCACCCCTACACGCAGGGGATGCTGTCCTCGACCGTGCACGGCAACATGCGCGGAACAGACATCGAGGCCATTCCCGGAAGCCCGCCCGACATGCGCCGGCCGCCCGCGGGGTGCAGCTTCGCGCCGCGCTGCGGCCTGGCGCAGGCCACCTGTTTCAAAACGCCGCCGGCCGACGTGGTGATCGGGACAGCGCGCTCCGCGCGGTGCCACCTGCTCACCCCCGCCGAGACCGCAATTCAAACCGGAACCTGAGCCGCCGCCCCATGCATCGGATCTCCATACCTCAGAGGGTCTATGACGAGGTGCTGTCGCGCCGCGGCACCCTGCATCCCCACGCCGACCTCGACCCCGGCAAGACCGCCTTGATTGTCGTCGATTTGCAGAACGGGTTCATGATGGAGGGCGTCGCCCACGCGCTCTGCGACACGGCGCGCGAGATTGTGCCGAACGTGAACCGTCTGGCCGCAGCGCTCCGCAGCGCCGGCGGCAAGGTCTACTGGATCCAGAACACCCATGACGCGGCGTGCCTGGAGAGCTGGTCACACCTCCACGCGATGACCCCGCCCGAGGCTGTCGCCAAGCGGGTCGCATCGATGTCGGAAGGCACGGTCGGTCACCAGCTCTGGGACGGGTTGGACGTGCAGCCCGAGGACGAGACAGTCCTCAAATACCGATACTCGGCGTTTCTGCCGGGATCGAGCGACCTGCCCGAGAGGCTCCGATCCGCCGGGATCGACACGGTGATCATCGTCGGAACCGTCACCAATGTCTGCTGCGAGAGCTCGGCCCGCGACGCCATGATGCTCAACTTTCGGACGATCATGGTGACCGATGCCAATGCGGCCAACACCGATGACGAGCACAATGCCGCGCTCATCAACTTCTATCTGATCTTCGGCGACATCATGGACACCGACTTCGTGCTGGAGCGTCTGGCAGCGGCCGCGAACGAGGCTGCCTGAATGCCAAAGCCCAAAGTCGCCGTGATCGGAACCGGCGGGACCATCGCTTCGATCGGCAAGACCAGCCTCGACATCGTCGATTACGGCGCCAACAAGACGATGCTCGAGGTCGACAAGATCCTCGAGCTGTTCCCCGAAGTCCACGAGGTCGCAGACGTCGTGCCCGTCCCGTTCAGCGCAATCCCGAGCCCCGCAGTCGGCTTTGCGGAGTGGAAGGCGCTCGTCGAAAAGATCGACGCCTTGGCCGCCGATCCCGATCTCGACGGGATCGTGATCACCCACGGCACCGCCTCGCTCGAGGAGACGGCCTATGTCCTGCATTTGACAGTGAAGGCCGATGTGCCGGTGATCGTGATCGGCTCCCAGAGACCCTCGAGCGCCCTTTCGACGGATGCGGGCTTCAACCTGGTCAACGCGCTCCGCGTCGCGGGCGATCCGGCCGCGCGGGGTCTTGGCGTGATGACCCTCCTCAATGACGAGATCCAGTGCGCGCGGGAGGTGACGAAAACCGCAACCTACCGCCTCCAGACCTTTCAGAGCCCGGATTTCGGCTGTCTCGGCCATGCCGATGGCGACGCCGTCGTCTTTTATCGGCGGCCCATCCGCCGGCACGCCCCCGAAACCGAGTTCGACCTCCGCCCGTTGAGCGCTCTGCCTCGGGTGGACATCGTCTACGCCTATGCGGGCGCGGACGCCGTCGCCGCGGAGGCGTTCGTGGCGGCCGGGGCCGAGGGGATCGTCTCGGCAGGCTTCGCGCCCGGGTTTTGCGGGCCGGGGGTGGAGGAGACGCTCAAGGCAGCCGTTGCCTCCGGCGTCACGGTCGTTCAATCGACGCGTGCGGGCAGCGGCCGGACAGTTCGGTCCTCGCGCGCGGCCGAGGCGGGGTTCATCGCGGCCGACAATCTCAACCCGCAAAAGGCGCGGATCCTTCTGATGCTTGCGCTGACCGTGACGCGCGACCCGGAGGAGGTCGCGCGGATGTTTCAGACCTACTAGCCCTATTCCGCCGCCATATCCTGGCTGAGCGTGGGGCGGACATCCCTCCAAGCCGTGGCCGCCTCGTAGGCCGCGCCGAGACGCAGCACCATGGCCTCATCGAACATGCGGCCTGCGATCTGGATCGAGATCGGCAGACCGTTCTCGTGAAAGCCCGAACAGAGGGCGAGCGCAGGACTGCCGGTGACGTTGAAGGGCTGGGTCATCATGCCGCCGAGCTTCATCGGGTTCGACGGCATCTCGTCGAAGCGTTGCGCGGTCCGCACGAATGTGGGCGCGAGGAGGGCGTCATACGTCCCGAGGACGCTGCTCTCCACCTCATGCGCCAGCTCACGCCGCAACCGCTGCGCGGTCACGTAGTCCGAGCCGCGGACAAAGGCGCCGGCCATCAGCCGCTCCCGCGTCGGTCTGCCGTAGAGCTCCGGCCGGGTCTGGAGGTCCCGCTCGTGGATCGAGTAGCACTCCGCCAGAACGATCAGACGGCCACAGGCGTGGTAGCGGTCGAAAGACTGGAGGGCGACCGGCTCCACTGTCGCCCCGAGATCGCGAAAGACCTCAAGGGCGGTCTCAAACGCCGCAATGACGGCCGGGTCGGCATCCCCCTGCTCCTCGATCCAGTTCACCGGATAGGCGAGACGCAACCCGGCCGCACCGGTGTCGAGCCCGGCCATGTAATCCCCCGCCGGAACGTCGGCACTGCCAGGGTCGGCCGGGTCGTGGCCCGCAAGCACGCCGAGCGTCAGGGCGGCGTCCTCCACAGTCCAGGTGAGCGGTCCGCAATGGTCCATCGAGTAGGAGAGAGGGAAGACACCGCGACGGCTGACGCGACCATAGGTCGGCTTCAGCCCGACCGTGCCGCAGAGCGCGGCGGGCCCGCGGATCGACCCGCCGGTGTCCGAGCCGAGCGCCATCCGCGTGAGCCCCGCAGCCACCGCCGCGCCGGACCCCGAGGAGGAGCCACCCGGCACATGATCGAGGTTCCACGGGTTGCGCGCGGGCGGGAACAGGGTGTCCTCGCTCGGCCCGCCGGTCGCAAACTCGATCGTGGCGCATTTCCCGAGCATCACCGCGCCGCCATCCTCCAGCGCCTGCACAGCCGTTGCGTTCGCATCCGGCACGACATCGGGGCGCAGCCGCGACTGGCAAGAGGTCAGGACGCCGGCCGTGTCGTAGATGTCCTTGATCCCATAGGGCACGCCCTGCAACGGGCCCAGATCGACCTTCGCCTTGAAGTTTGTCTCCGCAGCCTCGGCCTGTTGGAGCGCCTTCTCGGCGGTGACGGTGTTGAAGGCCCGTAGGCTCGGGTTGGTCTCGGCAATCCGCGCGAGCGCCGCTTCCGTGACTGTGACAGGGGAGAGCGCACCGTCCCGGTACGCGCGGCCCAACTCCGCGATGGAGAGCGCAAGAAGATCGTCCATCAGCCACCCACCTCAGGCGCAACGGTCGCCGGGGCGTAGGCGGTCGCCGGCTCGACCTCGGCGGAGGGTGCGGGCCGGACGGCGTCGCTCCAGGCAAAGATCTGGCGGGCGACCGTGAACATCATCTCCTCGCGCCCGGGCTCAAAGTTCAGCCCGGCGCGGGCAACAAGCGCCTCGAACAGCACGCGCTCACTCTCCTCAGACATGCTCCACACCCCCTGTGTTGTGACCATTGGAAGAGTGTATGCCGCGCCGCGAGTGCATACAATCCTGAAGCCACTCTCCCCCGGTGACAGAGGCCGCCTTAGTCCTGCAATGCCTGCGCCGTGTGCTCCGCGCGGATGGCGTAGATCGAAGATCCAGCGATCAGGGCGGCACCGAAGAGCGTGACAAGGTCAGGCCGCTCGGCGAACACGAGAAATCCGATGATGATCGCAAAGACGAGCCGTATGTACTCCATCGGCGCGACGGCCGAGGCTTCGCCGCTCCGAAAGCCGCGGATGTTGCAGTACTGACCGATCGCCGAGATCACGCCGATTGCAATCAGGGCCAGCCACTCACGCGGCGACGGGTCCACCCAGAACAGAAACGCGGGCACACTCATGATCAGGCCCACGAAGATGGCCTGGATGGCGAGGATTGTCATCGGTTGGTCGTGCTGCGCGATCTTTCGGATGATCACCATGATCCCAGCCGCCGCCATAGCGCTGACCAACGCAAAGATGGCGTAGAGGCTGATTGCGCCCGTGTCGGGCCGCAACATGATGAGCACCCCGAGAAATCCAACCAAAACAACCATCCACCGGCGCGTACCGGCGACTTCGTGGAGGAAGTAGACCGCGAGCAGCGTGACGAACATCGTCTTCGAGAACCCGAGCGCGGTCGCCTCGGCGAGAGGGAGGTGCACCACTGCCGTGAAGCCCAAAACCATTGCGACAACGGCCAAGAGCACGCGGGCCGCGTGGAGGCCGTGATGCCTCGTGCGGAACGCCGCGCGTCGGTTTGCGGCCAACACGGGCGCCACAGTGACCATCATGATGACTTGCCTGATAAAGAGGATCTGGAACACTGGAATCGCCGTCCCGACCTCCTTGATCAAAGCGACCATGATGGTAAAAAAGAAGCCCCCGAGGGCCACCCAGAGGGCACCGCGCGCATTGTTCGACAGCCCCGACAGTGCCGTCATGGCAGACGCGATCACCGGCAGCTCCGGGGCAGAGGCACAGTCCTGGGGGAAATCGGCAAGATGGCGTCCCTTGGCGAGAGGGCCGGGCCGAGTGCGAGATCGTCCAGCCGCTCAAAGATTGACTGGATCTTCATCATTGAATGCAATATCGGTGTCAAGGTCGGCATTGTATAATAGCAAGGGCGCTCGCCGCGGCGCTCATGGAGGGAACGACCAATGTCCACACGCGGGCATTCCGTTGCGCATGAGTTGCGCGATCTCGTGCTTGACGGCGCATTCCAACCCGGCGCGCGCCTGACCGAGTTGGAGCTGTCAGAGCAGCTCGGCGTGTCCCGCACGCCGGTCAGAAACGCGTTGAGCATGCTGGCGGCAGAAGGGCTGGTGGAGCACGCGCCCAACAGCGGCTTTCGCGTCCGCCGCTTCAGCGTCCGGGACGTCGAGGGGGTGTATGACTGCCGCGCGGTGCTCGAAGGGCTTGCCGCCCGAAGCGTGGCCGAGGCGGGGCTGGCCGACACGGAGCGCGGACTATTGCACCGCAATCTGAGCGAGGCGGAGCGCCTGCGCCGCGGCGCCGTTTGGGACGAGACGGCGCGCGGCCGCTGGGCCCGCCTGAACGAGGAATTTCACGAGACCATCTTTCGCGCCGCCGACAACCCATATCTCGGCGAGCTGATCAAACGGACACGGTCCGTGCCGCAGCTCCGCCGGATCAAGTTTCTCTGGCATGACATGGAGGTCATGGTGGCCTCATCGATCGAACATGAGGAGATGTTCGAGGCCATCACCGCAGGCCAGGGCGCGCGCGCCGAGCATCTGGCGCGCGAACATGTCTACCGCGCCGGGCGCCGGCTCGCCGACAATTGGCGGCGCGCCGAGGCCCATGAGGCCAAACGCGCGCCAGAGGATGCGCGCGCCTAACCTCCGTCAGCGGCGAGGACCCGCGCGATGGCATCGACGAAGACGGCCGCACCATCTTTGATGTCGGCGTCGCTCGTGTCCTCGGTCCAATGATGGCTGACGCCGCCGATTGAAGGGACGAACATCATCGCGGACGGCACGTGCTGGGACATGATTTGCGCGTCATGGCCGGCGGCGCTCGGCATGACAAGCGTCTGGCCGGGGGTCAGCGCCTCACCCGAGGCGAGGAGCGCCGCTTGCAGCGATGGATCCATGCGCCCGGGCATGGGCCGCGCCAGCTGCGTCAGGCGGGCCGTGCAGGGACCTTCGGCGTCGACCTCGGCGACAATCGCGGCCAAGGCCTCGTGCAAGCGCTCGAGCACCTCCATCTCCGCGTCGCGAAACTGAAACAACATCTCAGCAAGACCTGGGATGATCGACGGCGCCCCCGGCGTGAGCTCGGTCCGACCCACCGTCCAGACGGAGTGCTGGCCGATCACATCCGGAAACCGCTCTTCGATTCGGTGCCAGATCCGCATCATCGCCGTCCCGGCATCGCGGCGCTCCGCCATGGTGGTTGTGCCGGCGTGGTTCTGCGCGCCTTCGACCGTGATCTTGTACTGCCAGATGGCGATGATGCTGGTGACAACCCCGATGGTGAGCCCTTCGGCCTCGAGGCGCCTGCCTTGCTCGATATGGGCCTCGAAAAAGGCCCGGTAGCGCGCTGGATCCATCGTCACCCGCGGGACGCCGGCGAGACCGGCCTCCCCCAAAAGGCTGCGCATGGGGCCGCGCCCGCTCCGGTCCGTTGCGGCGTCTATCGTTGCCTCGTCGAGTTGGCCCGCGAAGGAGTAGCTGCCGAGGAACTGACCGAAATGGCCCTCCTCATCGACGAAGGCAATCACGTCGACGCCGCGCCCGGCCATCGCCGGATCCTCGGCAACGGCACGCGCGGCCTCGAGCGCGTAGATGACACCGAGCGCCCCGTCGAGCCAGCCCGACTGGTTCTGGCTTTCAATGTGGCTCCCGGCCAGCACATGCGGGCCGGCGCCGGGCGCACGGCCAAAGACATTCGCAATGCCGTCGATCGTGGCGCTGTGCCCAATGTCAGCAAGTTTCGCGGCGAGCCAGCGCCGCGACGCCACATCCTCAGGCGACAGGGTGGGGCGGTGAACACCGGTCTTGTAGCGGCCCATTTCCCGCAATTCGTAGAGATCGCGCAGGGCGCGCTCGGGATTTGCCTTGACCATTGCGGCCTCCTTCGTCGGCGTCGGCGGTCTACGCCGCGGGTTTTCGAACTCTCTCCGGTCGGAGCCGCTCCAGCAACTGAAACGCAGGATCGGCGCAGATCATCACGAAGACCACCCGGAAGAGATGATGCGCGGCCACAAAGGCGATGTCGGCCTGGATGGCGATGGCCATCAGGCCCATCTCGGTCAGTCCGCCGGGCGAATAGGCCAGAACCAGCGTGCTCGGCCCGAAGCCGGTGACGGCCGCCACGACAAACGCCGCGCCGACTGTGGTTGAGATCAGCACAACAGACATGCCCGCGGCGATGCAGAGGATCCGCCGCACCTCACGCGGGGTCGCGGCGGTGAACCGGGATCCAAGCACGGCCCCGAGCACGAGCTGCGCGCCTTGAACGATCTCCGTCGGCGGAACGAATGTGGTCGCACCGGAGAGATGGAGCGCGGCCGAGACCAGCATGGGACCGAGCAGATGGCGCGCCGGCAGTCTGAGGATCGATCCGAGGAGGCTGCCGGCGACCGCGCATGCGATCAGCTCCCAAAACGTGCTGAGCGGCGCCTCGGCGACCGACGGGCCAATCGGCGGACTGCCCGCGATTGAGACACCTTCGACGATCTGAACCAGGAACGGCACGGTCATCACGATCAGGAAGATCCGGGAGGCGTGCATCAGGGCGATGGTCGTCTCGGCGCCGCCCCGTTCGCGGCCGATCTCCACCATTTCGATCAGCCCGCCCGGCATCCCCGCAAAGTAGGCTGTCACCCGGTCGAGCCCCGCAACCCTGGACAGATAGATCGAACACGCACACCCCGCGACCACGGAGGAGACGATCAGGCCCAGAAAGGACGGGAGCCAGCCCGCAACCTGATCGATCAGTCCGGGATGGAACCCGGCGCCGAGCAGGACGCCGATGATCGCCGTCATCGGCGGACGGATCTTCGGTGGGGCGAAGACCGGCACCCTCAGCAGCGCCGAGAGCGTCACCGCAGAGAGCGACCCGAGCATCCAGGGCAAGGGCAGACCGGCCCTATCGAACAGCCACCCGCCGCAAAAGCCGAGCGCCAGGGTCAAGAGAAACCGAACCGATTGGCTCATTCCGAACCCCGGGCGTCGCGCGCGCTGTGCAGGCTCAAAGCGGCTGCGGCCATCACGATCACTGCGCCGGTCAGGACAAAGACGCTCGGCACGTCCCCGAACCACAGATAGCCGATCACGATCGCCCAGAGCATCTTGGTGTAGGTGACCGGCGCGATTTGGGAGGCCGTCGCGTGGTAGAAGGCGTGCACGATCAGAAACTGGCAGAGACCCGACGCGACCCCCATCGCGGTCAACCCGAGGAGCTGCGGGCCCGTCGGCGCAACCCAGGACAGCGGCAGGGTCGGCATGACACAGAGCGCCGAGATCCCGAGCGTGTAGATCGCGATCACGGCGGTTGCATCGGTCAGCGCCAGACTGCGCTGAACAAGCATCGAGCCCGCGCCCAGAACGCTGCCGAGGAGCGCCAGCGCGTATCCTGCGGCCTCGCCCGTGCCGCCGGGCCGCGCCATCAGCAGAACGCCTGCAAGTCCAATCGCCACGGACCACCAGATCAGCGCTCCGGGCCGCTCGAGCGCCAGGAGGCTTGCGAGGACGACGACAAAGAGGGGCTGCGAGAACGCAATCGCCGTGGCATCCGCGAGCGGCAGCACCGAATAGGCGTAGAAGAGGCAGAAGAGCGTCAACGTAAAGAGCACGGAGAGCGCCACATGCGCCCGTGGCCGCGTTTGCACCGCCCGCAAGCTCCCCCCGCTGGAGCGGAGCAGCAAAAACAGCGGCAGGAGGGCAAAGGCGTTGCGAAAAAAGACGATCTGATTGATTGGAAAGATCTGAGCCTGTGCCTTGACCACACCGTTCAAAACCGAAAAGAGCGCGATCCCGAGCATCATCGTCGCGATGCCGCGCGTCGGCACACGTGGGGCCTCCGAAGGCAGCATGGGACTACCCACCCGCCCGATTGCGGAGTGCTCGGATTTGCCGCAAGTGCTGAGGGTTTGAGCGTTTGGGTGAACTGCAACGGTATGCAACCGCGGGGCGCACCCCGCCCAAACTTGAAACTTCTGAAGCCATGCGCCTTTATTGCATACAATATGAAGATCGCAATCATGAATGGATGCAAATCGAAAATGGCCAAGGTCGATACCGCAGAGACGGAGCTCGCAACCCTGTTCGAGAAGGCGGGACTGACACTCCCCGAGGACCGCAGAGCCGCCGTGCTGCACGGGTATCGGGAGTTGCGGACGATGGCCGAGAGCCTCCGCGCGGCCGACCTGACGGCGGTCGACGAGCCATCGAACATCTACGGCTTTGACCCGATCCTGCGGGGAGGACAGTCATGACAGAGGGTGCAGAGACGGATCTTTCGATCGCGGAGGCAGGTGCAGCGCTGCGGTCCGGCACCACCACGTCGCGTGCGCTGACCGAGGCCACTTTGGCCCGGATCGAGGCTGCCGATGGCGCGTTGAACAGCTTCATCACGGTGACGGGCGAGAGCGCGCTCGCCGCCGCCGAGGCCGCTGACGCCGATTTCGCCAACGGTGTCGATCGCGGTCCGATGCAGGGCATTCCTTACGCTCTGAAGGACATCTACATGACGGCAGGCATCCGCACGACCTGCCACTCAAAGCTGCTCGTGGACCACGTCCCGACCGAGGATTGCGTGGTCGCGGCCAAGTTCAAAGCAGGCGGCGCGGTCATGGTGGGCAAGACCGCCACGCATGAGTTTGCGTTTGGCGGGCCGTCCTTCGATCTGCCCTTCCCGCCCGCACGCAACCCCTGGAACCTCGACCATATCCCAGGCGGCTCGTCCTCCGGTTCCGGTGCGGCCGTGGCCGCCGGCCTCGTGCGGATGGCGATGGGCTCGGACACCGGTGGCTCGATCAGGGGACCAGCCGCCTATTGCGGAACTGTCGGTCTGAAACCGACCTACGGTCTGGTGTCGCGGCGGGGGATCTTTCCGCTCTCCTTCACGCTCGATCACGCCGGTCCGCTCAGCTGGTCGGTGGAGGACAGCGCACTCACCCTCTCGGTGATTGCGGGCTTCGATCCGGAGGATCCGGCCTCCGCCAATCCGCCGCCGAGCGACTATCTCAGCGATCTGAAATCTGGGATCGACGGGACGCGCATTGCGGTGCCGCGGCACTTCTTCGAGGGCGCCGAGGGGCTCGACGACGAGGCGCTCGCGGCCTTCGACGCGGCCGTTGCGACCCTGCGCGCCAACGGCGCGGTGGTCGACGTGGTCACATTGCCGGAGTTCGAGCTTTTCAACGCAGCCGGGCGGGTCATCATCCTGGCCGAGGCCTTCGCCATTCATGAACAAGACCTCCGGTCGCGGCCGCTCGATTTCGGCCGTCTGACCCATGCCCGTATGGTTCTGGGGGCAACCCTTTCGGCCGCGGACCTGACCCAGGCGTTCCGCGTGCGGCGCAAGCTGGCAGCGGCGGTCAACCAAGACATCCTCGGGCGCTATGACGCCATCGTCACGGCCTCCTCGCTCGGCCCAGCCGGGCGGTTCGACGAAATCCCGACCGAGACCCTGCCGGCGCACGCGATGCAGACGATGCCCTTCAACGTGACAGGGAACCCCGCCATGTCGATCCCAACAGGCTTCACGAGCGGCGGTCTCCCCCTCTCCATGCAGATTGTGGGCAAGCCCTTTGCGGAGGCGGACGTCCTGCGCATCGGCCACGCATTCGAGACCGCCACCGGCCTCCTCCATCACCGTCCCGCGCCACCGCTCTCGGAGCCACCCCTCGAGGCGAGACGGGGCACAGCGTAGATCAGCCGGATCGCCACCCCGAACGGAGGGAGGGAGGACTCTCAGTCCAACCGATCTGACGTGGCGAGGCCGTGTGGCGGAGGCATGGCGCACCAAGCGACCGTTAGACTGCCGGGCGGAGGCATCGGCCGCCCGTACACTCAGTGAACGCGCAAAGCCGGCTCGAGGGGGGTCCCCCTTGGCTCTCGGCTTCATCGAGACTCGCAAGTGTGGAACAGACGGCCCCGGTCATCAGCTCTGGAAGCTGTCTTTGGAACGAGGCGCGGGTCGCACCCGTCGCATGGGAACGCACCCTCTCAGACAAGACCCGCGAGGCACGCCCCAACGGCCCTGCGTCCAGGGCACCATCCAGGAGAACACCCTCGCCACGTCTTCCTCGCAACCAGCCCACAGGTGCGGCGCGAACCAGATCAGGGCGACCCGGGCGCGCAGCATTGCTCAGCCTATGGCTTCGTGCCGGTGGCCCGGCGAAGAGGCGACCGGACGTCGCTCGACCTGTGCGTGACGGCGCCGCCGCTCTCGGGGCTGCCCACCATTGGATCAGACAATGGGATGCCCACGCCCACGCGGACGCACCGACGCGAGCCGCGCGCGGGCGCCGAGATGCGTCATGCTCTCAGCACAATCGACAGCGCCCGGGCGCGAGGGGACGGCCCGTTGCGCAAAGCTCGCCTCGCGCACGCGGGCACCGTATTGCGTCGCACCTCCTACATTGCGCGATGCGCCCTTCCGCGCGGTCGCCCCGAAGCTGAGCAAGGTCTCGACATGCTCCCCAAAAAGCTTCGAGGCACATTCACTCGTCGCCCGGTCCGTGTTCCTGAGAACGATCTGTGTCGCGCAAGTGCCGAGGAGAGTGTCTACGGGCTCCTTGCGATCGGTCTGCTTATCGAGGGCATTGAGATCATGGAACGCACCACTGTTGGACCGGCGTGTGCGCCCAAACGCGTCGGCATCGCCACGACCGCCGCCCAGTGTGAAGAACGCCTGAAACTCATCGCAGAGACAGAAGGACGGCCGCGCCCCATCGGGCCGGCGCAGACCCTCGCGGTAGGCTTCCAGCTCGACGAAGGTCGCCACGACCCGGGCCATCGCGTCCGCCTCGGCGAAGGGCAAGTGGACATACACGATCCGCCCCTCCTCGACCGCATCCGACAGAGAGACGGTCGAGCGACCGGCAAAAGGCGTGTCGTGGGGCGGCGAGACGAAGGGGCCGAGCATGTTCGAGACAATGCACCGCACGACTGATTTGGTGTCCTGCGCCGGGCCCCGCCAGTCCTGCCGCATGACCTCCGCCGCCCGCTCCACCTCAATCCCGGCGTCCTTTGGCAGGTCGCGCACGAAGGGACCGAGCCGGTCGTCGGAGCGCGCACGTTCGTAGACTTCGGAGTGCGTCGCGCACAGGATGACAATCATGTGGCGCAGGAGGGCGGTCGCGGTATCGATGAAACACTTGTCCTTGTCGTTGCTCTCGCTCAGCGGGCCGAGCACACCGGCGAACCGGCCCGAGCGCTCCATCGTATTGTCGCTGCAGTCGAACGGGTTCCAACGGATTGAGCGGTCGGGGTCGGTGGGGTCGATGGTGGCGAGGCGGTCCTGCCAGCTATTGCGGGCCATGAGCCTCCCGATCTCGGTGCGGACATCGCCCTTGGGATCAACGATCAGACCGGCGGGCGGCCTGCTCGCCGCCGCGGCCGAGCCAAGCAGACCATCGAGGAGCGCGTTCAACACGCAGACCGTTTTCCCCGAGCCCGATTGTCCGAAGCCGGCCGTGTTCTTGTGGAAATCCTGCCACCCCCAAGTGTATCCGCGGGCAGCTCCGTGATTTCAACCGGCGGGCTCGCCGTGGCGCTCTCGGCCGTGCGGGGACGAAACGCGCTCGCGGCCTCCTGCTCGGAGATGGCACGGCGCGCCTCAATCGCCTCACGCCGTCGCCGCGACTGCCCAACAAGCGGGACGGCAACCGCCGTGCCGATGAAGCCCCACTTGAGCACCGGGCGGAGCGGCGCCCGCATCTCGCCCATCGGCCAAAAGCTCAACGCTTCACCAGGACAGACCGCGCAACGCCCCTAGCCGCCCTCAACGCTGAACGGTCGGTCGCGCGCCCTCCGCGGCCCTCCAAAGAGTGAGGTTCGCCGCGCTCACAGCGCTCGGTCAGAGCCGCCTCAGGCCCTCCGACATCTCGTGTGCGATCGCTGCAGCGTCGATCCCCTCCCGCTCTGCAGAGATCCGCAGGCCCATCAAGTCCGACTGGTAGCGCCGGGCGAGGGCGTGCGGATCGTGGGCTGCGCTGATCTCGCCACGTGTTTGCGCATCCCGAAACACCTGCGCGAACCGTTTCTCCATGGTCTCGAGATGGCGATTGGCGACCGCAGCAAGCCTGTGATCTCGCCCGCTAAGTTCAAGGACCGACTTCGCCAGCATGCACGCCTTGGCAGGTGCGTTGGCGTTGGTCACAACTCGGAACGGAAACGTGCAGAGTGCCCCAAGGGGGCCGAACTCCTCAACGAGGGCGGCCATGCGACGGCCGCCATCCTCCGCGTAGCGCTCCATGGTCTCTTCGAAGAGCGCATCCTTCGACCCGAACGCTGCATAAAAGCTGCCGGGCTTGAGCCGCAGCACCCGCTCCAAGTCTTTGAGGGACGTCCCCGCCCAACCCTGCTTCCAAAAGAGGTCGCGGGCGCGGTTGATCAGATCGTCGCGGTCGTATTCCGGCTTGCGGGGCATCGTGCCGTTCTTTCGCCTGTGAGAGCGCTCACCATAATTTGAGCGTTTGCTCAAATATAATCTTGAGTGATCGCTCAATAAACCTTAAATCGGGAGTCGCACCGCAATTTCTCAAAGGATGACACCATGAGCACCTTCCCGTCACACGACCTCGACACCGCCCCTGAAGGGTCCAAACCGCTTCTGGAGAAGTCGAAAGCGGCCTTTGGCCGTCTCCCGGGCCTCCACAAAGTCCTGGCCGAGAGCCCGCAGGCCTTCGAGGCCTACCAACTTCTCCACAAGCTCTTCACTGAGACCGAGTTCGACGCGGAGGAGCTGACCGTCGTTTGGCAAGCGATCAATGTCGAGCATGAGTGCCACTACTGTGTCCCCGCCCACACCGGCATCGCAAAGATGATGAAGGTCTCCGACGAGATCACCGAAGCGTTGCGCAATGAGACGCCGCTTCCCACGCCAAAACTTGAGGCATTGCGGACGTTTACAGTCCAGATGGTGCGTGAGCGCGGCAATGTCTCGGCGGATCAGATGCACGCGTTTTTCGACGCGGGCTACGGTCACCGCGCCGTTCTCGACATCGTGCTTGGGCTCGCACAAAAGACCATGTCGAACTACATCAACCACATGGCGGAAACGCCGGTGGACGAGGTATTTCACTCCCTGCTCTGGACCCGGAGCTCAACCCCGCTTGCCGCGTAGCGCAGCTCGCGCCGTCTCACCAAAAGGTATGCCCGTCCCGAACCGGGTCGGGCAAACCAAGCCGCTACAAGCACACCCTCCTCGTGACACACGTCCTCCGCCCGGAGCCCCGCCTTGCCGAGAGAGGACGGCGTTTCAACTCGATCCGAAGCGCAACGTTCGTCGCAGACCCAGATCTCGGTTCGATGAGCGCCGCGCACAAAGGTCACGCAACCTCTATGGTGATCCGAACGGGACACAAGCATGTCGGCCCCGCGGCGCCCCCGCCACGATCACCAGCACTCCGAAGGCATCCGACCCCTGCGTTGACCGCAAGATCAGCCGGGATCCGAAAGACGGATCCGGCTCCCCTGCGGCGACGGGTTCTAACACCCACAGGACAACGGGCGTCGCAGTGCCCGAGGCACCAACTGCACGGCAACGCCAAGCGAAGCGGTGCCCCTCACCCGTCTGGTGCGATTGCAGCTGAGCGCCCCCTCCCGGCAACAGCGGACCCTCAGGACGCATGAGCCAAGCATCTTTGTCCGTGGAGCGCGCTCCGACCAGTGCCAAACTGAGCAGGGTCGGACCCCGTTGGCCTTGAGCCCCATGCCCGTGCGAGGCCCCAAAACCACGCACTTTGCAAAACGCGGCATCGTATCCCGTGTCGTCTCGGCGCCACCCAGAGAGGCGCCGTCGACCTGGCCCCGAACGGTCGGAAACCAGGCCCCAAAGCTGGCATCCACACACCGGCGGCTGGACATCGTCTGAGACCGCGGACCGTCAGGGTGCGCCACAGGGGCTTTGGCGGCAAGGACCTCTGCACTGTCCAGCCCAGTACGCGGAACACGCGAACCGCCCGCGAGGCAAGACCACCTTCGCCTCGCCGGCGCGCATCAAGGCAGAGACCGTCACCAACGCCGAGGAAGGTCTGCTCCAAATCAGCGTGGTGGCCCGACCCAGGGCCCGGCGTCACAAGCCCCGGTCGAGCGAGCCAAAGCAGGGATCATCGAAGCAAAGACAGCCGGGATCGGCACGGCCATTGCCCGCCCCGAACCGTTCTCCGGAGAAGCCGAGGCGGCGTTTCAGCAGAGCAAGCGCAAGCGCATCGCCGTTCGAGTGGCCCAAGAGCCATGAACCCCATCGCTGTCCGGATCCTCAAGTCCCAGCCACCGATGGGTTCAACCGTCGATACGCGCCCCGGTGAGGCTCTTGGCGTGAAGATCGGCGCACCGGGTGGGCAAACCGTTCGGGTGTGCCAGGACCCACCAATGCAAGGCCTGACTTCTCTGGGGATCGCATGGCCGTCCAAGTCACACACGTTCTGCCGGACAATGGCATCGCGAAGCAGGCTGACCTCCTTGGTCAAGCTTCCAAAGGTGGACCTCACTCGTCGGCTTGCGACGCGCGTCCCGGCGCATGATTTCAGTGGAGGGAGGGTGGCGCCTCCGGGTGATTAGACCCCGTTTGACGGACCCAGCCCAAGCGTTTCAGTCGGTTGCACGCTGCGCCCACTGCGACCTGGGCGGACACGGGCTCCGCATGGCCCCAGGCGACCCCTGACGGGGGCCGGCACTACCGTCGGAGCGATCGGCATTTGAATCGCGGAGCGGATCTCTCCGGTACATGGCCAGGAGGTGGGCGGCAGCACAGTGCCGGAGACGCGGACGCAAGATGCGCTCCCCGCGGGACCCAGCCCCCTTGCTCCGGTGGGAGGATTGGGTTTGGGGCCTTGCTCGGCAGGGGCCCGCTCGCGCACGCCCACATCTGGAGCGGAAACGCTCGCGGCGTCAGGTGCGAAGGACTGGCCTGGACTGCGCTCCGTTCCGATCAAGTCTGATGAAGGGCGCAGCAACGCGCGCCCTGTCCTCCGAGGTCCCTGGTTTGCCGCTGGGACATGGTCGCTTGCCTCGACAGGAGGCCAAACGTCTTGAGGAGTGCGCCCGACCGGAGGGTGGCGGCACCCGCCCGCATGGTGTTCTCCACCGGGGGCCGCATCGCAAACACGTCCGAGCGCTCCTGCCGCCCTCGAAACGTCGCGCCATGGATCTCGGCCTGTCGGAACCATAGCTCCTCCTTTTCCGGTCTGAGGTAGCACGCGACACGGCTGACCGACCTCCTCTGCTCTTTGCGTTTTCCGGACGGCCAGGCCGGCTGGGCCAATGCCGGTCACGCGTGAGGGCCGCGCTGTCTCTACCGTCGAATGTAAGGGGCTCGCAGTGGGACGGGGGAAGAACCGGGCCGTCAATAGGAGGACAGGGCCGGCGCCCGACACCTTTGAGCATTGGTGATGGGTCCTGGCGGTGGAGAGTTGCGCTGGCCCGATGGCCGTCCTGCTTGACCTGGCATCTTGCCGCGCGGTCGACCTGCCTGAGCGTCCGCGGAGCCTCGGCGGTCCAGCGCAGCTTGGACGGTTCGCATGTTGCGGGGCGTCTGCGGACTGTCCTCGTATGGGCGCGATGGCGCAGGCTCCACCGATTGCGGGGTGTCGACAGCGCATCGGCCCAGCTCGCTGGCGCTGTCGATTGACGCTCAGGTGCCCGCTGGGACCACCCTCACTCGGCGCTGCGGTCTGCACACGGAGACCGCTGCCGAGCCGGTCCCATGCGTTCGAGAGACGAGCGGCAGCCTCCCTGCGCTGACGCTGCTATGGACCAGCGCCCGGCCAGAGGCTGGCCGGAAGCACGGTCTTCCGCTCTGCTTGCACCTCATCTTGCCCCGGCGAGCCCCGGGGGGTCCCAGCGGCCACCTGTTGCCGGCCTCAGGATCTTGCGCCGGAACCGTCCGCCCGCTGAACGTTGAAAACGTAGGGGCATCGGGCGCCGAGCACAAAAGACGGGGCGAGGCAGCCCCTCCAGACCGCAGGTATCGACGGCGTCCAGAGAGCCCGCGCGGATCAGAAGCGCGTGGCGCCGAAGAAGTTCTCGGGCAAGTCCAACAGCGCGTGCCGCCCCGTGCGCTCGAGCATCGTTTCGGTCGCTGTCTGAGCCTCCTCAAGGACTGTCGTCTCATCCGCGGTTGCCACCGTCCGGGCCCGCATCAGGATCTCGCCGTTCACGATGACCGTGTCCACGTCAGCGCCGTTGGCGAAATAGGCCACCCGGAACGGGATCATGTTGTGGGGATAGAGATGCGGCTTGGCGAGATCGATCGCGATCACGTCCGCCTTCTTTCCAACGTCCAGCGATCCGATCTCGGCCTCAAGGCCCAACGCGCGGGCGGCGTCGATGGTCACCATCTCCAGCGCCTTGCCCGGCGGCAGGACATGCGTGTCGCGGAAATGGCGGCGGTGGTAGTGCATGCAGTGCTGAACATGGCGGAGCATGTCGGCGGATCGGTCGGGCGCCGTCGCGTCGGAGCCGATCCCAACGGTGACGCCGGCCTCCATCAGCTCGATCGCCCGACAGCGGCCGAAGACGGAGGCATTCGACGACGTGTTGTGCGCGATCTTCACGTCGTACTCGGCGCAGATCTCGATCTCTTCGTCGGTGAAATCGGTGGACTGGGACAGCAGGAGCTCCGGGCCGAGGATGTCGCTCCGCTCTTTGACGAACTTGACCGTGCCGGTCTGGTGACCGTCCTGGGTGAAGACGAGGCCATGCTCGCGGGCCATGGTGCTCGCAACCTTCGCCTGGCGGAGCATCTCCTCGACCTCGGCCTCCGTGGCCTGACCGAGATGCTCCTCCCGCAAGGTCGGCGTGATGAGGCAGAGGTTGAGACGCCCGCCCTCGGCGCCGTGATGGGCGCGGACGAGGGCCTCGCAGGTTGCCATCTGATCTTCGAAACTGACGCTCAGCTCACGGCGGGCGCCGCCCTCCCAATTGGCGTAGGTCCAGGGATGGGTCGCGCGGCAAGAGCCCACCGCCATGACCACCCGGATGCCGAGCTGTCGGATGGCGTCGAGATGGGCCTCGCCGTAGATCGGCTCGTCGGTGCGCATCACCGTGTCGCCCCCACCGAGGAGCGAGACGCCGCAAGTGACGCCCGCCTTCAGCCGCTCAAGCCCCGCCAGCATCGCCTCGGAATGCCAGAAATGCGTGTCTGAGGCGACCGTGTAGACCTCGCCGCAGGTCTCGAACCAAACCTTGCCGTTGCCGCCGCCCATGGTCTTGATCAGACCGTGCCCGGCATGGGCATGGACATCGATCAGACCGGGCATCACCGCCATCTTGGCACCGTCGATCACCGTCTCGGCGGGGAAGGCCGCAGCGACCTCCGCGGTCGGCCCTACGGCGACGATCCGGTCTTTCTCGATGGCGACAGAGCCCTGATCGATCACCCTGCGGTCGGTGTCCATGGTGATGACGGTGGCGTTGTCGATGCGGATATCGGCCATGTGGGATCTCTCAAGATGCGGGTTGCAGGGCGGGCAGTCGCGGCAGAAGCGCCAGGAGGTCGCGTGTCGTGTCGGTGCGCGGCGCCTCAAAGAGGGTCTTGACCTCGGCCTCTTCCACCAGCCGCCCGCGATGCAGAACCCCGACACGGTCGCACATCTGGCGCACGACCGGAAGGTCATGGGTGATGAAGAGCATCGCGAGGCCGAGATCGTCGCGCAGATCCTTCAGAAGATTGAGGATCTGCGCCTGGATCGAGACATCGAGGGCCGATGTCGGCTCATCGCAGATCAGAAGGGCCGGGCGACCGGCCAGCGCGCGGGCGATTGCGATGCGCTGGCGCTGGCCACCGGAGAAGGCATGTGGCTTGCGGGCAAGGACATCTGCCGGCAGGCCCACCCGCTCAAGCAGCGCAGGCGCGATCCGCATCGCCTCGTCGCGCGGGACGTTGGCCATGGGCTCCGTGATCGTCTCGAGGACGGACATGCGTCGGTTGAGCGAGCTGAACGGGTCCTGGAACACCATCTGCATGCCCCTCCGGTAGGTGCGGAGTGCGCGGTCAGGGGTCGTCGCGGCAAAGCTCTTGCCAAGAAGGCGAACCTCGCCCGCATCCGGTCTGGTCAGCCCGGCGGCGATCTGAGCCAGCGTGGATTTGCCGGAGCCGCTTGCCCCTACGAGGCCAAAGATCTCACTCCGGCCGATCTCGAACGTGACATCGTCGAGCGCAACGACCGGCGGGGCGCGGCGGAGGACGCGCTGCCCGCCGAAGGTCTTGCCGAGGCTGGTGATGCGAAGCGGGGCGGCGCTCTCGTCGAGAGGTCGGTCGCGAAGCCAGCGCTCGAGGCGGGCGTCGCTCACGATCGCGCCCGCTGCGGGAACCGCGAACCGCTCGATGCGCCGGTCTGTGGGCGGCACGGCCGCTATCAGCGTCCGGCTGTAGGGCGCACTTGGTGCGGTCAGGAGGCGGCCCGTCGGCGCCGTCTCGACCGCCCGTCCGTGGCGCATCACGATGGCCCGGTCGCTGATTGCGGCCACGGCGCCCATGTCGTGAGTGATCAGGAGGCAGGCCATCCCGCGCTCGCGGCAAAGCGTCTTGATCAGGTCGAGGATCTGAGCGCGGATCGAGACATCGAGCGCCGAGGTCGGCTCATCGGCGATCACAAGGCGCGGGCGGCACGCGAGCGCGAGCGCGATCACGACACGCTGGCGCATGCCGCCGGAGAACTGGTGGGGATAGGCGCGCACCCGGAGATCCGGATCCGCAATGCCGACCTCGTCCAGCATCTCCACCGCGCGGCGCTTGGCCTCCGATTGGGACAGCCCGAGATGGTGGCGGACCATATGGACGAGCTGCCTCTCGACGGTGAAGAGCGGGTTGAGCGCCGTCTGCGGGTCTTGGAAGATGACGCTGACATCCCGGCCGCGCGTGTGCGGGCCGGCGTAATCGATTGGCGCGCCGTCGAGCGTGAGGGTGTCGGCCCGCCACCGTCCCGGAGGATCCACCAGATCGAGAAGTGCGGCACCGACCGAGGACTTGCCCGCGCCGCTCTCCCCCACCAGGGCGACGACCTCCCCGGCTCCGGCCTCGAGGTCGAGACCGTCGACCGCCGCAGCCGCGCCGTAATGGACCGAAAGCCCGCGGATCTGCAGAAGGCTATCCAAGGCGCGGGTTGAGGGCATCGCGGAGCCAGTCGCCGAAGAGATTGACGGAGAGGACAAGTATCACCAGCGTCACGGCGGGGAACACGACCACCCACCAGACGCCGGAGAAGAGGTTCTCGTTGCCGATCCGGATCAACGTGCCGAGCGAGGGCTGCGTCACCGGCATGCCCACGCCGAGAAACGAGAGCGTCGCCTCGGCGAGGACGGCGAGCCCGAGGTTGATCGTGGCAATGACGATCACCGGAGAGAGGATGTTGGGCAGGATGTGCCGCCTCAGGATGCGCGCATCCGTCAGGCCGGAAATGCGCGCGGCCCGGACATAGTCGAGCGAGATCTCGACCATGGTCTGGCCGCGGACGGTCCGGGCGTATTGCGTCCACTCATTGATCGCGATCGCGAGGATCAGGACGTAGATCGCGAAATCGCCCTGGCGCGCGTCCGGCAGGACGCCGCGGGCAATCCCGCTCACCAGAAGTGCGATCAGAATGGTGGGAAAGCTGAGAATGACGTCGGCGATCCGCATCAACACACCATCGAGCCACCCGCCGCGATACCCCGCCACAAGACCGAGGAGGGTGCCCACCCCGGCGGAGAGGGCCACCG
>JBCDHQ010000003.1:0-51727 GCA_038749815.1 Pseudomonadota bacterium | reverse complement strand
GCGATGATCCGGCCCCGCTCCGGTCTCTTCCACTTCTCGGAGGCAGAGGTTGAGATCATGCTGACCGACATTGCCGCAGCGCGCGAGGCCGGGCTGGCCGGTGTTGTCATCGGCGCGCAGACTGCGGAGGGTGGCCTGGACGGTCCCGTGCTCGAACGGCTTGTTGCGGCCGCGGGCGATCTTGGGACGACCCTGCACCGGGTGATTGACGTCGTCCCCGATCCTTTGGCCGCGCTCGATCAGGCTTTGTCTTTGGGGATCGAGCGGATCCTGACCTCCGGTGCCCAGCCTTACGCGCCGGATGGGGTCCAGTTGATCCGCGAGATGGTGCAGAGAGCGGGCGACGCCCTGTCGGTCATGCCCGGATGCGGTCTGACGCCGGACAATGTCGGCGCCGTCGTCGCGCAGACCGGAGCGGCCGAGGTGCACGCCGCCTGTCGGCGCCGCGTCTCGGGCGATCCGGCCTTCTCGGATTTCGACCCCCCCTCAGGGCGCTATGAGACCTCCGCCTCCGACATTCGAGACATGAAGTCGGCCCTGCGCGGAGCGTGAGGCGCGGCCCCGAAAAGCGATCCGCCGCTCACCTAGGAGGCTCACCTAGTGGTTTGACTCCAACGCTCGGACCCCTCTTGAGCGAGCGGCGATGATTGCGTCGGGATCGGCGCGCCAGGTGAAGGGCCTGGCTTCGGTCTCGTTGTGTTCTGCGATGAACCTGTTGATGGCGGACTGCAGGTCGACCAACGAATGGAAGACGCCGCGCTTCAGTCGCCGTATGGTCAGCTTTGCGAAGAAGCCCTCGACCATTGCCCGGCAGGCGTTTGCCTGCAAACGCCGAGAGGGGGCGTTCAGCCACGAGGCTGAGGTCGGCGTGAAGTGGAACGTCCAGCGCGGGTGGCGTTCGAGCCAGCGCATCACTTCGGGCGTCTTGTGCGTGGCGACAGTGTCGAGCACCACATGCACCACGTTGCCGGCCGGGATCTTGCGCTCGAGCGCGTTCAAGAACCGGATGAACGCCTGATGCCCCCTCTCGCGGTTTGCATGCAAACCGCTGCCGGGCAAAGGGTGGCGGGCCATGTTCCGCCCGAAAACCTCTCCGGTGAGCGTGTTGAGGGCCGCGAAGAGCGTGGTGGTGCGGTTGCGCTTGTACTCATGCGTCATGGTGCCGGCTCGGCCCCTCTTGAGCGGCAGGCCGGGCTGGGTGCGGTCAAGGGCCTGAATTTGCGACGTCTCGTCGACCGAGAGCACCACCGCATGCGCCGGCGGGCCGACATAGAGCCCGACGACATCGTGGAGTTTCTTCGCAAACTCGGGATCCCTCGAGAGCTTGAAGACCCGCCAGCGATGCGGTGCCAGCCCGTGCGCCTTCCAAATCGTCTGCACCGTCGAAACGGCGAGGCCGTTCGGCGGGCAAACGGTCCACCGGACCGTTTGCCGACCCGCCTCACCCTGCGCCATGGCGCGGGCCGTCCAGTGCGTGGCTTCGTGCGGCGGCGGTGCCTGTGTCCGGCGGACCAGATCGGCCACCTTGTCGGCCGCAACGGGCGCCGTGCCCGGCGGACGGGTCGCGTCGCGCAAGAGCCCGTCGACGCCTTCGGCCAGAAACCGCTCCTGCCAGCGCCAGACCGTCTTCTTCGCCTTGCCCATGGCCCGCATGACCGCGACCGTCCCGAGCCCGTCGGCGCTTGCGAGCACGATCTGCGCTCGCCACACATGTTTCTGGGCGCTGTTCCGGTCTGACACAATCCGACCGAGCCGAGCCCGGTCTGTCTTCGAAAGGCAGATGGAGTTTTCCGTTGCCGTGCCCAGAATTCGCATGAGCGGCGCCGGAAGGGACTCCCGAATCTGAGGCTATCGTATCAGTCAAACCACTGACGCGACAGCGAGGGCCGCGGCGCCGCTCCGGGTCGACCGACCGATGGTGCTCGGCCGGTCCAACGTGCGCCGCTGTGCCGGGAGTGGCGCAGAAACCGCCCCGTGGACGTCCAACCGCTGTTGCGCTGCGCGGCGAGGAGCGCTGGTGTCGCAAATGCCGGACCCTCTGGCGGCCAGTTTCAAGGACGTTGATTTGGCGCCGACGGCGCGAGCGTTTCGGGCAGGCACCAGAGATCTTCCCTCGGACGACACCCCCCAACCAGCGGCGCCAAAGCGATCCCCGATGCTGAGGCTTGAGCCGGCGTTCGTGGCACAATCGAAGCAGCAGCATGCACCCTCTTGCGGGGTCGACCGACCTCCGTCCCTCCGGACGCCGGCCTGTCTCGCGGGTGGGGGTGCCGATGGTCAGAGCGCCAGCCTTCCATGTGGTCAGAAGGATCGCGGCCGCCTTGCGCTCCGTGGCGACAAATGTGCGCCCGAGGCCGGCCCGACGCCCGGACCAGGACTTTTGGATTGGCCTCGATGGAAGGACGACCCGGCGGGAGCCGCCTCGGGAGAGCGGCTGGGGCAGTCGGCGACCCGTGTTTGGGGTTCGGGGGTGACGGCCTCGGGATCTGGGCGGATGGACGGTGCTGCAGGGGTGTCGGCATCTGTCGATGAGAAGCCTCGCCTGCCTTGGGGGCGTTGGAGGGCTCGATTTTCGGTTCTTTTAGGTGCCGGTCAGCGGAGATCTCTCTTCAGCCGCCCTGACAAGGGCCGGCGGGCTCTGCGAACCGCCCCTCATTGAGATCCGCCTTGGAGCCGCGTGGGCCGGGACTTCGGAATCGGCGACGGACAACTGAGCGGGACAGTCCGATGGTCGAGCCTGCGGTCCGTGTCGATGGGTTGCGGCAGGGCGGGCGGCTTCATGGCCAAGCTTTTGCGGCGTCCGCCATTGCGTCGATCCGCACTCGCCGGCAAGCCCGGCCTTCGGAGACTTGGGGCTGACCGCGTGCGTGCCGAAGGGCTTGTCCGAAAAGCCCTCAGCATCTTTGAGGAGCCGCCCTCGATTTGGCTCACTGTCTTGGCAGGATACGACGGTGGATCGGATGGCTTTGATGGCGGCCACCCGAGCGGACTTTTTGAGCTCGCGCGAGCTCGCCACGCGACATGACCGACCGGGAATGGGCTTTGATCGTAGGGCTGCTCCGCCGGCTTGCCCGCGCGACCCGGCTGCGGCACGTCGTGAGCGCGGTCCTCTCCCTGCTACCAGTGGCGCATGCAGCCGCACGATGTTCCACCTGAAGCACTGTCCATGATTGCTGGGGCGGCGATGGGACCTGGGCGCGGGCGTCATAGCGATCTAGCTTTTGTCGGCCGCGATTTGCAGGGGCGGTTCTGCCGCCATCATCGACGCTCAGACATTAATAGCGGGCTCAGGTCTGCGCGGTACGGTCGGTCTCGACGCGGGTAAGCCATCAAGGGACGGGTACGCCATGCCCCACTGGCCCAGCATCCAAGGTCGCGACGGCGCTGCGTTGGCGTCGGCCTGGGTGATAGTGCGCTTTCCATTGCTCGAAAGGGTTTTCGTGGAACGCCGGGTGCAGGGTCCGTGAGGGGCGGGTGTCGCACCGTGCCGGGTCTGGATTGCGACCGCGGCTTTGTGGTTCAGGCGAAGCGCTGGGTGATCGGGTTGGCCTTTGCGTGGGTCCGCGCGAACTTCCGGGCGGGCAGGGAGGTTGTGGGCTTCGCCTGAATTGCCCAATTGCTCTGAGAGATGGTGATGACGGAGCTCGCGTCACGACGTGTCGCCCGCTGCCGAGACCATTGGGGCAGGCTCTCGGGCGCCGACGTGTCGGGGGGGCTCGCCTTGGTTTTCGACGCGGTCGGCATTGACGAGGAGAGGTTTCGGCTGGGCGGCGGCTTGCGCTGCAAGCGACGTGGTCTCTTTGCGCCATCGGTCGTCTGTCGTCGAGCCGCGGGCGTCGCCAGTGCCTTGGGGCGAATGGCTGTCTTCGGCGTTGTGCGGCTCTCCGCCTCTACAAAGGCGCACTGGGTCGACAAGGGCCGGGGCAACGGTGCTCCATCGTCACGCGGTGGATGGAACACTTCTGTGCCATCGGGGGTATCCAGCCCACTAGCTGGGATCCGTGGCGGGGGCGTTGGGGCCGCCCAGAACCCCCGTTGCGATGGAGACTTGGGGAGCGCAGGGGTTGGATGGTCAACCGCCCTGAGCGAAGGGACATGAGCGGCTGCGTTTGTCCAATCGGGACGGGGTGGGGCCGCCCCTGGTTTCGCGGCGGGCAGGGCGAGGCCCGCACATGGTGGTATCGGGCAGGCTCAGGCGAAGAGATCGTAGCTTTCCTCCATTCCGATCAGCGTGCGTGCGACCTCGCTGACATGGGCCGTCTCGCTGTCTGCGGACTGTTCTTCGCTGAGCCAGATCGTGGTGCCGGTGTCAGCGTGACCGGCGATGCGGAGGGTGGCGGTGTCCGGACCGGCCGCTGTCTGCAGGCCCGCCAGGATCACCGGATTGTCCAGGTCGTAGCTGAGATCGATGGCGGCATCTGAGACCTGCAGCGTTCCGATCTCCCACGCCGCGGTTGCAGATGTGTCGATGGCGATCCAGTCCACTTGCTCGGATGTGTGGGTCTGATCGGAGGCTTCCTCCTCCTGCAGGAAAACCTGGGCGCCGTCCGCGGTCACATCGAGCGCGCGGGTCGTGACGGCTTGGGGCCCGTTGTCCGTGGTGACCTGGGCAAAGAAGGCCGGCGCCTCATCGAATGTCGCGCCGAAGTCGATTGCCTCGCGCGTGTCGTCGCGCGCCGTCGCGGAGCCCGCGGCGACGACCGTTCCGTCCGCCATCCGGTGAACGCCCGCCGTTGCCGCCATCCAACTGACCGTTTCCGGGGCGTGGACGCCGTCGAGATACTCCCATTCATCGACCTGAAACTCAAAGCCCGTCTCTTCGACGTTTCGCACCCGCACTGTGGCCGGCTCCGATCCGTTGGCGCTGAGCGGGCCCATCACAACCACGGCGTCTGCGATCTCGGCGTCGAAGTCGACCCGCACCCAGCCATCGGGATCGCTTTGCGCGATGTCGGCGGTTCCGAGTTCCAACCGAGGGGCGGGCGGAGTGCCCCCGACGGTCGCATCGAAGGCCAGGTCGAACCGGGTGGACTGGCCGGTCCTGTCGCTCCCCGAAAAGACCTCGATCGAGAGCTCCTTTGCGCCGGGGGTCAGCGGGCCGCTGGCGAAATCTCCGTTCAGATCGCCAAAGGAGGCATAGGGCGCGGTGTTCTCGACCCGCGGCTCCGAGCCGTCGATGCTGATCGACACGGAGCCGACAGCGGCCGCTGAGCCCTCCGGGATCACAACCTCGATGTTGTAAGCGCCGCCTGTGGCGAGATCGACGCGCGCGCCATCGGTGATTTCGGCCAGCCGCTCGTCGCTCTCGGCGTCGATCAGGTAGACGTCGATCTCCATCGGCAGGTCGGGGGCGGGCGGTGGGGCGGCCTCCCCGGCGCGGTCCGATTCCGACAGGCTCAGATCGTAGGGATCCCCCTCGTAGTCGACATGATGCAGGACCAACCGGTCGATCACGTGATGGGAGGAGCGGGCGGCGATCTGGATCTCGTAGAGGCCCGGTGCATCGAACTGCGCATAGAGATCGTAGAAGCTACCATCGCTGGTCTTGGTCGACCAGGTCCAGTCATTCCTAGACGAAAACACCTTGAAATACCCCTCGTCGTTCCAGCCGCCATGGGCGAACTCGGCGCCGGATGGGTAGGAGCCGGGCTCCACGGCCAGGCTGGGCGGGCGCACATAGGTGTCGGTCGCGGCCTCGTGGCCGTAGAACATGTCGGCGTTGATCTTCAGCCATGTGTCGTTGTGCTCGGTCGTGTTGGTCCCTTGACCGACTTGGCTCCGCCACTCGAACTGGTAGAGGCCGGGCGTCGTGATCTCGATCTGGTAGGTGATCACGCCGTTGGTGGGATCGTCGTAGTGGTTGTCGCCCTCCCAGACGATGAAATCGCCGCCCGTTGCCTGGCCCGGGCTGTTGATCGACCCGGATGTGCTGGAGGACGCGGCGTCCTCCCACCCGACCGGGGTGCCGCCCGATTCCGCTTCGATGATCAGGAGGCCGTTGCGTTCGACAAAGGCTCCGGTTGTGCCGGTGGGTGGGCTGGGCGGAGCGCCTGTGGGGCTGCGCCCATCGTCGCCAGCGGCGGTCACGGGATCGTCGTAGACCGCCGATCCGTCGATCAACGCTTGGACATCGAGCGCCGTGCCATGTTCGTCGCCCGTCAGCGCGTAGTAGAGCATCCCGGCATCGGAGGGATCGTTCACTTTGTCAGGGCCGGCCAGTTCCATCAGATCGCGGGCCTCTTGCACCCACGGATCGTCGGACCCGTCCATCCACTGCCAGTCTTCGTTCCGAAACCCCTCGGTGTTGTAGGGGCCGTTGTTCTGATCGGCGATCCGAACGAAGGTGACGTCCTCGAACTCCGCCTCCATATCGGACCAGGTGGGCGTGCTGCCGTTCTCATTCCAGATTGAGTGGCTCAGCATCGTCACGTTCTGGTGGTAGATCGGATCGACGGCCGACAGCGCGGCGTAGATGCCGTCGAGCCTGCCAGCCTCGATCAGCAGGATGTCGTCGCCGCTCTCGATCATGTTGATCAGGCGGTCGATGGTTCCGTCGATGTCGTCCTGGTAGGAATAGGCGTCGATGCCGAGGCTGCGCGAGAACTCGGCAGACTGTTCGAGCAGCGGCAGCAGATCGTTGGAGGCATTGCCCGCGACAATCCCGGAGTTTCCATAGAGGAACGTGGTCTTGTCGGTGATGCCGGCCGCCTTGGCCATCAGCGCGACGATCGGCATTGCCGCGATGTCGTCGGGGTCGCCCTGGTTGCCGTCATAGTCGAAGATGACGCGATCCGCCTGGGCCGCAAGGCCGTTGAGATCGATCTGCGGATCCGGCTTGACCGGGTTTGGCAGAGCTTCGCCCATCGTGAAGCTGGTGGTCTGATCGACGACCTTCTGGCCCGTTGCGTTTGCGCCGGTGAAGAGCTCAACGCGCAACGATTGATCGCCGATCAGAATGGCCAAACCCTCATCGATCACTTGACCATTGCTGTCGCCAAAAAGCGTGTAGGGCTCCGTGCTTTCCACTTCTTGGTGAAGGATCCGTCCCTCTTCGTCGAGCCAGGTCAGCCGGGCTGAGCGGACATCCGTTCGCGTCGTCTCGACGGCCAGACTGAACGTGTCGCGGTAGAGGATGTCGGCCGTGAAGTGGTCGCCATCCTCAATCTCAGCCGCGCGGGAATTGACCGCAGCATCGAAGAGAAAGACCGAAACGTCCCCGGTGTCCGGAGCGGGTGCTGGGGACGTGTCATCGACTGTGAAGGCGATGGTCTCCGACGCCAGCAGGGCGCCGCTGGCGCCGCCTCCCGCATAGACCTCAACGGTGACGGACTGATCGCCGGCCACAACGAGACCGCCGCCGTAGGCCCCGTCCGTGTCACCGAAGAGAGCGTAGGGTGCGATGTTCTCAATCCGCGCCGGGCCGTTCGACCATGTCAGCTTGACGGATCCGGCGCTCTGCCCCGGATCGGCTTCGATGCTGAACAAACCGGCGCTGAGGCGCTCCGCCGAGAGGGTCCCGCCCTCGGAGATCTCGCCCACGCGCTTACCGGTCAGCGGATCGATGAAATAGAGGGCAAGCGTCTCATCCCCGCCGCCCGTCTCTTGGGCGTCGAAGCTCAGGTCGAGCGTCGTGGACGCTCCCGTCCCGTTGGCCCCCGCATAGAGCGTGACGGAGAGGTCGTGGGCGCCGGCGGTCAACGTCCCGCCGACAAAATCTCCGCCCAGATCTCCGAAAAGGGCATAGGGTGCGCCATTCTCCACCCGCGGCGCGGCGCCGTTGAGGCTGAGCGCGACGGAGCCGACATTCGCGGCCCCTCCGGGCACGACTTCAATCGCGTACTGACCGCTCTCGACTTTCGACAGGTCGATGTTGCCGCCATCCCGGATGTCGGCCACCCGCGCATCGGTTGCGGCATCGATCAGGTAGACCGCGACCGTGTCGGGCAGCCCCGGCTCCGCTCCCTCGGGATCGACCCATTCGGACACCGGCAGGTTCAAATCGTGGGGATCGCCCGCGTGGTCGACATGATGGAGGACCAGGCGGTCAATCACATGGGACGATGATCGCGCGGCGATCTCAATCTCGTACACACCCGGCTCGTCGAACGCGACAAAGATGTCGTGGTAGCTTCCGTCATTCGTTTTGGTGGACCAGGTCCAATCCTGCTTGGACGAAAACACCTTGAACCAGCCTCCGTCGTTCCACCCGCCATGCGCCTCGGCGGCGCCGTCCGGATAGGTGCCAGGGGCAGCGCTCGGCGGACGCACATAGGTGTCGGTGGAGGCTTCGTAGCCGTAGAACTGGTCGCCGTTGATCCGCAACCAAGTGTCGTTGTGCTCGGTCGTGTTGGTGCCGTTGCCGACCTGGCTTCGCCATTCAAACTGGTACACACCGGGCGTTGTGATGTGCACCTCGTAGGTGATGACGCCGTTTCCCGGCTCACTGTAAAAGTCGTCCCCCTCCCAAACAATGAAATCGCCGCCAGATGCTTGCGATGGAGCGTCAATGGCACCGGACTCCCTGCTTGTGGCGGCGGTCCTCCATGAATCTGAAATATTTTCTGCAGACTCAGCTTCGATTACCACAACACCATCTTTTTCGATATACATCGAACAGACCTCCGGTTGGGCCGCGTCAATCACCTGACAGTTTAACTATGTAAAATGGGCGATTCTTTATTTGACGGTATCGGGTGTTGTCGAATTCTGACAAAGCGAAATCACTTGTCTTCTGTGGGGTGGCGTAATTCTGCCGATGTATCTTTAGCGCGCATCTGGTGTTGAATTTTGATCATTGCAGCGCGAATCACCCGGCCCTCGAAAGCGCCAGGTGTCCGACCGGGGCTGCCGCGTTCAGAAGCGCAGTCGAACGAAGGACAGAAGTGTCTTCGCCCCGTACGCCGGATAGGCCGCGTCGATCGCTGCGATTGCGCTGTCGGCGTCGGCGCTGGCGCCGATCACCTCTTCGCGGAAGGTCAGGTAGGCAATGGCATCGTCGATCGCGCCGGGCGCCGCGGGCAGACCGTGCCCGGCCCCCACCACACGCAAGCCCTCAGTGGCGCCGAGCGTCCTGAGCGCTGCGATCCAGTTCGGGTGATTGCCGGTCGGGAAGGCGTGGACGCTCGCGTAGAGCAAGTCTTGCGCAATCATCAACCCCGCCTCGGGCACATGGAAGAGCAGCGCGCTTTTGGCTTCGCAATCGGTCACTTCGGAAATGACGATCTCAACGCCGTCCCAGGTCGTTGTGCCGGTCGCAAGCCCGCCATCCGGCATCCTGACCGCCGTCGTGTCGCCGAGCCTCGACTTGCGCTGCGCGTACCCGCCGCTGTCGAGAAACCCGTTCGCCTCCTCCAGGACCGCGTCGGAGGTGACGAAGTCGGCATCGGCAAACTGTGTGGCACCGAACAGATGGTCGTGGTGCGCATGCGAGAGGTAGACCCGTCTGATCGGCTTGCCGAGGCTGTCGACGAAGGCGCGCGCCTCGGCCGCGAAGCCTTGGATCATCTGCGTGTCGATGACGTGCAGCTCGTTGGCCGTTTCGATCACATGGGTGTTGACCCAGGAGGATGCCTCGGGCGCCACATAGTTGTGGAGCGTCACGGCCCCAAGCCGGTGCGTCGTGACGATGCCGCGCGCAGGCGTCGTGGCATGCGCATCGGCCCGGGCGACCCGGCCGGTGGTGGCAAAGGCGGCGGTCACAACCCCCGCGCCGACGGCCAGTCTGGCCAGATCCCGGCGCGACACCGACGCTGCATTCCCGACCATGACCGCCCCCTGCGCTCCGCCTGCGTTCAGGTATGCCAAGGTCACGCCATTGCTCAAATGGATTCTCTCTATAAGCATTATCGCTATGAGAAATATGCAATCCTTCGATCTGAACCTCCTGATCGTCTTCGACACGATGATGACCGAGCGGAGCGTGACCAAAGCCGGCGAACGCATGGGGCTTGCCCAATCCTCCATGAGCAACGCGCTTGCGCGGTTGCGGGTCCTCTTCGAGGATGAGCTCTTTGTGCGAACCCCGGACGGCATGGTGCCCACGGCCAAGGCCAATGAGGCGGCCGAGTACGTCAAGGCCGCCCTCGCTGCCGCTGAGAGCGCCGTGACCGTCGGCGCGTCGTTCCATCCCCAGACCGCGAGTGCCGAAATCACGCTTCTGACGAATGATTTCATTGAGCTGGCGTTCCTTCCCAAGATCATCCGGGAATTGGACCGGCAAGCGCCAGGGGTCCGTCTGTTCACGCGGGGGGCGGTGCGCGATGAGTTCGCCTCCGTGCTCGATGCCGGCGCGGCGGATGTCGCGATCGGCGCGGCCAGCGAGGTCCCGAAGCGCTTTGGCTCTCAGACGCTTTTCGTCGAGCCCTTTGTCTGCATTGCGCGTCGCGGTCATCCGGTCGTCTCCACCGAACTGACCCTTGAGGGGTTTTTGTCCTGCCGCCACGCTCTGATTTCGCATCGTCCCGATGGGCGCGGTGTGGTCGACGACGCGCTCGACCGCATTGACCGCAAGAGATCCGTGGTGGCGAGCGTTGCGGGTTTTGCATCTCTGCCGCACCTGATCGCGGAGACCGACTTGATCGCCGTGCTGCCGCGTCGGTTGGCGCTCAAAGCGCAGGACGTGTTGCCGTTGAACCTGTTCGAGCTGCCCTTTCACGTTCCGACTGTCGAAGCAAAGCTGGTGTGGGGCCGGGGCGTCGACCGCGCACCGCTCTTCACCTGGTTCCGCCAAGTCGTCGTCGACTGCGTCGCTGAGGACCCGACCTAAGCGGCTCCTCCGGAGCGCTTTGGGCGATGGTTCCAACCATCCCCCTCAACGCAGGTCATGGCTGACTCTCGCTGCCGCGGATGACCCTGGCACGTGGCACCTCGCCCTCCTACGTTGGCCCGGATGGGACAGGCGCGGATCGCCCTGTCGGTCGGTCCGCTCTCGGTCTCTGCCACCCAACGTGGGTGGCCTAAGGCGGCGTCGTGGCGAGCCCGAGCGCTTGCTGCTGCTCCGAAGGCGGCCCTTGCTTCGGTCTGCCGCCCCACCAGCCAAGGTCCCGCGATCCCGGGGGGTGTGCGCGCGCCTGCTGACCGGAGACCCGGAGCAATGAGCTGCGCGGTCGAGCAAGCCCTGAGGTGCACACCCGGTGTCGTGTTGAGGTGTGCTGAGACCAGCCCACTAGAGCTTCACTGAAGGTTGCAACGCACATATTGAAAGTGGCTTGGTCCGCACGTCTGCCTGTCGCCGGTGATGCTGGTGCATGGCGATCGTCTGGGTTGAGTGGGGCAGGTGGCCCTCTCATTTGGGATCGCGACCAGGTCGCTCTGGCACCACCGGCACTCACCGCGGGCACGGTACAAGGTCACGACCTGGGCGGCTTAGAGCGAGGGTTCGTCCGACGGCACTCGGGCCCCGAGGGTCGTGATCCGGCCGCACCGGCCCACGATCCCTGGACCTGCCTGCGGCTTGGGGCGCCAGGCCACGCCACCCGGGTCCAGTGGCTGGCCGCATGTGCTGGCAAGAGGCGACACGGGTTGGGACCTGCGCATCGCAGACCTCTGGACCATGGCACCGGCGACGCAAATGGAGCCTTCCGGAGAGATGTGTGGATGCGTGTGCCATCGGCCAAAGGTCTCGCCTGGTGGCGTATCTTTGTCGCGCCAGGTGATCGACGGACTGGAGCGCCACGTCGCCACGGATCACTCACATTGATCCAAGGACTTGGGCCAATATCAGTGATCCGTGCCGGGGCGGAACCTTCTTGGCCTCGTGCCCTGGATCCGATTGGGTCGTAGGTCGGCAAGGTTCAGGGAAGCCGTTTCAACAGCGGCACGTGGCGTCTGGCGACGGGCTGGCGCGTCGGTCACGGGAGAGGTGGCGCGACGGTGTCTGTCTCGGCTTCGACGAAGTGGCTCTGTCCAACCGAGAGGTACGTCGCCGGTTGCGATGGAGTGCCGAGCGGGCGGACCGTGCTCGCGCTCAGTGTGGCCTCGCGGCGCGGCTTTGGCCGGCCGGCCTGGCTCGGATCGGCGACGGGCACGGCGGCGAGGAGGTCTCGCGTGTAGGGGTGGCGCGGGGCTTGGAGGACATCCCCTCGGGGCCCGTGTTCCACGATGCGTCCGCGCCGCATCACGGCGATCCGGTGGGCCACCCGCTCCACGATCGCCATGTCGTGGCTGATGAAGAGGAAGGCGATCTTCAGGCTCTCCTGAAGCTCGATCAGGAGATCGACGACCTGCGCCTGGACCGAGACATCGAGGGCGGAGACGGGCTCGTCGGCAATGATCAGGTCGGGGGAGAGGATCAGCGCCCGGGCGATGCAGAGCCGCTGCCGCTGACCGCCCGAGATCTCGTGCGGATACCGCTCAAGGCAGTCGGGTGGCAGGTCGACCTGCCGGATCAGCGTCTCGATCCGGTCGCGGAGCGCGGCCTCGTCCGGCGCGCCGTTGATCCGGGCGGGATCGGCGATCTGGTCGTAGACCTGGCGCCGCGGGTTCATCGAGGCGTAGGGGTCCTGGAAGACGACCTGCATCTTTGCGCGCGTCCGGCGCAGCGCGACGGGGTCGAGCGCCGTGATCTCGGTGTCGCGGAGGCGCACGCTGCCCGCCGTGGGCTCGACCAGGCGCAGGATCGAGCGGGCGAGCGTCGACTTGCCCGAGCCGCTTTCGCCGACGATGGCCAGCGTCTCGCCGGCGTGGATGTCGAGGCTGACCATGTCGACCGCATGCACTTCGCCCGTTTTGCGCCGGAAGAGGCCCGAGCGGACGGGCAAGCGGGTCACGAGGTCGCGGACCTCCAAGAGGGGCACGGTCGGGGCTGGGTGGCTGCGGTCGGGCGCGTCCGCCTCGGCGAAGCGGCGCGGGCCCTCGGTGCCTGCCAGCGCGCCGAGGCGGGGGGCCGCGGCGAGGAGGGCCTGGGTGTAGGGGTGGCGGGGTGCGGCGAAGATTTGGGCGACCGGCGCCTCCTCCATCTTCTCGCCGCCCCGCATCACGACGACGCGGTCCGCGATCTCGGCGACGACGGCCATGTCGTGGGTGATGAAGAGAAGCGCGGCACCGATCTCGGATTTGAGCTCGCGGAGGAGGTCGAGGATCTGGGCCTGGATGGTGACGTCGAGCGCGGTCGTCGGCTCGTCGGCGATGAGGAGCCGCGGCGCGCAGGCGAGGGCCATGGCGAGCATCACCCGCTGACGCTGCCCGCCCGAGAGCTCGTGGGGGTAGCGGCCCATCTGCTGCTCGGCGTCGGGGAGGCGCATGCGGTCGAGGAGGTCGACGGCGCGGCTCCGCGCCTCCGCAGCGCTCGCGCCGCGGTGGAGCCGGAGGGGCTCCATGATCTGCTCGCCGACCGTGTAGATCGGGTTGAGCGAGGTCATCGGCTCCTGGAAGATCATCGCCATGGCGTTGCCGCGGAAGCGGGCCATCTCGCCGGCCGGGCGCGCCGCCAGGTCGACCAGACCGTCGCCGCTGTCGAACCCGATCCGACCGCCGAGGATGCGCCCGCCGCCGTACTCCACGAGGCGCATGATGCTGAGGGCGGTGACGGACTTGCCCGACCCGCTCTCGCCGACGAGGGCCACGACCTCGCCCGGGGCGATCTCGAAGCTCATGTCGTGGACGGCGACGGTGGGGCCGAAGCCGACGCGGAGGCCCTCGACCGAGAGGAGCGGGCTCATCGCCGGCGCCCCTCGCGGAGGCGGACGTCGAAGACGTCGCGCAGCCAGTCGCCGATGAGCTGGATCATCAGCGTCACGATCAGGATCAGGATCACCGGGGTCAGCGCCGTCCACCAGGCGAGCGCCAGGTCGTTGCGGTTGTCGCCCACCATCCGGCCGAGCGAGGGCGTCGGCGGCTGGACGCCGAGGCCGAGGAAGGAGAGCGACGCCTCGAGGAGGAGGATGGCCGGGAAGTTGAGCGTGAAGAGGACGGTCAGGATCGCCACGAGGTTCGGCAGGACGTCGCGGACGGCGACTCGCATGTGGCTGGCGCCTGCGGCGTAGGCGGCCTCGACGAAGGGGCGGGCGCGGATGGCGATGACTTGGGCCCGGACGACGCGGGCATAGGTCTCCCACCCCGCGATGCCGAGAAGCGCGATCAGGACCCACATCTCAGTGCCGAGGGCGGCGATGGCGACGAGCGTCATCAGCAGGAACGGGATCGCGATCTGGACGTCGACCATGGTCGAGACCACCCGGTCCCAGAACCCGCCGACAAAGCCCGCCAGCATGCCGAGCGCCGTGCCGATGATCCCGCCGATGACGACGCCGAGGACCGAGAGCCCGACACTGACCCGGAGCCCGTAGATCAGCCGCGAGAGCATGTCGCGGCCGAGCTTGTCGGTCCCGAGAAGATAGTCGGGATCGCCGCCCGGGATCCAGGACGGCGCCTTCAGCGAGTTCAGGATGCTGGTCTTGTTGGGATCGTAGGGCGCGATCCAGGGCGCGAAGATCGCGACCGCAAAGACCGCGAGCATCCCCACGAGACAGATCTTGACGCTGAGGGGTGCCGCGCGCAGCGTGCGCCAGAAGCGATGCTCGCCCCTCTGGTCGTGCGCCGCGGGCGCGGCGGAGTGGGTGGCGTCGGTCATCTCAGCCTCCCACCCGGATGCGGGGGTCGAGGACGGCGCAGAGGATGTCGACGCCGAGATTGATCAGCACCACTGCGATCCCGAAGAAGATCACGCCGCATTGGAGCACGGGGTAGTCGGCCTCCCGCACCGAGCCCACCAGGAGCTGTCCGACGCCCCGGAACGCGAAGACCTCCTCCACGATGAGGGAGCCCGAGACGAGGCCCGTGAGCTGCAGGCCGAGCACGGTCACGACGGGGATCATGGCGTTCGGGAGCGCGTGCTTGAGGTTGACCATCCGGTCCCGGAGCCCCTTCGAGCGCGCGGTCCGGACATAGTCTTCGGAGAGCACATCGAGAAGGACGGAGCGTGTGTAGCGCGCGATGGCCGCCGTCAGGCCCGCGGCGAGCACGAAGGCCGGCAGAATGAAGTGGTAGGGCGTCGCGTTGCCGACCGTGGGCAGGAGGCGCAGGACGTAGCCGAAGAGGAAGATCAGCAGGATCGCCAGCACGAAATGCGGGATCGAGTAGCCGAGAAACGCCAGCGTCATCGCGAACCGGCCCGAGGCGTGGTCGCGCCGGAGCGCCCCGATCAGGCCGAGCCCGATCCCCATCACGACGGAGAGCGCGAAGGCCAGCGCCGCAAGCGTCAGCGTCGCCGGCAGCCGGTCGGCATACATCTCCAAGACCGGGCGACGGGAATGGATCGAGTTGCCGAAGTCGCCCTGAAGGAGATCGCGGACGTAGTAGACGAACTGCACGGGGATCGGCTGATCGAGGCCAAGTTGGGCCTCGATCGCCGCCTGGGTCTCGGCGTCGATCCCGTCGGGGAACATGACCGAGATCGGGTCGCCGCCGATCCGGGCGCCGACAAAGACGAACACCAGGATCAGGATGACAGTGATCAGCGCGTTCGTTGTGCGACCGAGTACGAAGCTGCCCATGCGTGCCCCTCATGGGCGGGCGGGCCGGTGGCCCGCCCGCATGTCCTCAGTTCGTCGGGCCGGTCGAGATCTGGCCCGCGCGGATCGGCGCGGTGAACGGCCGGAGCGAGGCCGGGATCTCGAAGTCGATATCCGCGCGCATCGCGTAGCTGTCCGCCGGCTGGTAGAGCGGGATCACCGGCGCGATGTCGGTGAAGACCTCGTGGAGCTTGGTGAAGGCCTCCTGGCGTTCCTCGACCGTCTGACCGAAGCGCGCGCCCTCGTAGTGCTCGAGCCACCGCGGATCGGCATAGGGGTCGAAATAGCCGCGCGAGACCGACCAGGAGCTCTCGGAGAGCGAGGTGTCCATCACGCCCATGATGTCGGAGTAGTACATCGGGATCGACCAGTTGCGGACCATGGTCTCGGGGTCGGTGTCGAGCGTCCGGCCGCCCACTTCGACCATCTTGATCTCCATGGTGACGCCGACCTCGGCCCACATCTCCTGCACCGCCTGCGCGGCGAGCGTGCCGTAGAGGTAGTAGTTGGGGTAGATCGCGACCTCGATCACCTCGCCGTTATAGTTCGACTCCGCGATCAGCTCCTTCGCCCGCTCGGGGTTGTACTCGAAGATGTCGAGGCCCTCGACATAGGTCTCGCCCACCTGCGGGACCTGCCAGGAGGCGGAGGCGACGCCTTGGCCGCGCCAGAGACCCTCGGCCAGCCCGTCATAGTCGATCGCCATCGAGAGCGCCTGGCGGAGCTTCACGTCCGACGATACCGGGTGGGAGTTGTTGAAGAGCCAGACGTGGTACATCGGGTAAGCGACCTCGATGCGCTTGAGGCTCTCCTCCGCGTCGATCAGCGGGTACTGGTCCGGGGGGATCTCCGAGACGATGTCGACCTCGCCGTTGACGAGCGCCGTGATCCGGTTCGAGACCTCGGGGATGCGCAGGAAGGTCACCGTGTCGAAGGGCGCAGGCTCGCCCCAGTAGTCGTCGAAGCGCTCGACGACGAGGCTGGAGCCCGGCTCGAACGACACGACCTTGTAGGGGCCGGCGCCGATCGGCATCAGGCCGTGCTGGTCCTCATTGCCGTCGTTGATCTGATCGAGGCTGCGGATGCCGGCGTTCCGCGACGAGAGCAGCGTCTCGATCAGCACGTCGGGGCGCTTGGCGTGGATGCGGACGGTCATGTCGTCCACCACCTCGACGTCTTCGAAGTTGTAGAAGAGCTTGCCGTGCGGGTTCCGGTAGCGCGGGTTCTCGAGCTTGAAGATCGGGTCGAGCGAGGCCTCGACGTCATAGGCGTCCATGGTGTCGCCGTTGTGGAAGGTGACGCCCTCGCGGAGCTTCAGCTCCATCGTGGTGTCGTCGATCATCTCCCACTCGGTGGCGAGGCCGGGGATGAATCGCCCCGGCGTGAACGGGTCGCGCTCGATCAGCGACTCGTAGATCGCGTAGAACACGCCGGTCGCCGCGTTCGAGGTGTCGCGGCGGATGTCGAGCGCGTTCCGGTGCGAGGCGACGCCGATGGTGATGTCCTCGGCCGCGGCGGGCAGCGCCATCATGAGGGCGAGGGCCGAGATGGCCAGCTTCTTCATCTCTCTCTCCTGTTGAAAGGCGGGGGGCCGTGCGGCCCCCCACTTGGGTCACTCGCAGCGGTCGACGTCGATCTGGCCCGCGCGGATCGCCAGCATCAGCGGGCGGAGCGCCGAGGGCACGGTGTAGTCGATGCAGTCGCGCATCGCGTAGCTGTCGGCCGGTTGGTAGAGGAGGACCCAGCCGGCCATCTCCTCGCCGACCTTCATCAGCTCCTCATAGGCGGCCTTGCGCTCCGACTGATCGAGGCTGAAGCGCGCGGTCTCGTAAAGCGCGCTCCAGCGCGGATCGAGGGACGGGTCGAAGAAGCCGCGCTTGGTCACCCAGGAGGTGTCGGACCACGACGTGTCCATGCCGCCCATGATGTCGTTGTAGTACATCGGGTTCGACCAGGGGCGGACCATCAGCTCTTCGCCGGGCGGGATCGAGCCGGTGTCGACCATGTTCAGCTCGACGTTGACGCCGATCTCCTGCCACTGCTCGGCAATCGCCTGGCCGGCGAGCGGGCCGTAGAGGTAGTAATGCGGGAAGAGCGTCACATCGATCGCTTCGCCGTCATAGCTCGAGGCGGCCAGCAATTCTTTTGCCCGCTCCGGATCGAAGGGCGAGACCGTCAGGCCCTCGGTGTACATCTCGCCGTAAGCGGGGAACTGGTGGCCCGACGAGCCCGAGATGCCGCGGCCTTTCCAGAGGCCCTCGTTGATCGTGTCGAGGTCGATGGCGAGCTTCAGCGCCTGGCGCAGCTTCTGGTCGGCCATCACCGGGTGGGACTGGTTGAAGACCAGCACGTGGAACATGTCCCAGGTCACGTCGACGCGCTTCAGCCCGTCCTCGCCATCGATGAGCGGCATCTGGTCGGGCGGCAGCTCCGAGACCATGTCAACCTCGCCGGTGACGAGCGCGGTGATCCGGTTCGACACTTCGGGGATGCGGAGGAAGGTCACTTTCTCGAGCGGCGCGGGCTCGCCCCAGTAGTCCTCGAAGCGCTCGAGCTCGATCGACTGGTTCGGCTCGAACGCCGTGACCTTGTAGGGGCCGGCGCCGACGGGCATGAGGCCGTAGTCGTCGAGGCCGACCTCATCCATCCGGGTCTTCGACTTCATGGCCGCGTTCCGCGCCGACAGCAGCGTCTCGATCAGCGGATCGGGTTTGCGCGTATGGATGCGGACCGTCATCGGATCGACGATCTCGACCCGCTCGAAGTTGTAGAAGAAGCGGCCGAAGGTCACGGCGGTGCGCGCCCAGGTCTGCTCGAAGATCGGGTTCAGCGTCGCCGCCACGTCCTCGGCGTCGAAGGTGTCGCCGTTGTGGAAGGTCACGCCCTCGCGGAGCTTCAGCTCCATGATCGTCGGCTCAACCATCTCCCACTCGGTGGCGAGGCCCGGAAGGAACACGCCGGCGTTGAAGGCGTCGCGCTCGATCAGCGTGTCGAAGATGGCGTAGGAGAATTGGCCGCCCGCGTTCGAGGCGTCGATCGACGGGTCGAACTGCTGGCGGTGCGACGGCACGCCGATGGTGATCTCCTGGGCGAGAACGGCGCCCCCGGCGAAGAGAAGCGCGGCCGTCGCGGCGGTGCGCATGAAGTGGCTGGTCATCGGATCCCCCTGTCAGGTGTCGAGAAAAAGCGGGTTGGTGTAGGCGGCGCGGCCTGCCGCATCGCGCAGGATGAGCCGCGCCCAGGTGCCCTCGAACCTCTCGAGGGGCCGGCGCACGCGGGTGAAGGGCGCGGTGCCCCAGACGGTCTCGTTGGCGAAGCCGGGGCCGACGAGGTAGGCGCCGGTGCACGGGCTGCACTCAATCGAGAGCCCGCCCGCCACATGTTCGATGTGATGGATCTCGGGGCCCGTGCTGGCGTAGTAGGCGCCGGCTTTCAGCGCCGTCAGGAGCGCCTCGGGCGTCAGCGCCTCGGTCTTGAGCATCACCCAGCCGCCGAGGACGTCGGTCCGGTAGCGGTGCGCATCGTCGACGGCGACGGCGCCGACGCGCCGGCCGGACCAGAGCATCTGGTCGAGGAGGTATTCGCCGCCGCCCCGCCCGAGGATGCGGTCGCAGATGGTGTTGTAGACCTCGACCGCATGCACCGTCTCGATGGTGAGCGCGTCCTCGAGAAAGAGGTGATAGGCCGACGGGTGCGGGAGCTCGATGAAGGCCCCGGTGGCGGCGGCCCGGGCGGCGAGCTCCGGCCCGGTCTCCTCGGCCCCGGTGGGCGCGAAGTCGAGCGGCAGGCCGGCTGCCACGATGTGCCAGATCTTGCCGGTCTTGACTGCCGGCGCGTGGATCTCGGCGCCGAGCAGCGTCGTGAAGGTCTCGGTTCGGAACGGCCGCGTGTCGGTGATGGGGAAGTCCCAGCGCTCCAGGAAATGGTCGCTGAGGCAGATGAAGTCGTAGCCGTGGCCGCGGTAGAAGGCGCAGACCCGCTCCGGGCTCAGATCCGCGCCCGACGCCGTCGAGTGGCAGTGGAGGTTGCCCCTGCGGAACACCCCCTGGTTCTGAAAGGCATGGAGCATGCGTCCCCCGATCCGGCGTCAGGGTTGCCGCGGTTCGTGACTTCTTCGCTACGCGCGGCCCAACTTCATGGAAGCGTGACGCCAACCCCGGAAATTGGCGGAGGCGCGGCCGCTGTTCCGGGGCGTCCGCTTGGCGTGCCCGGGGACCGCGTGCCACATGATCGCCCGACGCCCGGGGGTGTGACGGGATATCCGTCACGTGGTTTACACGCATCCGAGTGGGACCCGCCCGGTGTTCCAGCTCAACGGAACCCGCTTGGCGAAGTCGAGCGTCGGCGACGGCCCGGATCTGGTGATCTCCGAGCGCGGCCGGACTGAGGTTCTGTGGTGTGCGAAAGTCGAGACCGGCTCGGCATGTCCTTCCTGATCGTGCCGAGCACTCACGCCGTGTGCGACACCCCGCTGCCGGCCCACTCGCTCGACGAGTAGCCGACATTCTGCACTGCGCGGTCCGGCCTGAGACCCTCGACCCCGGCCTCCGGGCGGAGGAGGTTGCGGGTATGCGGCTCATCGGGCGGAACGCGCGCGGCCTCGCTGCCGAGCTGGCGCAGCGCGACCTGCGGCGCAGACCGCTCGCCGAGGGCGGCCCGACGGTTCTCGTGTAGCACGAGACACTCACTTTCGAGACCGGCGGCTCGGACCTGTCCTTCATGTCGATCCCTGAAGTGTCCGCCGCTGGCGTTCTCCTTTCGGGCAAGCTCCACCGGTCCAAGGCGATTGAGCGCGGCTTCCCGCGCGCCGACTGCCTTCGTCTGCAGCACCGAAAAGATGTCGCGGCGGAACGGCTGGATCGAGACTGGCACGCAGGCGATCGCGCTCGGCTCGTGCCCCAGGCGGTGTCCATGGACCTTCGCAACCGGCCAAAGCCGGACAGCGGCTGGCTCTCCACAGCGTTGGTGCGTGGATCGGTCTTAGGATGTTCTTGGATCTTTGGGGCCGGCCTCGCGGGGCGCGGGCCGGTATTGGCTCAGCACTATGGTTCGCCTTGTTGGCCGGAGAGATGCGAAGTTGATCTCCTGGCGATGGGCGCGGACATGGAGGGTTCGGCGGGCGAGCGTTTTTTCGACAAGCCTTTGGATAGCAGGCTTGTTGTTCTCGACATCTTAGAGTTTTCACGCACTCTAGGAACCCGCGATTGCGTGGTCACCTGGTAACTGGGGACCTTTTCATTCCCAAGTTCTCGAAATAGAGGTCTGCTTGTTGTATTGCGGCGCGAGCCTCTGCAGGCGAAAGCCCAGCTTCCCAAAATGCTTTGTAGTGGACCCAATGTTCGGCAGCAGAGGTTCCCAAGCAGGGTGACACTGTGCCTTTTTTTGATCTTTGTGGTCAACAGAAAGCGGCAACGAAAGTAGACTTATGGACTAGAGCCAACTTTCTTCTGTACAAAGCCAGGAGTTTAGCCGATCAAGTGCGTTTGTCGGTCCGGCGCGCAATATTCAGGTTCGGCGAACCATATCGATCAAGCGAAACTGATGTGCGAGAAACGACCTGTAGTAGGTGAGAAGCTCTGCTTCACTGTGGGTTGGCAGGTTCTTGTCGAGAAAAATGCGCTCCAACGCGTCAGCGGTGCTGTGCCAGCCCGCTGCGACGTCCGGCCAAGCGGTGCCGGGACCGTGCGGTTGTGGCGCGTCCCCTGTGGCAGCGACATCCGGCCCGAAGGTGGTGAGAAGCGAGAAGGTTGTCTGGCCCTCGGGCGCTTCGGACACTTCAAAGCGCATGCCGCCCGTGCCTGCGTAGCGCCCCGCTGGTTCCTCTATGTCGATGAAGCGATGGTGCTTCACGTCTCGAACCGTGTTGGTCCAATGGTGGACGAATGCCCCGCCGGGACGCAGTTCGAATGTCGTCACCGGAGCGATCCACCAGTCCGACAGGCCGTCACATGTGGTGAGGAACGGCCATACGGTCTCGATCGGAGCGTTCAGTGTCCGGGTGTAGAACAATGCGTGCTTGGCCGGGATACGTGCGAAGCGGTCCAACTGGAATTCGGCGTCACGAGCCATGGGCGAGCATCCTTCAAGCGAGAGCATAGCTGTTGATCGGGCCACGGGGCGACGTGCTCTCTGCGCTAAGCCAAAGGTGGCTTCGGCTGGGCGCCCGCATCATCTGTCGGCTTTGGGCGGCGGACCTCGGACAGTGAAGTCCTCCTGCAGGCATCCGTTGAGACAGTGTTCGGTCGAGGTCCGTGTCAGCTTTCCAACCTCGCGCAGGTCGCCGAACAACTTGAGCTCGTCTCCAGAGTAGCATCGGGCGTGCTTGTCAGTAACCCGGTCGAGCCGTCCCTGTCCGGCGCAGGCGCCGCCAGTGGCGTTCGTTCTAGCGCTTCGAAGTGCCCTTCGGTCTATGGCCGAGGCGAGTTTGAGCCTCCATGTGTGCAGGGGGGCTCGGCCCGGGGCGCCTGTCCGGGTTGGAAGCCGAACCTGCACGTTGCTTGCCCCGTCAGCGCAGGCTTGCACGCGGCGCGGCGTGGGTGGCCGCTGTTGGAGCGTCTTGTGCAAAATGAGGACGGCCCGGTCTGGTGGTGACTTCATTGAGTGGTGCGGCTCCGTCGTGGAGGATCTCATGCAGATGCGCTTCCGGCTCAGTCTTTGGAACCGGATTGGGCATGGGCCGCGGTCGTCGCGGTGAACGTGACGATGTGGACGCGGCGTCTCTGCTCAAAACCCATGCTTTCGTAGAGGGTTAGCGCGGGTGTGTTGGTCTCGTACAAATGCAGGAACGGCACTTCGCTGCGCCGGAGGATGCGCCGTACGAGCTCTGCGACCAGCGTTCGCGCCAAGGACTGTCCACGACACTCGGGGTGGACGCAGACGGCGCTGATCTCGGTGTAGCCCGAGGGCTTTAGACGTTCGCCGGCCATCGCGACGAGGCGGCCATCGCGCTTTATCCCGAGATAGGTGCCCAATCTGTGGGTCTGGGGTCGAAACGGGCCTGGCTCGGTCAGAGTGACGAGCGCCTGCATTGCGGCCGCGTCGTTGGGTCCTAGAACCAGGGGCGTGCCGCAGGCGAGGTCAGGTCGCTTCGCTGCAGTCCAAACCATCTGCAGACCCATCGTCCTGACCGAGCAGTGGAGCTCGGTCCTGTCATCGATGGGATCGGCCTGCATGGCGGTCAGCCCGTCCCGTGCCCGGCGCGCAAGCCTCGTGAAGCCTATGGCATCTTCCTGGCCGATGGGGCCTTCGCACCCGAAATGGCTGAACGCGGGATCGAACATGCGCGCGCCTCCGCAGGTGAGCGCCAGATGCGATTGCCGGGATGTGAGGGCCGCCCAGATCGGGCGGTCCAAGACAGAGTGGTCGAGACGGGCTTGTGGGGCTTCGAGCATCATTGGTTCGTCTCGCTCTCATCGCTCGGCTGGGCGGCCCAAGCCGGCAAGTAGAGCATCGGGTTCTTGGTCTTTCGGGGCGAGATTGAGCAATCGAGCGCTGCCAGACGCGATTGCAGCGCGCCGCGCTCAGCCTCCTTCAGGACGTCGGTGGCGCCACCGATGAGTGCGCCGCCCGCGAACACCTGCGGCACCGTCCGCAGGCCAGTGTGGTCGAACAAGGCCCGCAGGATTTCACCACCGCGGTCGTTCTCCCGGTGCTCCCGCCCATCGACATCAATCGATTTGAACGGGATGCCCGCATCCTGAAACAGGCGCCGCACCGACCAACAGAACTCGCACCATTCGAAACCAAACATCACGATCGGCTCGGAGGGATCCTCGATCGTTCTCAAAACAAAGGCGCGTGCCTCGGGGGCGATGACGGGGGGGTCTTTCGGCCCGGCCGGAGCCGGTTTGCGCTTGGGAAGCGTCGCGGCAATCCCCCGCTCTGCCTCAGACATCGCCGTGTCGACGTGATCAAAGAGCGGCGTCGACAGGTATCTCTCACCAGTGTCAGGGATCATGGCGAGAACTCGGGTGCCGGGTGTCGCGGTGTGCGCCAGTGCCAGCGCAGATGCGACCGTCGCCCCACCGCTGATGCCGCAGAAGATGCCCTCTTCCGTGGCGAGGCGGCGGCTCGTCTCAATCGCGTCGGTTCCCGTCACGGGCTCGAACGCGTCCACACGCTCCGCGTCCATCGCGTCACCCGCAAGCTTGGGAATGAAATCGGGCGACCACCCCTGGACAGGATGGGCGCGTGCGTCGGGATGGCTGCGCGCGGCGGACCCATCGGGATGGCGCACTTGGGCGATGCCACTGCCGAGGATCTGGGAGTTCTCAGGCTCAGCCACGACAATCCGGGTTTGAGGGCTGCCGAGGCGCAACGCCCTTGCGATCCCGTTCAAACTGCCACCGGTTCCAAAGCCGGTCACAAAGATGTCCAAGCCGCAGTCGCCGAACACGTCCAGGATTTCCTGGCCGGTCGTGTCGAAATGCACATCCGCATTTGCTTGGTTTTCGAACTGACGACAGAAGAACCACCCGTTCTTCTGGGCAAGGTACTCGGCCGCCCGAAACATGCCTGTTCCGCGTTCGGCTGCGGAGGTCAGAACGACCTTTGCGCCGAGGAACCGGAGCAACCGGCGGCGTTCCAAGCTGAAGCTCTCCGCCATGACGATGACCAGGGGATACCCCTTTTGCGCACAGACCATGGCAAGTCCGATACCGGTGTTGCCGCTGGTGGCCTCAATCACCGTCTGTCCGGGGCGGAGCGCGCCCGAGCGCTCCGCGGCTTCGATCATGGCAAGCGCAATGCGGTCCTTGATCGAGCCCATCGGGTTGAACGCTTCGAGTTTTGCAAAGACATCCACGCCCGGCGGGCTGAGCTTGGGCAGGTGCACAATGGGAGTTGCGCCGATGGTGTGCAGCACCGAAGGCAGTGCGCCATCGGGCAGGACACCTCGGGACGGGGCGGTCGGCATGTGAGTGTTGTCTTTCATGTCAGTGTCTTTCCAATGCGTTACGCTGCGCGGCTGGCATCGAGTTGGCTGCGCAGGATCTGAGCGATGTCCTGCGCGTCCTGCACAGCGCCAGAGATGTGATGCGATCTGCGGCGCCTCAGGATCGGCAAGCCGAGCACAAAGAGGCCGGGCAGCGGGCACACGCCACGGTCGTGCATCAGACGCCCGCGTCGGTCTGTGAGGTCGATGTCGAGCCAGGAGAAGTCGGGCTTGAACCCCGTCGCCCACACAATCGTCGAGATTGCGCCCGATGACAGCGGCAGCGAGAGGCGCGGGGTCGCGGGCACCCGCGTCGGGGATGGTCTGTCGGCGCGGTCGGGCCGTCCGAGATGGGCGTCCACGAGATCCAGTGTCCGGTCCATCTTGAGATCTGCAGAGGCGGTCAGCGCGGAGAGGCCGCCGGAAAACAGGCCGGCACCGTCCCGAACATCCGAGAGACGCCCGACAATATCGACGCCGATCTCCTGCAAGGCGTTGAGGTCCACGCATTCTCCGGCCATCAATTGCGGCGACGGCAATCGGCGGGCTCGGGGCAAGTCGGCGATGTCTTCCGCCCGTTCGTCGAGAAGACCGATTTCGGTCAGCCAGTGCTCAATGTCGCGACCGCGATATCTGCGCGGCAAGCGCATGTGGGTGCCGACCGAAAGGGTGACTTGCCTGCCGGCAAGCTGCAGCTCGCGTGCGATCTGAACGCCGGAGGCCGACGCACCGACCACGAGAACGTGCCGGCCCGGAACGTCGTCCGGATTGCGATAGCGGTCGGGCGTTATCTGGGTGATGTGCGTGGGCACCGCGCGCGCGAGGGCCGGGAGAGCCGGCAGGCTTGCCGCGCCGGTGGCCATCACCAGAGCGTCGGACATAAACGCGCCGTGGGACGTTTCGAGGACGTAGCCGTTCGGCGCCCGTCTGACCCGCCCAACCTCGCAATCGGGGATGACCGGAGCGGACTGTTGCCGGGCATACTCGGTGAGCAGGTCGGCAAACTCCGAGGCGCGCATGTAGCCGTCCGGATCGGCCCGCCCGCTTTGCGTGCCCGGCAGCTGGTTTGCCCAATTCGGGGTGAGCATGCGCACGCTGTCCCATCTCTGGGTGCGCCACGCATTCCCGATCTCACCGCGTTCCAGCACGACGTGGTCCACGGACAGTGCTGAGAGCGCGCGGCTCATCGACAGACCCGCTTGGCCGGCGCCGACGATTGCTACAGTCGTCTTTTGCACAAAACTTCTCCTGCTCCGCGAATGACGTGCGGAGGGTTTTCTGGGATCGGCACCGCCGCCTGCGACAGGCGGGCGGCGGTGCGCGATGTCGAGGTGTTTGGGTGAGGGCGCCCCCTTGGGCCGGGGGCGCCTCGTCACAGTTTGGAAGAGGTGATCGTCACCGTGCCGGGGTTGGTTATGATGTCGAACACGGCAGACCGTTTCTGCGATTGCGCCACGAGTGCTGCAATGTCGGCCTCGGACGCATCTGCGTCTATTTCAAACCGGACACGAACGTTCGTGAAGCCGTTGCGAACGCCCGGGTCGATCCCCATCACGCCAGCGAGGTCCATGTCGCCTTCCACAATCGCTTTGGCCGATTTGAGGTGTATCCCGCGATTGGCCGCGATTGAGGCGACCCCGCCCATGAGGCAACTGGCCAACCCGGTCAGGACGATCTCAACCGGCGTGGCGCCCTTGTCGGATGCCTCGAACTGCGGCGGATGATCCGCGTCGATCTGGAACGTCTGGCTGTGCTTTAGCTCGTCCTGCAGGCCATAGAAGCCTTCGATGGTGGACCGGCTGTGGATGCCGTCGATCCACTCGCACGAAGCGCGCCAGACGAACTGCCCAAGCTCAGGCTGGGCATCGAGCGTGGTGCGGGCCTTGAGAATGGCGTCAAGATCGACGCCGTTTTTGAAGTCGGATGTGCTTTGATGTGTCATGAGACGTTGTCCTCCTTTGGTGACGTAAAGGGACCTCGGCCTGCGCGGCTCTAGAGGTCCGGGCGGGTCGGCAGTGCGGTGTAGATCTGGATGTGCGCATTCTGGCCGAAATCGCCTGGCAGCATGCCGTAGGTCTGGCCATCGCTGTGCCAGTTCAGGGCAAGTCCGGCCATCAACTGTTCGCCGGAGAGCTGTAGGCAGCTTGCGAAGGTCTGGTCGTAGGACGCGTTGCCATCGGCGTCGGCACTGAACGCGGCCTGGCTGCCGTCGAAGGCCCCCACCGGCAGATCAAACGAGCCGATGAACGGCTCGGTTTTGCCGTTGACCATGAAAAAGTGCCAAAGGGTGTAGACGCCGTTCGGCACGAGGCCGGCAAACTCGATCTCGAGATGTCCTTGGCTGCCGTCGCATCGATACTCCCCGGAGCCGGTCGCCGCCAGCCACGCGCCCAAGGTCAGCCCAAGCGGCTGACCTGCGGGAAACGGACCGATCGCAGTCGGGTCGAGCGGAGCATGGGCTTGGGGCTCGGAGGAGGCGAATATCGGGGCTGCAAGGTCTGCGTGCCCAGGCTGCGGCCGCCATACCTCACGCGCCGTGCTGTCGGTTTTGATGAACACATCTTGCTCAGGGTTTCCATCGTCGACGTGCAAGTTGAACGTGAGATCGACTGCAGTCACGTGTGTGTCCGAGGCGCTGTCGGCAGCCGCTGCCGGCACGGCGGCAAGCATTGGGATCAGCACTGGTAGAAGGCGTTTCATTGATCTTGCTTCCATATTCATCGCCCGCGCACGACAACTCGCACTGCCGCGCGCGGCACCTGCGCGTCACGCAGGCGATCGTTCGTTGGTGTTTTTTCAAGTTCACGAACATTGGGTCGCGAAGCGCTCGTGCGGCTCACGGCAATGTGTCGATACGGGTGAAAGTAGCGATTGCTGGGGCGGCCGTTCAGCTCCATTACCCACCAAACCGGTCCGTTTGTGCCAGAAAGTGAGTGCCCTCGATGGCTGCGTCCACCCCTGTCAACGTCCAGCTTCTTGCCATTCCAGACACGTCAGGATCGGCGCTCTACGGGATGATCGATGTGCTCGCGACCCATGGGAGGCTCTGGCGGGCGATCTGCGGGCTCGAACCGGGACCCGAGCTGATCAAGACCCAAGTCGTCGCGGAAACCATGGAGCCGTTCCGCTGCGGCTATGGCATTCCGGTGGTGCCGGATGTCGTCACAGCAGCGGAGAACAGGCCGGATATTCTGATCATCATGGATATCTGGGTTGGTGCCGAAGACCCGATCGATGACCGCTATGACGATCTGAAAGCGTGGCTGAAACACTGTTGGGACAACGGCACCACGATGTACTCTGCCTGCTCAGGGTCTGTTCTGCTGGCGGCCGCCGGGATACTTGACGGTCAGATGGCAACCTCTCACTGGGTCTATGAGGATCTCTTCAAAGAGAGGTTTCCCAAGGTCGACTTTGACCCCGCGCCGGCGCTTTGCTTTTCAAACAAATCCGGACGTCTTGTGACCGCCGGGGGCGCGAACTCCTGGCACGATCTGGCGCTGCACATCATCTCGCGCCATGTGTCGCCGGGCGAAGCGATCCTGACGGCAAAGTTCTTCCTGATGAGTTGGCACACCGAGGGCCAGATGCCCTATGCCAACCGTGCGCGCCAGCGGCCGCACGCGGATGCCGTCGTCCGGAGGGCCGAAAAATGGTTGGCCGAACACCTGCAGATCGAAGACCCGGTGGCCGGCGTTGTTCAGGCCTTGGCGATCTCGGAGCGGAGCCTCCAGCGCCGGTTCAGCCAAGCGACGGGCAAGACGCTCATCGGCTACGTTCAGAATGTCCGCGTTGAGGCGGCGAAAGTGATGCTGGAAGAAAGCCAAACATCCGTCGACGACATCGCAGCCGCGGTCGGCTACGAGAACGCGGCATTCTTTCGGCGCCTCTTCAAGCGTGCGACGGGCCTGACACCACGCGAGTATCGCAAGCTCTATGAGCCCTTTTGGCTTGCGGGTTCCACAGCCTCGCCAGCGGAGAGCAAACGTTCACTCCAACACTGACCAATTCGCGATCACGACTGAGAGCGAGAGGAGCGAACCTTCAGGCGCGGCAACCAGGACGCAGCTCTGTCCAGTCAGCATAGGTTCGGCCGTGCACCATGGCTGCTCAAAGCAGCCTTCTTCTGTGCCGAAGACCGGTGGTCCGGCCTGTGCGAGGGTCTTCGCCGGTGGCAACACCTGACCCTTTCTTGATCATGTGACCCGATGAAGATTTTACTCGGGCACTGCCCGAACACTGGATTCGTTGACGTTTCCGGACATCGGCCAACTCCCTCATCACATGCCAGTGACACCAGTGGCACATCTCGTGTGGCCTCAAAAATGCTGCCAGATCGATGCCTTGAATGGTCGGAATGCTGTCGGCGCCACTGGCTCGTCGGTGCGACCAATGTCCAGGAGAGCGATGGGGCCGGCGACAAAGGCCGTCTGGCTGGGTGGCTCAGGGCCGCCAGATCGTCACCGACACCGGCACGGACGTCATCTCGAGCGCCGTGCCGGTCGGAACGGACGCCTGCGGCTTGGCCTGGGGACACGTCCAATCTGGCACGCCCGTACGAGACACGCCTCCGCGGCGAGCTTCAACGACCGGCGCCGGGACGAACTCTTGACCGAGACGCTGGACCACGTCCGTCGAGAGGTGGAGCGGCTCGTGAAAGCGACCGGCGCATCCTTGTGAGCCGCCCCATCCGAGTGGGCCATTTTGAGTGTTGGTGCATGACAGGTCTCTGGTCCATCTGGAGGATGGTTTCCGGTGCTGGCGGGCGGGAACCCAAGGCACTATGGGGTCTCTTTGTGGTGTCGTGCTGTCGGCACTCCTCGATGAGCACGCCCGGCCGCATCGCATCACGCAGGCGGCGCGCATTGAGATGAACCGCGCGCTCGAGCGTCTCCTCGTTGGGGAGGATGTCGCGCAGGCCGACTTTCTGGTGCTGGGCCAGGCTTACGGCGCCGCTGAGGCCGAGCTTGGCCGCGTCATCGCGCAGCGCTTTGGTGAGATCGCCGCCTCTCTCACCCCCGTGCAGCAAGACGGTCTGGCCGTGATCCGTGCGGCCCATGCCGCGGGTCAACCCGATCGCGTCCCGGAGGCGCGCGCGCGCGTGAGGCTGCCGGACGTTGATCGCCAAGAGCTCGTCAATCTCGCGGCGCGTTTCCTAAGCTGGACGACAGGGTCGCCGGACCTCAACGACTTTGAGGTTGTGGGCAAACCGAGCCAGCACTTTGGGTTTGTGAACCTCAGGCTCGCGTCGGGGCATTCCGTGCGTCGCGGGGCTGTGGCCGCTGAGGTGCTCGACTTGCTCACGCCGGACCAACATCTGATCCTGGATGTGGCCGTCCGGCAGAATGTTGCGCTGTTTCCCGAGTTTCTGAGCGTGCGTGCCGACCTGATGCGGGTGTTGGAGGTCGCGCTCATTGGCGAGCCGATCGACCGCGACACGGTCGCGCGGCTCGGCGCCGGGGTGGGTGAGATTGAAGCGCGGATGACCTGGGCTCAGGCGACCGCGATGCTGAGCGTGAGGGACACGCTTACGGCTGACCAGCTTGAAGCCTTGCTGGCTCTCCGGGCGAGGTACACCGTTGCCGAAGCCGGCGGAGTGCAGCCTGACGGTGTTGATCAGGGCCGCCGGCTCTTTGCGCACTGTGTGCTGTGTCACGCACCGTCCCAAGGCGATGCCGTCGCCCCGAGCCTTGCGGGCATCGTCGGGCGGGAGATCGCGTCCGATGCAGAGTATCGCCATTACTCGCCCGCTCTCCAGCGCTTCGCTCAATCCGAGGGGAGTTGGAGCATCGATCTGTTGGACGCGTTTCTGAGGTCGCCGCGGGCCGTGGTCCCAGGCACAACGATGGGGTTCGACGGTTTTGATGCGGAGCAGGACCGCACCGCCCTCTTGGACTACCTGGCAACGCTCGACTGAGCGCAAGCGCGTCTCCGCACCCCACTCAATGCCACAACCCGTCATGTGAACTCACGTAACGGATGTCCGCTTCGTCTGCAGGTCTGACATCTGGCGTTGCCGCGCCGCCGGAGGTCCGCTGTGAGCCCTCTTTGACCGATGCTGCGCGATACACAGATGACGGCTTTTGGTCTCGTTGACCCTGATCTGTTCGCGTGACCATTCAGGTTTTCCGTTCGCTTTCAGCTTTGCGCGAATGTCGAAATGAGTTATCGATTTTGGCGGTATGGGACGTCCAAACACTCTATACATCATGACTGCGGCAATGGTGCTAGTCTCGTTTATTTTGGGACTGTTTTTCTTAGCCCGAACCGGCCTGCCGTCTGCCGATGTAATTGCACAGCAAGCGGCAAGCCGACCAGTTATCAAAGTCTCTGATTTCAACCCCGGAGAGGTTAGGTTTGTAAATCTGAACAGTCTTAGGGTGATTGTCTGGAGGCGTGATGAAGCTGATAAGCTGCTCGCCGCAAGTCAAAACACACCAGAACGTTGGCGACATCAGGTTTCGAAGGTTTTTGGCCAGGCGCAGCCTGTGTTTGCCGACGATTCAAATTTGACTTTGAATGGTGAATGGTTCTTTGCTTTGGCCGAGTTTTCCAACCCGTATCAAAATCTGTTTCTTAGAGTTGGCGATTTCGAAGGCTTCTTTGAGGGCAGGTATGCAGCCCACTTCGACTTGGCAGGGCGCATAAGGAAGGGCGGCGGTAGCTTTAACCTTACCGTCATAGAAGCCGAGTATGTCGACGATGGACAAGGCATCCAGCTTTATCTTGATGGCAATTCTTGAAACCGACATTGGAGCACTTGCAGCGAATGCACACTTCGTCCGCGACCCGGCCGTCAAGGGTGCGCGTAAAAAGAGAGGACAGCCGCGATCGTTAGCCGATCCCAAACCGCTCGCGCGTTGCCTGCGCGCTTGACGCTGCAGCAGATCACCTCAAGACCGCCCGAGATCGAAGATGCCGGAACGGATCGCGCTTTGACTTGGTGCGATGAACTGGCGGTGTTGGTGGGGCGGTCAGGCGAGATAGGAGAGTTCGCAGGGCGCGGATGCTGATCCCGTCGCGATGGGGAAGCCGCAGTTTCGAGGTGGCTGGCCGCCATCGACTGCGCATAGGATCCGCAATGAGCCCAATCTACCGAATGCTGCATTTTGTATGAATGGCGACTTTCGAGGTCTGCGCCAGCAGTTTATTCTTAACATCCGGGGTTCTATGCCTCAAGAGGAATAGAGGGCCCACGATGAAAATCCGAGACGCTTTGCCAAGCGATGCCAGAGAGATGAGTAGGCTCCTCAAAGAGCTGACTGCATCTGGAAAAAGGAAGAGCCCAGACACAGAGGTTTTCGTGCGCGTCCACTACATTGAGGACCCTTGGAAAATACGATGCTCAGTCGCCGAAGAGGATGGGGCAGTGCTTGGCTTCCAATCTCTGATACGTGCTGACAAAGGAAACAAGTACGGAGTCGAGCCCGGATGGGGTGTCATCGGCACACATATCCGACCTTCTGCTGCTCGACAGGGTGTTGGACGCGCGCTGTTTGCTGTTAGCCTCAAGGCAGCCGAAGATTGCTCGATTGAGAAAATCGACGCGTCCATCGCAAACGATAATTCCGAAGCGTTGGCCTACTACGAGGCAATGGGATTTCGAACGTACAGGTCACCTCAAGGCTTAATCTGCAAATGCCTCGATCTTGTGTGGCAGTTAGACTGAGCACTCATTTCCTGACATGCGAAAGCAGACCTTGGTCTTGCCACAGCTAAAGCTAACTTCGTCCGCGATGCCGACCTTCATGGACGGCTGCCAGGCTGCGTTTGGTCGGGCACGTGCGACGCGTGTCCGGCCGGGCGTCGTGGGCTGCGGCTGGATGAGTGGTTCGCTCGCGTCGGTGGGGATCTGATTGCGTGGGTCACGGCTTGAGGTTTTGTCGTGCGGCGCTCGATGATGTTAGAAGCCGGTCTTTGGCGGGACCAGAAGACATGTGCGCTTCAGCGTGCAGGTGGCTTTTGAGCATTGGTCCTCTCCTCAGGTGCTCGCAGCGTTGCCGCGAAGAACGGGCCCGATGCATGCTCGAGCCGCTCGACATCCCAGCCTGTCTTGTGTGCCAGGCGTTCGAGTTCATGAGGCTCCGGGTGGAACCACGGCACCCAGGTGCCAAGCTTCCCTTGGTACTCGAACCGCATCGTGATTTCGCCGCGGGGTCTGCCCCTGGCTTGATTGGCGCGATGATAGGCGAGGTGAGAGGGGGTGTCGGTCAGCGCGATGTCGAGGCCGGTCACGAAGAGCTGCCCGCCCGGCCGCACCACGCGAGAGATGCGGCGGAGGAGCGCGGCGGCCCCCTCAAGGGTTCCGCCGATGCCCATGTTGTTCCCAAAGAGGATGACAGTCTGAAACCTGGCCCCGTCGAGCGGTTGGGCGCCATCGGCCATGACGTCTCCGTGACGCACATCCTGGCAGCCCCGTGAACGCGCGACCTCGACCGCTCCGCGCGACAGATCGATCCCTGTGGCGTCCAGGCCGTTTCGCTCCAGCCACAGAAGTGTACGCCCTGCCCCGCAGCCGACATCGAGGACGGGACCTCGAGCCTGCGCCAAGAGGTCGATCTCGTGTGCAAAAGGCGTGTCCGTGAAGTACACGCCGGGGTCGTGCTGATCGGTGTGATCGTCGTCACGCCGAATGGTCAGAACTCTCCCAAGATGTCCCGCGTGCCGGTCACGGAGCGCTTCGCCAAAAAGGTCCATATCTCGCATCTGTTTGTTGGTGGGCAGGGTTCTATTCTACAGGGTGGATCGTCATAGAGCGCGTTTGGAGGTTCGTTGCGAGGTTTTGTTTTCGAACCCATCGTCCCGCGACCCCGGGGCACTGGGCTGCTGCTCTTACACGACCTTCGATCCTGGCGGCTGGTTCCGTCTGCCGGATGTCCTTGCACCATAGACCGCACCGGTCTTCCCGTCGCTGGTCGCGTCGAAGGCAACGCCGATCTCTTCGAGGAGACCTGCGATGTCTGCGCGCTGGTCATCGCTTGCGGCGTGGATCGAGAGCCTGCGGATGCCGGGATCGGCGCAGGGCGGGAGGGCCGGCAGCCAGGTGGAGGCGGTCGCGCTCCTTGCCGTGGAGCGGCACGACAGTCACGGGCCCCCCGGCCTGGTGCTCGGCGTTGGAACGCCAGTTGCCATCGCCGAGCGGAATGACACGGATGCCTTAGGCCGCGTGTTGCTCGATCCAGCTCTCGAGGAGAGCGGATCGCGCGAGCAGGGTCCGGCGGTCGACGCGGCAGGCCGATGCTGCGGGTCTCGTCGATGACGGGGGAGCGGTTCGGGGCGTGGCCGCTCGATTTGGGGTGCACGCCCATGATCTTCATTGGGACGCCCTCGATCTCCATGGACACGACCATAGCGGCGCGAGTGGTCGGACGCTCGTGCCGTCGTGGTCAGAGCCGATTTGTGGTACGGTGAGGGGCGCAAAGGGCTCGACCTCTGGGACCTCTGGGAAGGTCTCCTTTGAGAACGCCGTCGCCGTGTAGATGTCAGCTCAGAGTGCCGCTTGGCGGAGTGGGCGGGCTCACGTCATCCCTGTTTCCAGGGCTGTCCCTGTGGGCCTGTCTCCACTCAGACCCCATTTCGGCATTTCGCCTGGGTTCAGACGTATCGGCCTGTCGGCGGGGCAGCCGACGTTTCGAAACCTGTCTTGCGTCCCTCGGCTCGGAGGGGGACCAGCGGAGACGCGACCGCATCGAAGGGCATTTCCGCGACCTGCTCATCGTCCTTCCGAACCGAGATCAGACGCCAGCCCGCTTGGTGGCCTCGAAGACCTCCAAAGTCTGCGCAGAAGGGTCCTCAAGCCAGAGGTGAGCAACGCCGGCCTCTAAGGTGCGCGCCGGTGTCTCGGGCGCGTCGAGGGAGGGAGGACGTCGCAAACCCAGTCTGGGCCTGGCGTTCAAGCAGGCGGTTCCGGTCGTTTTGTCGGTGGGCCTCGGACCGGGTGCCTCCGGCTTTGCGGCGCGCGCCAACATGACGATCAACTTACGGCGTGGCACGAGGGATCCCGCCTGCAATCCGCACCATTTGCCCCGGTTTCCGGCGAATCGGCTTGGCTGCAATCTGGCCCTCACACTGCGGTTCCTGGGTGTGCTTCGCGAGTGCCGGAGCCGAAGCGGCTACGCCGCAGGCCCTAGTTTATGGCCCGAGAGGCACGCTTTTTCGACGACGGATTTCAGCGTGATGGTTGTGCGAACCCGTGTCACTGATTGGACCGGGTTGATTTCTTGCTCGATGATTGCGTTGAGCTCACTGGTTCCCGACGCGCGGATCTTGAGAAGGTAGCAGTCGTCGCCGGCAATCTTGTGCAGCTCTTCAAGTCCGGTCACATCCGCAAGCGCAGCCGCGGTGTCAAAGCCCATGCTGGGCTTCGCATCGGTCACAAAGACAAAGGCGAGCAAGGGCTTGTCCAGTGCGGCGGCGTCCAGACGCACCTCGTATCCCCGGATGACGCCGTCGGCTTCCAGGCGCCGCACGCGCTCCGACACGGCCGAGGCGGCGAGCCCCACCCGGCGGGCAATCTCGGCTTTCGAGGTGGCCGCATCTTTCAGAAGAATGGACAGTATCTCGCGGTCTTTTCCGTCGATCATTCCCTAAGTCTATTATTTTGACGACGAATCGTCTACAAAAATCCCTCAATGGCTGCGAAGCGGCGGGAGGGGGCTGGCGCATTGGAGACCGGAAACCTGGACCTGAACATCGACGGGGTCGATTTGCGCCTCGCGACGCTGTCGCGGCCCGGTTCGCGTCCGCCGCTGGTGTGCCTGCACGGGTTCGGATCCACCAAGGAGGATTACGCGGATCTGGCCCTGCGGGACGATTTTGAGGACCGCCGGCTGGTCTTCCTCGACGCACCGGGATGCGGCGGGTCGCTGATCAGCGACCCGGGCGCACTCACGATCCCATTCTTGCGAGACGCCGCCATGGTGGCCTGCGACGCGCTTGGGCTCGATCAGTTTCATCTGTCCGGCCATTCCATGGGGGGATTGACGGCCTTGCTGATGGCCGACGCCTGGCCCGATCGGGTGCTCAGCTTCTTTGACATCGAAGGCAATGTCGCCCCCGAGGACTGTTTCCTGTCACGCCAGATCGTCGATTTTCCGGCCGAGACGCCCGAGGCGTTTCTGCGCGACTTCAAGGACCGTGTCAGCCGGCGTCCCGAATACGGCTCGGCGCTTTATGTGGCGGCACTGGATGCAAAAGTGCGACCCACCAGTGTGGCGCCGATTTTCCGCTCAATGGTGGATCTGTCCGACACGAGCGATCTGATGGGGATCATGGAGCGGCTGCAATGCCCTCGCGCCTTTGTCTACGGCGCACAAAACCGACACTTGTCCTACCTCGATGCCCTGCCCGGAAAAGGCGTCGAAGTGATTGAGATCGCGCATGCGGGCCATTTCCCGATGTACACCAACCCGCCGGCGCTCTGGGGCGCACTTGCAGAGTTCATGTCCAGACATGAGGGCGGCCAGTGACGTCGTCTCCGTTTGTCCGCTTTCCAACGGGGAACCTCTGCAGCGCGGACCCGCGGGTCCGACCGCTGGTCTCATCGATCAAACCCTTGATATCCGGTCGGCGCATCGCCGGGCCCGCGCGCACGGTGCGGATCACACCTGGCCAGAACGGCGCAGTCCACCGTGCCGTTCACACGGCGCGGCCCGGCGAGGTTCTGGTCGTCGATGGCGCCGCCTCCGAACGGTTCGGGCCGTTTGGCGACCTCCTGGCAGATGGCTGCAAGGCCAAGGGCATGGCCGGGGCCGTGTTCGACTGCACAATACGCGACAGCGCCGACATCGCCGCGCTCGGGTTTCAGGTGTTCTGTCGCGGCTTCCATCCCGAAGCCACCGCCAAGACCGAGCCCGGTGAGGTCGACATCGACGTGGTGGTCGGCGGTGCCGTTGTCGCGCCGGGCGACATCGTCGTCGGTGATGACGACGGCGTCGTGATCATCCCATCCGCCATCGCAGCCGAGGTGCTCGATCAAGTCGGCGCGGTCGCAGAGCGCGAAGAGATCATTCGAACGCGCATCCACGCCGGTGAGACCACGTTCGACATATTCCACCTTGGCGCGCCTTGACCGCCTCCAGATCAGCAGGACCCCGCAATGAAGAGACCAGATACGTTCTTCAATCTTGGAGACTTGAGCGACGGCATCGCGAGAACCCTCGCCGAGGGCATCACAACGCGTGTTTTTCCAGGCGACCAGGCCATGGTCTCCGTTGTGAGCTTTGAGCCCGACAGCGAAGGCACCGTTCATTCGCATGCCGAAGAGCAATGGGGTGTGCTCCTTGAGGGCAGCGGCACGCGCATTCAAGACGGCGTCGAGGTGCCCGTCGCCGAAGGTGACTTCTGGCGCACCCCGGGCCACATTGAGCATGGCTTCCGCGCTGGCCCGAACGGCGCAAGGGTTCTCGATGTCTTCGCACCGCCCCGCGAGGCATACCGAACAGCGGGGTCCGGCTTCGCTTTGGACTAGCCGGTGGTCTCCAAACGGGCAGGGTGTGGAAACATCTCGTCCCTGGAGCGCCACGACCACCCACGCCGTCCGAGCCGCACCACAGCGATCACACGCTCCCACAGCGGAGAGCTCGGCAGCGGTCCGAAGATGATCGGGCGAGCGACGGTTGAGGATCGAAAGACCTGCGTGAGACTGGTCTCGGCGAGGGGGGGGACGCGGTCGTCGGCACGCTCTGCTTCCGCTGAACGACGGCCTTTCTGCGGGGCAGCCCCGCTCTTCTCTGCGTGGCGGCCCACAGCGCATGGGATATCGCGCTTGCCCGACATGTACGCTGACAGACCCATGAAACAGAGATTCCTTCCGCCTGGCGGCGCGGCGGTCGAACGCCGCCGCGATCATCGGCAAAGTCTGGATCGCCAGGTGGGAGTCCCGCCGTCCCCGGCAACGGCGCGGCGGCGGAGTCCACGGCGCCCGGGCCTCGTCGACGCCGCTGAAATGGACATCCCCTGGTTCAACGAGGCCTCGCCCAAAGCCGTGCCAGTGGCTGACCGGTTCCCTCGCCCCGCGGGATCTTCGTTGAGCATAGGCGGCGCCAGGGGTGGCCGCGCGCCGGCGCCACGGCCCTCCCGAGCGGTCTCTCTGTTCGCCTTCTCGGAAAGCTGAGCCGTCCCGGACTGGCTGGCGTGGTCGAGGGCTGACGTGAGACGGAACGTACTCTCTGCCGTTCGCAGTTTGGCGATGTCGATGTGGAGAGAGCTCACGATTGCTGAGGTTTGAAATGCGCGGCCCACACGGTTCTCGCGGGACATGGCCATCCCACCTCCGGGCACGTCCCATGGCGGCACCGAGCGTGAGTGCCAAGGCGCCGAACTCGCCGCATCGCCTGGCAGACACGGACCGGAGGCGGCGCTCACCGAGACCGCCCTCTCTCGCCTCCAGAGCCGCGGCGGCACCACTCATCGAGCCCGCACATACGGTGCCCACTGTCAGGAGGTCGGCTTCTGCATCTCGGCTGGGGCCAAAGTGCTCCGCCATGCCGAGCTCATTGGCGTCCGCGTGATGTGAGTCTCGGCTGAAAGGGACCAACGAGCCATTTAGCCCACGTGTTGTGACTAGGAAGGTGCGGCATCTGGAACCTGTGGCTCACTGCTGACCACAACTCACGCGGCAATCTCATGCCTCAAGAGAGGTCGCGACTGAGGGCGGCCCGCGCCCGATTTTGCAGGTCGTTTATCGATCGAGGCCGTGCCGATCTGCGGCCCTGATCGGTTTGTCAGCCAATTGGCAGCGTTTCGGCGCAACCATTTCGGGCAAACGACCGAATGGCCCAGGCGACGTGCTGAGGCCGACGCAGATGGCTGGCGCGGCTTGCTTTATGCTGACCTGTGTGGCTGGGGTGTCGGCGGTGCAAGCGTGTTGGCCGACGCGACACGACTTCAACGCCGCGCTGTACCACGTTCAGGGTCTGCTCGGTGCGGGCGCGGCGGTCTGGGTGGTGGATGTGCTGACGTCCGGCGATGATCTTGAGATCCTCGCGTTGGACGCTCCAGGCGCTGGAGGCGTTGCCCGCTTACGTCCTCGCTTTGAGCCGGCCTCGTCGGGCCTGCGGCCTTTGCGCATACGCGTCCGAGGCACACCGGATCGGGATCTGTTGGCGGGCGAGTGGTCGGACGACACGGTATTGGGGGACCGGGGCGAGACACGGTTCTCTTGACCCCTGGGCGCGACGTGATTGCGGACTTCGATCCGAATGAAGAGGTCCTCAACATGACCAACTTGGTGGCTGCCGACTTCGGCTTCCCGACGCTCGACACGTTTTGAGACGTGATCAAAGCAGCGCGCGACGGTGAGATCGGCACTGAGACTGATCTGGATGGCGCGGCGGGCGGCTGGTCGGTCTTTCTGATCGATGTCAGCGTGGACGCGCTGTCACCGTCAAACGTGCTGTTCCCCGGCGCTGGGGAGCCGCCCTTTCCTGCGCTCCGGCAAGCCGAGCGCGAGGTTGCGCTTTCCGACGGGAGCCGTGTGATCATCCCGGGACATCCGCTTCTGGGCGACCGGGTGGACCCTTATCTGGCTGACGGCTCACCTGATACGCGGGCGCTGATCAGACGCCTGTTCTGCTTCTGACGGCGCGGGACGGCTGGCGCGACACGGTCGCCGGGCTTCGTCTGGGGGCCGATGACTGCCTTGCAAAACCCTTTGAAACAGAGGGGCTGGAGGTGCTGATCCGGCGGTCTCACGGAGAACGTCGGCCGACCCTCACAATCGGTGAGCTGACGCGTGACCTCGGCGCCCGGACGGCCATTCGCAGACCGGATCCGGTGTGCCAGCGTGGCTGGCTGTGAACCGAGGGCCGGTCGTCGGCAAGATCGCTTTGACCGAGCAGATCCGACAGGAGGACACCGACCGCGATTTGAACGCGGTCGACGTGATCATCGGACGTCTGCGCAAGAAAATCGGACCGGACGTGATCCAGACGAAACGCGGGCATGGCCACGTGATCATGCCCTATGGCAGAGACGGGCGGCGGTTCGATCCTGCTGCGGCCCCTTCTGATCGCCGCGTTCTGGTGCGTGGCGAGCATCGGCGTTGCGGCGATTGCGCTGATCTTTCTCTTCAGAGCCCATGTCACCACGCAGATCGGGGACGAGCTGACGGGCCAGGGCATCCGGCTTGCGTCACTGACCGAGCCTGACGGCGCGGGGTCGTATCGGCTGCGCGGCCAGATGGCCGACCCGCGCTATGGCAGACCACTGTCGGGCTGGGTTTGGCAGGCAAGTCGGGACGGCCAGGTCATCCTGCAATCGGCATCGTTTGGTCCGCTGGGGGCTGGGGGCAACGCACTGCCGACGTCGGTGGGCGCCGTTGGCAGTTTCGAAGGCCAGGGCGGTGGCCTGGCGCGCAGGATCACGCCGCGCTTCTCGCAAGAGCGGCTGAGCTTTGTTGTTGCCCGCCCGAGCGATGGGTTCGACGCGGCGGTCGCGCGGTTTCGTGCTGGCGCTGTTCGGGGTGGGCCAGGTGACGGCGGCTTGGTTGGTGAGAACGGGCCGGAAGACCCTCACCGATCGTCGCAACTGGGTCGCGGATGTGCGCCGAGGTGAGGTGCACGCGGCGACCATCGCCTCGCCCCGCGAGATCCGACCTGTCGCGCAAGAGATGGGAGCGTTGGAGAGCGATGCGGAGCGGATCGTTGGCCGAGCGCGGGGTCTGGCGGCCGACTTGGCCCCCGCGATCAAGACGCCGCTCACCGTCCTTCGCCAGATTGGCGAGCGCGGAGGGGCCCGATGCTGGGCGGCTTTAACGACAGAACGCGCCGATCGGTGCTGCGTTCGCCCGCCATCTGGCGCGTGTCGGTGGCAACGGTCGGGGGAAGACGCGGGTGACTGTCAGCCCTGTGGGTGAGGATCTGATGCGTTGGACAGGACGCTGGACCCGAGGGACACCGCGCTGCGCCGAGAGCTGGCGGGTGACACCGCGGTTGGCGGCGACGAGAACGATCTCTATGAGATCGTGGGCACTCTGATGGACGGCGCGAGCACATGGGCGGCGAGCGAGATCCTCGTGCCTGCGGCATCGCGCAATGGCCGCGTGATCATCACCGTCGAAGAGGATGGGCCTGGGATCGGTCCGGAGGAGGTCGCATCGATCCTGACGCGCGGGCATCGCGCGGACCGGCAGGGGCCGGGGGTGGGCCGGTCTGTCGTCAGCGAGCTGGTTGAGCTCCATGCGGGCATGCTCTCACTCGAGCCGTTGTCCACGGGCGGCGCGCGTCCGGCCGCGGGTCGGGAGGACTGGCTCGCCCCTGTTCCGGCGATGCGCGGACGGCCGCGCAGGTCGGTCAAGGCACAGCAAAACGACAGCGTCGACGCGCTGCGGCCCAAGGCGGGTGGGTTGCCAACCTACGGTCGGAGGATGCTGCCATGGACACCACCAGGACGCACTCAACAGAGATGGGGATGGGGCACACCATGCCAGGCCCCATGACGACGATGCCGTCCATGGACCTCGCTGAGGTCACGCACACGGGCGTCCGAAGTGGCGACTGGTCGAGCCCGGATGACGGGGCGGGCGGGCGGATCCCTGATGGTGCCGCACAAGTGCATGTCCCAAGCGGTCTGACTGTCGCGGTCGATGGCGCAGTCTCGTCGGACCTCAAGACAGTGCGGGTGGACGGCACTCTGACATGTGCGACCGACATCGAACTTCGTCTGGACACACTGGTCACCATGCGGGGGAGCCCGTTATGCATCGGGTCTGAGACCGCCCTGATCCAAGCCGATGTGACGGCAAGCGTCATTCTCGCCGAGGACGGCCCCATTGACCAAACCGGGGACCCGACGCTCTTGAGCCGTGGCGCCCTCCTCCACAGTCGGACCGCAATCTACACGGTACTCGAAACGCCAGCCGTTGCGGGCGATGTGCACATCACGCTGTCCACGGCCCCCACCGGGTGGCGCGTCGGCGATGAGAGCACCATCGCGGGGACGGACCCGGGCGATCCGACCGGTGACGAGGTCGTCACCCACTGCCGCACGATCACCTTCAACCAGCCGCTCCAAAGCGATCACGTCCCGCCCCGGGCCGACCTGGACGTCCAGGTGGGAAACCCAGCCCGGAACGTCGAGTGGTCCTCCGAGACCGGCGATCCGGGCCACGTCATGTTCATGCACAGGAGCGACGCCGACATCTTTCAGCATGCAAGGGGTGGGCCGCACGGACAAAGCCGCCGGTGTGGACGATTGGCAATTGGTCAGCGAACCCGAAGGCTAAGTCGGGCCGGACCTGACCGAAGTGATCGACCTTGGCGGCGCCAATGTCCGCGGTCGCTATTCCCTGCATGTCCACCGGGGCGGCGACGAGGGGCCGTGCTCTGCGATGATCCTGGTGGAACCCACGTAAACCACTCGTCCAACGTCGGTTTCATCCACAACGTCTCGCACAACGTGGTCGGCGCGGCTTTCAACACCGACGCGGGTGACGACGTCGGCTCGTTCATCGGGAACATGGCCATCGGGACCCACAATCCGGGTGGCACCCCAAACCCGCCGGATGTCGAACCGGAGGACGATCAGTCGGCTGACATCCGCGTGCTGACGCAGGTTCGGCTGCGGCTTATGGGTCCGCGGACCCAGCGTCACGGTGGACACCAACGCGGTCTCGGGCGCGTCCGGCCATGCCTGCAACCACTGGCCGCTCGGCTTGGTGGAAGAGGGGCTGGGCGAGGCGCTCGGCTCAGTTGACGGCTTGTGTTTCGGTGTGGGCCCGCGCCTATCGAGCGCCAAAGCCGCTCGCCATCGCGCATCTTCACACCGAAAACCGCGATGACAATGACGCGTTTCACGACCGCGAGGGGCTGCCGGGGGAGGGTCCCCAGACATACGACGACCAGCTTCAGTCCACGTTCTCGAACGTCACTGCCTGGAACATCGGGCTCAACGCGATTGCCGCGCCCTTCTCCGAGCGCCTGACGTTCGAGAACGTCGAGATCATTGGGACGGGAGAGGACGGTTCCGTCGGAACAAAGCTCGACCCGTTCGAGAACGAGACCGACATAACGGTCCGGAACGTGAGGATCGACGGCTTCGACATCGGCCTTGCGGCGCCGCGGCAGGGCGATGGGCTCATCGATGGCGCGCAGATCGCGTCCGGCGCGTCGGACATCCGCATCGCCATGCCGGACGGCGCCCCGCGCGAGCTTGATTTGCACAAAATCGCGTCCCTGACCTACACCGATCTCTCCGAGCCGGCGCATGTCAGCATGGAGGCCGCGCACGATGTTGATCTGACCGGAGGTCGGTTTGGCGACGAAGAGGGTTCTGTTGACGAACCCAACCCGCTGAACGTCCCACCCATCTTCCTCCCCGACCGGATCATTTATGAAACGCCGGAGGGTGAGGTCGTGGGCCTCCACTTCGACCTCCAGGCACCGGACTTTGTCCCGGTTGTGCCGGGAGCGGAGCTGTCACGGTTCGTGCCGGACGACAGTGTCGGCCGGACCCATGCCGCATTGGATCAGCAGTTGGGCTCTTCAGCCGGGGGCGCTGTTGGCGCCGGCGCGTCGACCCCTGGCTCTCTTGCGGGCGGATACGTTGGGACGCCTTTCCCGGACACCGATCCACCATCCCCTGCCGCCTATTGGACTGATTTCGTTTCTGAATTCGACCTCACCATCCCCCGGGCCCCCTCCGAAAACGGTGCCGTCCTGATGTCAAGGGAGCCGCCCTCCTCGGGCTCTGACGCCGGCGGTGACGACGCCCCAAACGACGAAGGCGCGTTCAACTACGATCCTGACGAGAACGATGATCGCTTCGCGGCGGAATGCGACCGGGAAGACCTGGATCGCCTCGCGGAGTTAGAACGCGATGAGGGTTGGTTTTCTGCCGATGAAGACCCCCCAGGCCAACGTGCTGGAAGAAGGCCGCGAAGAACGGGATTGCCTCGCGGAGCTCGCGCGGGACAAAGACGAGTTCGTGATCAAGAGCACTACACTGCCGGAGCTCGATTTGGATCATTGACTGTTCGATCTGATCTTGGGGGCCTTACGCGATCACGAAGCCAGCGATGAGCCCTACGATCGCGGCGACTTGGATGCGTTCTGGGAAAAACTGATGGAGTGCCTGTCCAACTTCGACTTCTAAATCTTCTATCTGAAAGACGGATATCTAAACCGCTAGCCTCACTAGTTTTTTCCAATATTTTTTCTTAAAAACATGGCATTTATTGCCTTCTATATTGAATCAAGACTGCTGGTGCTAGTTTTTAATTGCCTAATCCAGGATTTAATTGCTCAGGGACATATGAGATTGAAGGCCCCCACTTCAGTGGGGGACTCCAGACTTCAATGCCGAAGTCTGTTTTTGGGTCTTGCGGCGGACTGAGAGTTGGTCTTGGGCGAGCACCTGTTTTTCTTTACGCTCCCTGTCGTGTGCTGGAACTGTTTCCGCTTCGGTCTGCAGCTTGATTTGGCGAGCCCGGCCCGCAACCAACTCCAAAGCCGTTTCAAACACTTCGGCAAACGATCTGCCCGTTCATTGGCTTCGACCTTCCATCGAACGTCGTTGCGTGTCTTGAGATTAGAGGGTGCCAGGCAGTGCCGTTGCACCATTCGCTCACGCCGACTGTGAAGCCCTTCGGCTTGCTTTCGATGGGCTGTGGCGCTCCGCAATCCAGGCCTCGGTATCGTCCACGGATGGAGGCTTGGCCGGATTGCCGAGACGTGCCTTAGGCTCCTTCGTCTTGGCGCTCGTCATCCTGAACAAGCAACGGACCTCCCCATGATGGTCCAGGGCGACGTTGCCCCGTTGGTCGCCTTTGGCGAGCCAGTGTTCGTGTTCCCGAAGCGCAGTCTTCTAAGCCTCGGCACGATCAAACGACAGCGGATCGCGTGTGGCGCTCGATGAAACCCTTCGGCAGCTCCCACCCATGTTCGAGGTATAGCTCCTTGGCGATGTCGTTCAGCTTCGCCTTGTGGTGCGGGGGGCTGAACGCGTTCATCTCAAGCGCATCCGTGCGTGGCCAGACAGAGTGAGCATGCCTGCGTCCTTCCTTCTCAGGGAGGACAATGACGCGCGGTTGATCTTCGAGGCCGCGCTTTTTGTCGATGCGCTCGATGGTGGGTTTGACGACCTCAAGAGGCCTCTGGCGGGTTGAGGCTCTGGGAAAACGGGTGGTTCTTGCAGCGTGTGCCACGCGAGATCGCATACGCCTCATGAAGCGCGTCTTGCAGATCGTCAGGGGCAAAGCCCCGCCTATCCTGCAGCTCGACATGCTCATCCTTGAGGAGATGGCTTGCCCGGTTCTTAGCTCCTCCTCGCTTTCCAGCCCAAGGGCTTCGAAAAGGGCACGGCGCGGGTGTCTTCGCGTGCGCGATCAAGATCAGTTTCTCTGTCCGGATTGACGGGCAGCGCACCCGCATGGACAGCTTTGGCCATCTGATTGCCGTTCTGCGCGAGACGGTTTTGTCCAAGCACCTGCGCAAGCGCTGCATGCTGGTTGACAGGATTGATGTTCCGAGGCCGAACCTTCTGCAAGTCCTTCCCTCAACTCGACATGATGTAAGAACTTAGCGGGACGCCGTTGACCGCTTCCTGAAGCCTTGCGCGCTCCCTGTAGGTGAAGCGCAGCGAGACGGGAGGCGGTGTCTTGGCGCTCTCCAACGGATTGAAAGTGTTATTCGAGGTGGACATCCGAGCACTTCGATACAGGTGCCAACCTGTTCAAGCTGTCAGCCAATTCAGTGCGTCGGAGGGGGTATCCCCGCTCTCGCAGAGGGTCGAAGAGTGAGTTCAAAGTTTCTCTCTCTAGCAGCACGCCTCGAGGAGGCCGCGCTCATGCCGCTCGCGCCGGCTCCAGCGTGGGGTTCGCAGCTCGGATGGCCGTGTTCGCCACGCGGATCTCTGCCAGTTGCGCGCCGACGCGCCGTGCGACGTCCCTGGAGGGTCTGCTTCGGCCGAACAACGGCCCCCTCGACGGTGATACGCAGGCGGTCCCCAAGGCGCGCCGCTGCGATGCGGAGGGCATGGCGGTCTCGCTCCGAGCCGCAGGCAGCTCCAGTTCCGGGGATCGTGGGCTGGAGTGGCGGGATCACGATCCTCGGGGACGTGCCGCGGGCCGTCGTGGGCACCGTCCTCGGACCGGCTGGCGGTTGTGTGCACTCGCCGAGAGGGGGCGGGTGCGCCCGCCCGCTGAGCCGATCGGTTCGACTGCTACAGCCGGGTCGGCGTTCGCGGATCATGTGGCGCGGATGGCTGACCCTCGTTGCTCTGCGCGTGGGCCCGGACCTCGCCTGTCCTGGTACCGACGCCGTGATGCGCCTTCCGCAATGAGCGGCGTGTCTCGCGTGCGCATTCGCTCGGGCCGGCGGCCTCGAGGCCATTGGTCGCGAGCATCGAGACCCGTCCGGGTGCCTGCAGGCACACGGCCACCGACCGCCGGCCGCGGATGAGGGGCGAGCGACCCGGCACCGGCGGCTCGAGCCGTGGGAGCGCGCATGACCCCCTCGGTCTGGCGCGGCGGCCGCCTGAACGCGGCCGTGACGAGGAGCGTCGCCTGGATGGCCGGATGCGGGCATCTCAGCTGCCCGCAGGAGGTCCCCCGGCAGGGCGCGACGGAGGCTCCGAGCGCCGTCGCATGGCTCTCGGATCCCTGGCGTGCTCGTGCTCGCTCCAAGATCTGGAAGCGGAGCTTCCTTTGCCGGACGAGCGCGCGCTCATGCTCCGCCACCTTCGTGAGCTTGTAGCGCGCTCGCGGTGCGCCAGAACGGCCTGGTCCTGATCCCGAGTGAGAGGGCCACCTGCCTCAGGCTGCCTGGGCCATCGTTTTGCACCGAGGCCCTGATCGACGGCTTGGCCATCGGGAAACGCGGAACGGAAGCTACGCCGCGCGGGTTTGCTTCAAGAGGTGTGGGCCGAGGCGTTTTCGCTGTGGCGCAGGCGCTCAAGCGAGGCGGCGGCGAACACTGCGCCGAGATGGACTCGATTTGTGCCATGGCGCTGATGCGGGTCGTCTCGCGTGAGATGCAAAAAAGCAGGCCGTCATGCCCGACATCACGACGCTCGACATATTGGTCCCCGCACACGACACCATCCGCACCGGCCGGAGTTCGGCGCCACGGCCAAGGGTCGTGAGACATCCGGCTCCAACCGTCCACCCCGAGCCGGGCGCTCCTGTGCTGGCTCAGAGCGAGGGGGCCCTATGCTCTTGACCGATTGGAACGACGCGGCGTGACGTGCCGCCGCCTCCACACCGTGGTCGAGGCGGCGGTGGTCCTGCTGGAGCAGCTCCTCCGCGACCGCCTCTGCGCTGACGTGTCGTACATACATTATCGCTGCGCCTGCCGAGGCGAACGGGGTGATCCAAGCAGCGCAACATGGTTTGGGTTTGGTCCACTCGGCCAAAGCGAGCGGGACAGGCACGGCTTTCCGGAGAACGATGCACTAAGCCCATTGTGATCTGCGCCTCCGAGAGCCGAGCGCATCGGGGTCTCGATTCGTCCGCCTTCGCGGGGCGCCAGGTCGGTCTGGCCTCCCCCGCTAAGGCGGTTTGGCGGCGCCCATCCCGCTAGAACCACTGTGCGTAGTTCGTTTTGGGAGGCGCGTCGACCACGCCGATGGTCTGGTCGACGCTGCCTTTTCGAACGACGGAGCCGTAGGACGACACCCGGTTTGACATGGCCGCGCTGGGCGCTCTCTGCGGTTTGTAGACATAGTTGAAGGGCGCTTTTGTGGTGCGGGTCGCGGCTGCCTGCATCGCCCTTTGGATCTCCAGAAACCCCTTCGACTTTGCCCAACCTGGGACCTGCGAGGTGAATGTCTTCAGATCCACGGGCTCGGCGTCAAAGCCCCGGCGCCGAAAGTCGCTCACGCGGAAGAGGATGCCGAGCTGGGTCCAGTCGGGCAGGATGAGGGCGTCGCCGGGCAAGAGCGGCGCGCGCCGCGCCCAGTTCAGCATCAGTTCGGGGCTCGGCTTGTAGTGGCCGCTCTTTGCGGTGATGACCCGGACGATGCCGTTCTCACAGACGAGCTCCCCCGCCGCGGTGACGGCGGCGCCGCTGGTGAAGATCGAGTGGTGGCGCTGCCCCACCACATGCTCGTAGGCATACATCCGGCCCTGAAGATCGGCGACGAAAATGGCCCATCCGTTGCCCGACCAATGCGTCGAGAAAATCTCGGTGCAATAAGGGTCGTCGAGGTAGTCGTAGAGCTTGCCGTTCTTCCATTTGACCTCAAGGTATTTCCGGTCGTCGCTCCCGCTGGCATCGCAATACTGCACCTGATAATCGACGCCGAGGCCGATACCGCACACGGCATCTTCGCCGACGAAGCTCCAAAAGCTCTGTTTGGTCTGGATCGCGCGCCGGTCTCGGATCCAGGCGGGGTACAGCTGACCCAGGACCTCGCCCAGCCTGTGATGGGGGTCGACCCGTTCCAGCCAGTAGGCGCGGTCGGCATTGAGAGACAGGAGCCGGTCGGGTCCTGAGATCAGAGTCCCGCCAAGGCCGCGGGCGATGCGGCCGCACTGGTCGAGAAGATCCTCCACGGCCGCCCAGCGACGCCGGTTCTTGTGCTTCGGCTGGGGTGGCTTGGAGGTCACATAGGCGCTGGCGGTGATCATGATCTCGTCCAGCGTTCGGATGCGTTGCGCGGGCAGGCTGCGGATCTGATCGAGCGCGTTGTAGAGCGCAACCTGCCGCGTCAGCTTCTGCAGAATGACGTTTTTGCTGGCGGTCGAGATCTCGGCGCGCACCAGTTTGGTCGTGGCAATGGCAGGCATGATGTGTCTCCGGTTCTCGTGTCTGAGGGCGGTGCTCCGGGGATGGTGGCGCGCCTGACGGCTCCGCCCTACTCAGGATTGTGTGTTGTTTCCGTGGCTCACGCCGGTGGGGCTCGGCGGGCGGGTTCTGTGAGGTGGCTGTAACACTTGGGGGCAGGGCACCGCGTTTTGCACCCATGGGCGGCCACAGTGGATGGAGCCTCGACCCGAACGGCGCCGGAGCTGGCGGTCTCCGGCTGCATGGCGAAGGGTGTGCGGATGTCGAGGCCAGCCGACAGGCTCCGGTACGCGGCTCTCCCCACGCCAAACCACATGTGCCGGCACATGCTGGAGCCGACAGGCGTAGCGGTGCCACCCGGCTGCCCCCTCCATCGACGGCCGTCGCTACCGCGGGTCGAGTGGTCCCACGGCGCTGGCTTATGCTCGTCAAACGAAGTCGCGATTGCATCGAGCCGGCTTGGCGCAGGCTCGAGACCTGGACCGGGTGAGGGCGCCGGTGCGTCGATCCCCGGCGTTGGAGCCCGGAGTGTCAGTCGGTGCCTCGCTTTGTGGGGAACCGGGTGATGAGGGCGGGCGTCAGTGCCGCGGTCGGCAGCCGTCGTGTTCGAGACGGGCCGCTGCTCGATGGGGTCTGCGATCTAGAACCGCGCCAGACAGACGGTTTCACTCGGCGCCCGGCTGGATCTCGACCGACCGGGCCTGGTCACATAGCGCGTGTGCGCCGGCGCACCGCTCTGGTTGAGATCCCGGGGCTTACGGCGCTCTGAGGTGTTGCCGCGCTTTTGGTCTTTGGGAGACTGGCGGAGGGACTGAATGTCCTTGGGAGATCTCTCCCGCCATGGAGCCCGCCTGAGCGCCTGCGGGGGCTCAACGTCTAGTTTGCTTGCGCGTGCAGTCGGCCGACCCCGATATCCTCCGGCGTCAGGCCTGCGGCGAGGATGTGCGCCGGCGCTGGTCTCTCCAGAACCGCTGCGGCGGCCAACCGGGCGAGCGCCGGGGCGGTTTGGACGCCGTAGCCGCCTTGCCCGGCCAGCCAGAAGAACCCTTCGACACGCCGCGAATGCCCCACCACCGGCGCCTTGTCGGCGACAAAGCTTCGCAGCCCCGCCCAGCGGTTCTCGATCCGGCGGACCTCGAAGTCGAAGGCACGCTCGATCCGGTCGATACAGATCGCGATGTCCATCTCGTCGGGCTGGACGTCGGATGGCCTGTCCGGATCCTCGTTCGCGGGCGAGATGAGGATCCGGCCGGCATCGGGCTTCAGGTAGAACTCCTCATCGATGTCGACGACCAGCGGGCATTGGTCGAGGGTCATGCCGTCGGGGGCGCCTACGATGAGGGCCGTGCGGCGTTTCGGAACCAGCCCGATCGTCTCCGCTCCGGCCATCTGCCCCACATGCTCGGCCCATGCGCCGGCCGCATTGACAATCACCGACGCACGGACAGTCCCGTTGCGGCAGGTCAGCGTCCACTGACCCGCCGCTCTCGACAGGTGCTGCACTTCGGCCCTCGTGACGAGCCGCCCGCCCAGAGACGCGAACAGGCGCAGATAGCCCTGGTGCAGAGCGTGCACGTCGATGTCCAAGCAGGCCTGGTCGTCGATCCCGCCGGCGACGTAGCCGGGGCGGAGGAGCGGCTGTCGGGCGATGGCGCCCGCCGGGTCGAGCCGCCCGAGATCTGCCTCTGCGCTCAGATCTGCATAGGCCGCCTCCAGTTGCGGCAACTGGTCCTGCCGAGCGACGAACAGCACGCCGCGGGGGCCGACGAGCGGGTGCTCGGCGAAGCCCTCGGGCGGTCTCAGGAAGAAGTCCGCCGAGGCGCGGGTCAGCGCCCGGATCGGCTGCGGACCGTAGCTTGGGGCGAAGACCGCGGCCGAGCGCCCTGTCGTGTGGTATCCCGGCCGCTCTTCCATCTCGAGCAGCACGACTTTGGCTGTGGCTGAGAGCTCTGCCGCGACTGATGCACCGGCGATGCCGGCGCCGATGACAGCGACGTCGTAGGTTTCCGGATCGATCATATTGCGAGACGCACGTGGTTGGCTTGGATCTTGCGGGAGCCTACCAGATCCTCGCGCCCCCGTCCGCACTGGAGCCCACTGTGATGCCCTCGGAGGCACTCTCGGGGTGAGGGTGCCGCCCCTCGCGGACCGGTCGTAACGCCGGAGCTGCCAAGCTGGGACGTTCAAGCTGCGCAAATCGGCACCTTTTGTGCCGCCATCGACACTGGCACAGTGGGGCAGAGAGAGAACGAGCGTGGGATCGTGAGACCGCCGAAGGATGGGTCCAATGCAGAAGCACAGTTGGCCGGGCGCCCGGGGGGCGCCGCGGTGAGGGCGTTTGTCCTTGCGCTTTTGCTGACCCTTGGGGTCGCGGGACCGGTGGCCGCCGACGCCGTGCCGCAGCTTCGCCTCGCCGACGACCTCGATCGTCCCGGGGACGGCTATTGCCTCGATGTGGTCGGCGTCGGCGCCTCGGCCCGGGCGGACCTGCCGCTGGTCGCGCACAACTGCCTGACCGCGCGGGGCAGCGTCGACCGGATGGCTGTCCTGCGGGGCGGGCGTATTGAGATGCCCGCCTTCGGGGCATGCGTGACCGCCTTCGGCGTCGCCGCGCCGCTGCCCGGTGCGCCGCTTCTGTTGCGGCCCTGCGGCGTGCGGGAGAGCTTCCTGCTCTCCGGCGACATGCAACGCTTCGACCACACCGAGGCCGGGCAGCTCCGCCTCGCGGGGAGCACGCTCTGCCTCACGGTCGGCGCGGATGCGGCGCCCACCTTCAGCAGCACCCACCGCTGGCGCGTGCTGACCATGGAGCGCTGCGCCGCCGCCCCGCGCGCCCGGAGCGTTTGGCTGAGGCCCGAGGGGTCCACTCCATGAGCGACCGGTCCACCGAAGAGGATCAGACCGACGCCGAGGGCCGCCGCGCGCGCGGCGAGTTCGTGCGCGGGCAGAGCGGCTTTCGCGCCATGATCGGGCGGGACCCGGAGGTGCCGCCGGAGCCCGGGCGCTATCACCTTCTCGTCGCGCTGAACTGCCCGTGGTGTCACCGGGTGACGCTCGCACGGGCCGTGCTGGGGCTCGAGGCGGCGATTGGGATGAGCGTGGCCTTCCCCAACCGAACGGCCGAGGACGATCCGGCCGGCGCGGGCCTGTGGGAGTTCGCCCCGGATCGCGTCGCGAGCCTGACCGGCGGGCCCCTGCCCGAATGCACGACCGAAGGCGCAAGCGGTCGCGGCCTCCGGCTCGCCAAGTCCCTCTACGAGGCCGAAGGGTCGGATGAGAAGAGCATGCCGGTCCTCTACGACACCGCGCGGCATCGCATCGTCTCCAACGAAAGCGCCGAGATCCTGCGGATGCTGAACGCCGAGGCCGAGCCCCTGGGCACGCGTCTTCCGGCGGGCGCGCGGCCCGATCTCTATCCCGCCGGCGCCGAGGATGCGCCCCTCCGGGACGAGATCGACGCGTTGAACGAGGAGATCTACACGGCGATCAACAACGGTGCCTACAAGGCGGGCTTCTCGTCGGATCAGGCGGTCTATGCCCGGGCCTTCGAGCGCTATTTCGAG
>JBCDHQ010000002.1:0-61023 GCA_038749815.1 Pseudomonadota bacterium | reverse complement strand
TTCCCCAACGGGATACCCGCGCACCGTGATCTGATGCACCGCATCGCGCTTGAACTCGTCGCTGTAGTTGCTTGTCCCCATCGTCGCCTCCTCGGCTCAAAGTAAGGGGGCAAAGCGTCTATAAATCTAGGGGCACCTCAGTGAGAGGGTGAGGGAGGACCAGAACGCTTTGCTGGCCCCGTCTTCACCGGCGCGGCTTTTTCTGCTCAGGTTGAACCCTGACTGGGCCAGATTGCTTCCGAGTTTTGTCGTAGATGTCTGGATGGCTTCTGTCTTTGTCCGGTTCACGACGGCATCGGACTGGCGCGGTGCGATGCCGACGGGGTGGGGGCGTCCAGACCATCACGTTAACTCGAACCGATCAGACGGGCGCTGTCCGCGGGAGGTCCGGCTGCAGCGCCCTGTGCATCTCAAGGCGTCGAGTGCTTCCCAGTCGGTGGTCTCTTGTCCGGTGTGCTGAGCGGCGGGGGGCGGGTGCGGTGAACTGGGTTCGAACGGCTGAGTGGCAGGGCACAGAGCGTTTCAGTTCGCCGGGAGATCGGACGCCATGCAGTCACTTGTCGTGGTTGCGGAGCGGCCGGTGTTTGGTTTTCGCACCCTTATGGGTCGATGCTCAAGGCCGGGTGTTTTCTCGCGCTTTGCCGCGCCGTCGGACTGGAGTGTGTCCGTCACGCTGCAGGCCATGCCGCCTGATCCGCGCCGTCAGGAGCCGTTTCGTGACCGGCGTGCTGCGCCTCGAGCGCAGGTATTCGTTCAGAACGACCGCCTCCTCGCCCACGGACCGCCTGAGCTGGAATGCGCGGACAGTGGTGTCAACCCGGATCCTGTTAGAATGCCAGATATCTCTCGGTTGAGCTTGGCGGCGACGCAGGGTCCGGGCGGCTTTGGGACCGCATTTCAGCATCCAGCGCCGCAGGGTCTCGTGGGACGCGTCTGTCCCCTCTTGAGACGCAAATCCTCGATTTTGCGCCGGCTCAGGTTGAAGGGGACACAAAGCGCGGCCGTTTGGGCGGGATGTGGTGGCGTTTGGCGCTGATGGACGAGGCGCACGTGGTGGGTTCCGCAAGCCTGAAGCTCCGGGGCTGTTTGCGGGGGCACCTCCGTGCTGAGCTGTGCGTGGGTCTTTCAAGGGCTCCGATTGGGCTGCCCTGGTCGGTCTTTCAGTCGAGCTCCACCCGTGGGGCGTAGCTTGGGAGGTCGGACAGCAGAACGCGCTCGTTGGACATCGACACCAGCCCCGTCGGTTCGACGCGAACATCCGTGCACCCCAAGACGGTGCCGAAGAGAAAGGCGCGCGAGGTTTGGAAGGCAGTGCCATCGAAGACGGCCCCCTCAGACGCACATTCGGCGATCAGCTCATCCACCCGCTTGCGCGTGCGCCAGGGCACACCGCTGTCGAAAACCTCCGAGCTGCTGATGGGGGTGAAACGACCTGCCTGACCCTCGACAATCGTCATGAATGCGGTGAGGTACGCCTTGGCGTTGGCCTCGTTGAGCAGGAGACCGCCTGTGTCGCGCGAATGAACGCTGGCCCGATAGAGCGGCTCGTTTGTGCCATCGAGCGGGAGAAACACCAATTCGCCGTCGCCCGGGCGGCTGGCAATCACGGCTCTGCGCAAGGGGTTTTCCGCAGAGACCCGCAAAGCGTAGTAAAGGTCGAGGTCCCGATAGAACGGGAGTGGCGCGGAGAGGAGCACCACCTGGTCATCCTCTGCAAGACCCGGTGACAGCCGGTTCAGGATCTCCGCGCGCTTTGAGCCCGTGAGCGGATCAAAACGCCGCTCCACCAGCAGCGCCAGGATGCGGTTCGCGTAGACCTCCTCCTCGACCCCGGCCTCGACGATGGCGCTGGCAAAGGCCCGCATAGGGTCGGCATTCTCTTCGGAGAACTGCCACTCCGTCAGTACAGTCCCAAACCGTTTCCGAACGGCTTGGCTGTAGGGGCCCGAATTGTTCGACGCGCAGACCACCGTGAGCCGCTCAAGGCGGTTGGGCTCCAGCCTCTCCTGGTGGAGCATGAGCTGTCCTCGGTCGCCAACCGTCACTGGAATGTCCCCCCAGATCACCCGCTGCTCGCTTCGGGTGGCGGCTTCCGCATACCAGTAGAGCTCCAGGGTGCCGTCCGCCTGCCGCGGCACGGCAAAGGTTTCGCTGTGACGCGAGCTCGTGATGGGGCGCGCATGGTGCTTGATCCGGTGTGTGGCGAAGCTCCCATCCGATTGCGGGATGAGGAGGTGAAAGACGAAGTTTTTCCAGGGCCCATCATGGCAGAGGGACGCCCCAAACTGGACCTCGATCTGGGGCGTGTCGGAGGCGGCATTCTCGGCCTCACGAGCCTCGCGCGCCAGACGACGGGCTTCGCGTGCCTCGGCCTCTCGCCTGCGTCGGGCTTCCTCCTCCAACCGGCGCCGTTCTGCGGCCGCGGCGAGGTCTTGGGCAAACTTGGCGGCGGCCTCGATCTCGCGGCGTTGGCGCTCAGCTTCCGCCGCTGCGCGGGCGCGGTCGGCCTCGGGGTCCCGGCCCGCATGATAGGCGGCGGCGAGGCGGTCGATGTTGGCCCGTTGCGGCCGCACTGTGACGGTGGCGTTGTTGTCGCCAAAAATGAAGGTGCCCGACACCGGATAGGCCAGGGGCGTGCCGCCAGTGCAGTTCTGCCCAAGGCCGTTCATCGAGGTCCAGGCGGAGTAGGAAAAAGCCCCGGGCGGCGGCACGAGATCCGGCCCGCAGATGGCGTCCGCCGCCCATCGTCTGGTCGGTGCGCCAAAGTCAAACTGAACTGGCACCTGGCGGCCACGTGTGTCCCGAGCCACAAAGGCCAGCGCCCAAGCGGTCCCGGCACCGTTGTGGCGCTCAAAACAGCGTCCCGCCGGGAGGGAGACAAACCCGCTGACATGTTGCCTCACGGAGGAGAACATGCCGATGAACCCCTCGGCCACGGCAAGCGACAGATCGACGTTGCCGCGGTTGCAGAGCTCAAGCCAACCTGCTTTGGCCGGGGCCACGCTCAGCATCGCAAGCGCCAGCACAAGACCTCCGGCGCGGCCCGTTCTTTGCATAAAGCCCGCCACAATCTCTCCCCTTTTACTCTGGGGTTTTGGTAGCAAAGGCAGCCCGAGGCTGTCCATCGCAGCATGCGGCAGCAGCTTGTCGCAGCGACAGTGCAGCCCACATGCCGGCACACGGTGTTGGCGCGCTGAGAGGTTTTTCTGTGCCGGGAACGCGCCTTCCGTTGTGTCGTGCGCGTTATCGGATAGACAAAGCGCGCGATGAGCGGTGTGAGCTTCGGCATCACGACATAGGTCATCAGAGTGACCTGGATCGTGACGGTCAGCAGGAGGCGCAAAGGCTGCGGCCAGTTGGGCGTGAGCGCCCCGATGACTGTGCTGAGGATCAGGATCATCGAAAAGACGACCACGATCATGACAAGCGCCATCCGATGGGGGCTCGGCTGCGCGACCCGGGTGCCCTTGGGCGGATCGAACCAAAACTCAAGCCCGGTCATGCGCTCGAATGTTGGGTCCGCTTCGAACAGAGTCGCCCCTTCGGCGAGCATCTTGGAGCGAAACTCCGAGCGCTCGAACGCTTCGAGCTCGGCGACGCTGTCGGAGCGAAAGATCTGGCGATAGGGGCCGCCTGGATGCTCGGGGCGGTGAAATCCGACGCCAATATATCCCGGGACCTTCGTGGATACCCCTTCGGTCATCCGTTTGAGCCAGGCTTCATACTCGGTCTCACGACCGGGTTTGACCCTTTGTCGGACAACGATCGTCACGGTATCGCTCATCAGGACATCCCTTGGCGGTGAACGCCAGAGCACCTCGTGGTTGACCCCTGGCGTTCGTCCAAATCGCTAGCTTGGGTGGACAGCAGACACCGAGCTGTCGAGCACCCAGTCGAGGGCCTTGTCTTCATGGCCGACCATCATGGCAGCCCTCAGATCCTCGGCGGTCGAGGTGTCAGCGAGCGAGGCTTCCCATTGATCGATATAGGCGCGCGTTGTCGCAAAGATCGACGGGTCGCGCAGGGCGCCCGGTCCTTCATGTCCCGGGACGACGACCCCGGCGCCAATCGCTTCAAGCTGGTCGAGGCTTGCGCGCCAGCGCGCCATGCGCTCCGGCGTTGTGTTTTCCGCCATCCACTGATGTGTCTCGGAATACAGGAAATCGGACGCGATCAGCGTGTCGAGGGCCGGGATGTGCACCGCTGACAGGAGATCGGTGTCCCCGTGCAGTGGGTCGAGGACCTCGATCCGTTCCCCTTCAACAGAATGACATTGCTCGTCAGGGGCTCGGGTATGACCACACGATCCGCGAAGGTTCCCGGCTCAGCGCCTTGGCTCATCGTGCTGAGCATCCACCGCGCGGCAGCCGACAGCTGGGACTGGACTTGAGGATGGGCCACTGGCTTGGCATCTGGGAACCGGTCCATGATCGCGGCGAGGCCCAAATGGTGGTCCGGATGCACATGGGTGATGCAGATCGTCTCGAGCCTCTTGCCGGTGGCCGCGATCACATCGGCCAGGCGCGTGGCATTGGGCATCGTGAGCTGAGCGTCGATCAGGACGGCGCTCTCTTCTCCCACTATGATGGCGCTGCCGACCGCCGCGCCCCAGAGATCGGCCGTGAAGATCTCGGCCTGGCTCATGCCGGCACGCGCGGGCCCCGCAAGACCGGTCGCGGCGGCGGTGGCGGACAGGGCAATGAAGGATCGTCTATCGAGCAGGTGCATAGGTCTCTCCTGAGTGGCGGATGCGGTCGGGCTGCTGGTGCGCAGAGGGGCATGGGGGATCGGCTATGCGTGGGGCGACTGAAATGCTAACGAATACGGATGATGTCTGATTTAAGCGATTCCGAACTCAGGCGCCTGGACCTGACGCTCCTCGTGGTCTTTCTCGGTCTTCTCCGGCACCGGAAGGCGGCGCTCGTTGCACGGGACTTGGGCCTCACCCAATCGGCCATAAGCCAGGCCTTGCGCCGCTTGCGCGAGGTGTTTTGCGACGAGCTTTTCCTGCGTCGTCCGCATGGGATGGAGCCGACGGCGACCGCCTTGGCACTCGAAGGTCCGGTGGCGGGAGCTGTCGATGCGTTGCGTGGCGCATTGGGGGCCACCCGGACCTTCGATCCCGCGACGGCGGTCGGCCGGGTTCGCGTCGCCGCGCTCCACACCGAACAGGCGGTTCTGATCCCCGATCTCTTCGCCCGGCTTCGGCACGCCGCGCCGGGCCTGACCCTTTCTATCGTCCCCAGCGGACGGGCTGAGGCCGTGGAGGCCCTGAAAGAGGGGCGCGCCGATCTCGCCTTGGGGTTCTTTCGGGAGATACCCGGCACGTGCCTGGGGGAGACGCTCTACGAAGAAGGGTATCGCGTCGCCGGACGGTCTGACGTGCTCCGCGATGCCCCGCACATCGATTTGGATGCGTATTGCGACGCCGATCACGTCCTGACGGCGCCGGGCGGCGGCCATCGCGGTGTGGTCGATGAGCACCTGGCCGCGCTCGGGCGCGAGAGGCGCGTCCTGCTGAGCCTACCGGCGTTTCTTACCGCGCTTGCCACGATCGCGGTCTCTGGCGCCCTCTTGACCCTGCCATCCCGTGTCGCAACGCGGTTTGCCGACACGTTCGGCCTGGTCACGGCACATCCTCCCCTGGACCTCCCTCGGTTCCCCGTCTCCGTGCTGTGGCACCGCCGAAACGAAGCCGATCCGCAGACCACATGGTTGAAGGCGCAACTCACTGGCGCTTGACAGGCTGGCCCTGACGCGCGGTCGCCGCCAGATTGAGCCCTATTGGCGCGCCGCCTCGTAGTCTTTGCGGGCGTCTTTGACGGTGTCCAGATTGTCATTGGCCCAAAGGACGAGCGGCTTCAGGAGGTCCACCAGGGCCTCGCCCATCGGCGTGAGCGCGTAGGACACCGCAATCGGTGGGCCGGGGTCCACCGTCCGGGTGAGGTAGCCATCCTTTTGCAAGCTCCGCAGGTTTTCCGTCAGCACACCCTGCGTGATGTCGCCGATCGTTCGTTTGAGCGCGCCGAACCGCATCGGACCGTCCTCAAGCGCCAGGACGACGATGATCTGCCACTTGCCCGTGACTTTAGACAGCACGGCGCGAATGGGGCAGAGCAGGGCTTCGGCCTCTGAGTGCACGCCGACGGGCAACACCATCTCTCTCCGGTTCTCAATCCATACCAGACCTGGATTCCCGACCTTGATCTTGCGGAGCGCGCCGCAAGTCAAGTGCCGCTGCTCGGTCCTGGTCCGGTCCACCATACCAGGTCATGAAAAGGTGCGTAATTGCGACTAGGTCAGATTTTTGTACCAACTGGTTGGACACAGAATCAGAGCCGCCGTCAGGCGCTCCACAATCGGCCAGAGGACATGGAATGACCCCACAAGAACTCGCGCTTTCGCTTATCGCGGCGGTGTTTGTCGATCATGACGCGGAGGCCGCGCGGCCGCTTCTTGCGCCGGACTACGTTCAGCACAACCCGAACCTTCCGACTGGGGCCGAGGGTCTCTTAAGCGCCATTCCGATCGTGAAGGAGGCCGGTCTGACCGTCACCACACATCGTGTCATCGCGGACAGAGATTACGTCGTCCTCCACAACACGTTCGAGAATGCGGAGATGTTCGGGGCGCCGACGCTTGTGTCCTTCGACGTCTTTCGCATCGAAGACGGTGTGCTTGCCGAACATTGGGACAATCTCCAGGCGCCTCCGGCGACAACCGCGTCGGGCCGGTCCATGACAGATGGCCCGACGGAGATCACCGACCTCGACAAGACCTCTGACAATAGGGCCATCGTTGCAGGCTTTGTGGACGAGGTCTTTCTTGGCGGAAACCTGAGCAAAGCGGCCGACTACATCATCGCTGAACCCGGCGCCTATCTGCAGCACAATCCGCTGGTTCCGGACGGCCTCGACGCCCTCGGCGCGGCCTTCGCGCAGTTTGCCGAGGCCGGTCAGGGGATCTCGTTCGAAGAGGTCCACCTGATCGTGGCGCAAGGCAACTTCGTCTTCACCATGACCGAGGGCGCCATTGGGGGCACGCCGACGGCGTTCTTCGATCTCTGGCGCGTCGAGGACGGCCAGATCGTCGAGCACTGGGACACGATCGAGGCGATCCCAGACGAGATGGCGCATGACAACGGCAAGTTCTGATCCCACAGCGGAGACCCGAAATGACCCCACCGACTTCGATCAAGACGGCCCTTTTCACACTTTGGGCCATTGCCTTGGCAGCGGGTGCGGCCCTCTCCGGCGGCCACGCAGATGCTGAGAAGATTGCAGACGTCTTGCGAAGCTATGAGAGCTTCGTCAACGAGAGCAACGCGGACGGCCTCGGCGCGCTCTACACGCAAGATGCGGTCCTGATGCCGGATCGGTTCGATGTGTTCGAAGGCGCGGATGCGATCACGGGCTTTTACGCCGTCGCGTTCAGCGCGCTCACGCTCGACCTCGTGTTCGAGATCGATCCGGGCGACATCGTGGTCGACGGGGACACCGCCTACGCAACGACCACCTCGGCAGGCACACGGTTCATCAAGGAGGCCAATCAAACCGTGCCAGAAGTCAACCGCGAGCTTTGGGTCTTTGAGCGCGTGGACGGAGCGTGGAAGATCGCCCGGTACGCCTTCAACAAGTCCGACTGATCAGGGCCCCAACGAGCCGCCGCGCGTGCGCCCGACGCACCTTTTTGGGGACGGTGAATGACACCTCGGCTGCATGAAGGAAAGCGCGCTGGACGCAGTGTTGGGGCCGCAACCGCCCGGCATCCTGAAGGGGGGCATGTTGCCCTGACCTGCGTTGGGTCGTCCTCAGGCGCCGACCAATCAGTGAAAGATGTCGCCCCTGCAGGAGGCGACGGCGGCGCCACGTCTGGCATCCGTGTTCGGACACGTTCGAGAGTGTCTGCGCCGCATTGCAGGTGATGACGTCCGGGGGTCGTGTTGTCGCGATCGCCGGGCGGTTGCCGTTGAAGATGACGTTCATGAAGCGATGACTCGCGGTGTTTCAGCCTCTCCAAGCGAGGGAGCGGCGACGGTGTTGGGGGGTGCGCAGCGCAAGAGGGCTGCTCGACAAGGTCTCCGTCGAGGACCATGCCCCGAGGCGGATTGATCGTTTTTTCGACCTCTCAGAGGTGCGCGGATCGCCCAATTCAACGGCTCGACGGGCAGGCCGTCGGTGGATCCGCCCCGATCCGGATGCTGATCATCGGCCGCTGCGGGGGCATCCGACCGGAGCGGTGGCGTTGCGAGGACGTGCATCTCAATCTCGCCCGGAGGTGGTTCTGTCGGCCCGACCTCGGCGATCCGGTCCCGGATCACGCGACCTTTTCGAAGACCCTGCATGGCAGGGTCCACGACACCGACTTCTTCCGACGCCTCTTTGAGCACGGTCTCAAGCAGCTGCATCTTCGAGGGCCTGGCGGGCGGAGATCCGGTCGACGTCTGCGGCTTGCCCATCAAGGCGGAGGCCTGCCGCCACACCATGAGCGGAGCGGCGGACGGGTCGCGCGCCGTTTGGGACCATCTCGAGACGCCCGGCGACGCGGCCTTCAGCGGCGCAGCGCCCGTGACGCCGAGGGCGCTGTCGCCTGGCGACCCGGGCGCGCGTCACCGGTGAGAACGGCGATCTGGCGGTCTTCTGTCTGGTGGACATTGGGACCGCTCTGATCGTCGATGGGGAGGGGTGTCGCGAGATCCGACATCGATCCGATGGATCGACGCCCGCCAGGTCGAGGCGAGCGCCGCGCGGGCGATGATCGTGCGAACCAAGGCGCGCTTCGGCCTCTCTCCCGAGATGCCGGCGGCGGACAGTGCTTATGGGCTGGCCCGTCGAGGACGACGGCATCGCGCCGCCTCCTCCGGTGTTTGACACGCCGGAGCGCAAAGATGCGCGTTCCCAGAGACCGACGTCGTCTTCGATGGAAGAGCGGGCGACTGCACTTGTCTGGGAGGGAAGGTGCTCGGGCCTGGCTGGCGCACCACCTCCAAAGACCGCGCGGCGTTCAAGACGTTGGACTGCGCGCTGAGGCGGATGTGCACGCCGAGACTGGCGACAAGGGCGATCTCTAGGTCGAGACGCCTGGGCGCCCGACAGTTGGCGCGTGACATTGCGACGACCGAGGCTCACGTCCCATCGAGCACCGCCAGCGGGACGGTCGAGATGCTGTTTGCGCCCTGAAGCGCATCATCGGCCTCGATTGCCTGCGCCTTCGCTGATGCCAAGGGGCACAGGACGAGCTCTACCGGCTGTCTGGAACCTCAGACAGCGTGCAAGGGGCGAACGACCTTAGTCCGCGCCGCTTGAAAGAAGTTGGGAGATGAGTTGCTCGGCAAGTTGGGCGACGGTGTCGACCCGGGCGATGCGTCGGGTGCCGGGGCGGAACGTTAAGTACACGGTGTAGGGCCGTGAGACATGGTCTGGAAGGCAGCGCACGAGCCTGCCGTCCGCCAGATCCTTGTCGAGCATGAATTCCGGAAGAAACGCAAAGCCTTGCCCGGCCACCGCGAGATCGAGGAGGACTGAGAAGCTGCGGGTGGCAAAAGGTCCTGCCACCTTGATTGTCGAGACCTCGTCGGGTGAAAAGAACGTCCAGGTCGTCGCGGGCACGTCATTGCGAAACGCCAAACATGGCTGACCTTCAAGGTCCTTGGGTGTCTTCACACCGGTTTGCTCGGCAACCTCCGGCGATGCGACGAGCCAGCATCGAAAGCTCCCAAGCTCTTTGGCGACAAGGCGGTCGTCGTCGAAGGTTCCGATGCGAAACGCCAGATCGGTGCTCGGGTCCTGCATGTCCTCAAAGTCGTAGGCGGGATGCATGACCAATGTGAGGTCCGGGTACCGCTCCTGCACGGCCGGCAGGAGTGTCTCTGCGATCACCGACCCAAACTCTGCCGTCGCTGCGAAATTGACCTGGCCCGAGACGTCTCCGACCTCCTCCCGGGCAATGTCATCCAGGAGATCGATGTCGGCCAAGATGGATTGGATGCGTTGATTGAGACGCACCCCGGTGGGCGTCAGCTTCACTGACCGCCCGCTGCGCTCCACCAGCTTGGCGCCAAAATGGGCTTCGAGCCGCGAGATATGACGGCTGATCCCTGACTTCGCCATGTCCAGGTGATCGGCCGCGACGCTGATCCCACCGAGGCGCGCCACGGTGTGAAAGCTGATGAGGGCGGGCATGCCCAGAGTTCTAATTGAGGCAACCATTGGTTCAATCTGATATGTCTGTTGCCTTGGATTGGCAACACTTAGGTTCCGTGCATCGCAACGACCCGAATGAGGGTCGCAGATGGGAGAGACTGACATGAACATACTTGTCACAGGCGCCAGCAGTGGCTTTGGCACTCTGATCGTTGCCGAGTTGATCAAGGCCGGGCATCGCGTTGCCGGAACGGTCCGGGATCCGGGCGGCCGCAACAAAGACGCCGCGCAGGCCTTGCGGGAGCTGGGAGCAGAGGTCGTCGACATCGATGTGACCGATGATGCCTCGGTCGAAACCGGCGTCGCCGCCGCAGACCGGGCCCTCTGCGGGATCGACGTTCTGGTGAACAATGCCGGCGCAGGTGCGCATGGTCTTCAGGAGAACTTCACCGGCGAGGATTTCCGCCGCGTTTTCGACGTCAACGTCTTTGGCGTCCAACGGATGACCCGCGCGGTGCTGCCGCAGATGCGCGCCCGCCACTCGGGTCTGATCCTGAACGTGAGCAGCCTTCTCGGTCGCGTTACGGTCCCGTTTCTTGGGCCCTACAACGCCGCGAAATGGGCCGTTGAGGCGCTGAGCGAGACTTATCGTTGGGAGCTCAGCCAGTTCGGCGTGGATGTCGCGGTGATCGAGCCCGGCGGCTTCCCGACGAACTTCTTTGCCAATCTGATCACCCCGTCCTCCCGCGACCGGGATGCGAGCTACGGTGAGTTCGCAGGCGCGCCCGAGGCGATGCTGCAAAGCATGGGAGCGTCGCTGGCGGAGACCCCGCTGCAGGTGCCCCAGATCGTGGCGGACGCCGTGCGCGAGGTGATCGAGACCGCCCCTGGTCAGCGCAGGTTCCGCACCGAGGTTGACAAGAGCGGCATGGCCGAGCCCGTGATCCCCATGAACGCACACGCGGAGAAGGCGACCGAAGCGCTCTTCACGGCGTACGGCATGGACGGCATGATGACGCTCAACACCGCCGTCGCCGACGCGGCCTAGCACGAGTGTCAGACCCGGTTCCGGAGCCGGGTCTGCCGGTTTGTTCTCAGATCGAGAGAGGCATCCCATGACGCACCCTGCCTTCACCCCAGCTTCCGTTGCCGTCATCACAGGGGGCGCCTCCGGCATCGGTCTCGCCGCCGCCAGGAGGTTTGCCACAGACGGCATGCGTGTGGTCGTCGTCGACCGCGACGGGGAGAAGCTCTCGGCCGCGGCTGACGGTCTGCAGTCGCTCGGCGCGGCCGATGTCATGACCGCTGACGCGGATGTCAGCGACCGGTCGGACCTGGAGGCGCTGGAGCGCGACATCGCGGATCGCTTCGGCGGCACGGACATCCTGATGAACAACGCCGGTGTCGGCGGCACATCGTCGACCGTGGGCGAGGCGGGCCCCTGGGAGCGCATGCTCGGCGTGAACCTTTGGGGGCCGATCCACGGGAGCCAGGTCTTTGCGCCGCGGATGATCGAGAGGGGTCGACCCGGTGCAATCATCAACACCGGCTCCAAACAAGGCATCACGACCCCGCCGGGCAATCCGGCCTACAATGTCTCAAAGGCGGCACTGAAGACCTTCACCGAGGCGCTGGCCCACGAGTTGCGGACCGGGGAGGGTCAGCACATCACGGCGCATCTGCTTGTGCCGGGGTTCGTCTACACCGGCATGATCCGTGCGCCCGAAAAACCGGCCTCGGCCTGGACCGCCGAGCAGACGGTGGAGTTCTTTGTGGAGAGCATGAACCGCGGCGACTTCTACATCCTTTGCCCGGACAACGACGTCACGCGCGATATCGATGAAAAGCGCATGGCTTGGAGCGTTGGGGACGTCATCGAAAACCGGCCGCCGCTGAGCCGTTGGCATCCGGACTACAAAGAGGCCTTCGATGCGTTCATGGCGCGGGACGACTGACGCGCCCCTCAAAAGCCACGCCCACACCACCCGATCCTGATGCCCGGCGGCCATTCGCTCCGCCGGGCATTCGCGTTTGCATCGGCGTTTTCGTTCATTTTGGTTGAACGTAAGGTTGCGGAGTGCGTTCTTGTTGCGGATTTTAGGGTATTTATCCTCATGCGCACAGCAGCCAAGGGGAGATACCCGAATGACTTTCGTATTCAAATCCGTGGGCGTGGGCGCCCTGATGCTCACCACCGCAACCGTGGCATATGCCGACGCCACGCCGCTCAGATCAGCCGGCGCGCTCGCATTTGACAGTGCCAACACGCTCTTTGTCGGCGACGGCAAAGCGGGCATTGTCCATGCGTTCGATCTTGCTGACAGTCAGCTCACCGACCAGTCGGCCTACGAGCTGGGCCGGGCGAAAACCTTCGAAGGTCGCACCATCTTCGAGAACATCAACGCCGAGATCGGCGCGATCCTCGGCATCCCGGCGGACGCGGTTCAGATCAACGATCTGGTCGTCCACAAACCGACCGGACAGATTTTCCTGTCGGTGCACCGGGGTCTTGGACCGGATGCAGACGCGATCATCCTGCGGGTCAACCAGGGCGACATCGAGCTCGTTGACCTGACCCAGGCGGCGCACACGACCCAGGACATCGGCGCAATCGCGGAAGATGAGGCGATTGAGTTCGGCCGATCCCTCTATGCGCTGTCGATCACCGATATCGACTATCACAACGGCGAGATCTTCGTCGCGGGTGTCTCGAACGAGGAGTTCGATTCCACCCTGCGCCGGATCAGCTACCCGTTCGATGGCGCCGTGGCCGCGTCCAACATCGAGATCTGGCATGCCGTTCACGCGCAGTGGGAAACCCGTGCGCCGATCATCACGCAGTCGATTGCCGAACTGGACGGTGTGGCGACGTTGATCGCGCTCTATGGCTGTACGCCTGTCGTGCGCATCCCGCTGACCGATCTGGTCGATGGAGAGCAGGTTCGGGGCACGATGATCGCTGAGCTTGGCTACGGCAATTCCCCGGTCGACACCGTGGTCTACACCAACGCCTGGACCGGAACGCAAAACGTCCTGGTCACCAACACGCACCGGAGTGCCGCGTCCTACACCCTGGACACCCTGGCGAGCGCCGAGGCGATGCCCTACGGCGAGGGCGTCCAGCCGCTCTTCGGGATCGGTGGGGCCGAGTACACGCCGATCCCGATCAGCGGCGTCGTTCATCTCGACACCATCGACGACACCTGGGCCGTGACGATCCGCGAGAACCCCGACAACCCGCGGGTTCTCGAAATGCACACCTTGGCGATGCCGATGTTCTTTGAGCGCTCGGACCACGTCGTTGAGATGAACTGGGACGGGGCGCCGGACCCGTTCGGGTTCCACGTCGATCCGCCGCTCAGCTACAACTGATGCGCGGAGGTTACCCTTGGGTGCGGCAGGCGATGCTTGCCGCACTTCTCCTCTCGCCTGCGGCCGTGTCGGCGGAGGTGCGTGCGATCATCGATGGGCCAACCGGGTCCATTCACATCAGCGGGCTGGAGGCACGTGAACGCCACGACCTCGTCGAAAATCCAGAGGACATTTTCCTGCAAATCGAGAGCCTGCAAGGCCACGGGGCCATTGCGCTCACGGTTCTCGGGGACGAGGACACGCTTGTGGTTCAGCCGAGGTTCTCCCTGCTGCCGGGAGAGGCGTATGTGTTGCGGCTCGGGCAAGACGGCGAGGCTGTGTTCGAGACCACATTGCGGGTGCCGAGCACTGAGATCAGCCGCCCGGACCTCTCGTGGCGTGCTCCGGCGGCAGCGGTCATTCCGGAGAACACGCTGCGCCTCTACCTGATGTTTTCCGAGCCTATGGCGATCGGACAGGTGCGCGACGCGGTTTGGCTGGAGCGCGCCGATGGTGCTGTCGTCGACAGCCCGTTCCTGAACCTGCAGACAGAGCTGTGGGATGGCGGGCAGCGGCGCTTGACGCTGCTGTTCGATCCGGGGCGCATAAAGCGCGGCGTCGGCCCGAATGAGAGCGACGGGGCGCCGCTTCGGGACGGTGAGCGGTATGTCCTGGTCCTGTCGCCCGACCTCGCGAGTGCCGCAGGCGCACCCTTGGGGTCCGAAATCCGTCTGCCCTTGACAGTTGGCCCGGCGCAACGAGACCTGTTGGACCCGTCAGCATGGGCTTTTACCGCGCCCGAGATCGGATCGACAGACCCGCTGAACGTGCATTTCGACCGGTTGATGGATCGCGGTGCGGCGGAGAGGTTGATCGCTGTCGTCGGACCCTCGGGCGACACCGTGCCGGGCGTCGTCGAGGCGACCGACCACGCATGGCATTTCGCCCCAACTCTGCCTTGGAGCGGAACCGAAGGACTGCGGATCGACCCTGACCTTGAGGATGTCGCCGGCAACACGATCCGGGCCCCGTTTGATGCCGCCCCCGGCGCGATGGGGCACGTCGTCGACGACACGACAGTCGCCCTCTTCGGGCCGCACCGCGCAAAAGAGACCTCGACCAAAGCAGTCGAACCGGCACGGTAGGGGGTCAAAGCCCATAGGCGAACACGACGAAGGGCATTCGCTGACTTGGGAGGATCTCGAGTGCTTTCTTGCGGTCGCCCGAACTGGGACGCTCCGCGCCGGGGCCGACGGCCTCCAGGTCGGTCAAGGAGGAGCGGGTCGGCCGTCGCCGCTTCGGCCGGCTCAAAGCAGGGCTTGGTGCGGACCCAGCTTGGGGAAGACCTCATGGCGAATATGTTGAGGGGGACATGGCGGCGGCGTCACGGGTGATCGTGGGTTGAGACGCTCAATCCTTTGGCACGGTCTGGCTCTGATCTCATTTATGGACGACTTTGCGACCTTCGCGGGTCTCCACCCTCGGTTTGACCTTCACAAACGACATCGGTGATTTGACAGGACGGGACGTGGACGTGTCTCGGCGCGTTGCCAGTGAGGTCGCTGTGGGCGGCCTTGGTGCATCGCGTCTCTGAGGGGTGTGTGGGGGGCCTGCCTTCAGCGGCCGAGGCTGCCTTTGAAGCACAATGCGCAGTTCCGGCGTCGGATCCGCGGACGCGCGACAGGGTCACGAACTGGGCGGAGTATGAGCGCGGGCTTGTCCGGCGGGGCGATCTCCGGTTCTGGTTCTCGGAGGGAGCACGAGAAGGCCATCGGTCCGAGTGCCGTGCGACCGCGCTCGAGGATTGGATTGCGCCCTGACGGAGTACCTCGGCCCCTCTCGGCGATGCGGAGCATCGCCTCCCGGGCACTGGGACAGCGCAAGGTCTCGAGTATGGCATCGGGGGGACGCTGGGTCGCGGCACCGCGTTCAAGCTGACGCTACGGCAAACGGAAGGGGTCGTGCGTTGCATGACGGAGGTGCTCGGGCTCGAACCCCCACGCGCGTCCGCTGCCGGAGGGCCGTCGCTCTGGACCTGCAAGCTCCTGGACGGGCCGGGCCGGTCGGCCTCGGGCTCGCTTCGGCCCAGGTGACGGGGCGCGGGAGAAGCAGGGCGGCGCGAGCAGAGGGCGGTGCGCGTAGGCCGTAGACGCCAGGACGGGCGAGATCCTGGTGCAGGTGTTGACCGTGGGTGACACTTCGGACCGGGTTATGGCCGGTGAGCTCGTTGCCTCCGCCGGTGGTCGGGTCCGCAGGCTTATCGCGGTTGGCGTTTGCGGCGGCGAGCCAATCTGCGACGCGATCCGCCGGGCGAGACCTCTCGGGTCTTCATCCAAGATTGTGATCCCGCCTCATGGGCCTTCGTTCCAGGGCGCTGGCGCCACCTGGGGCGGCTTGGAGCGGGAACGCGTTGCGCTCAGAAATTTGGAGGTTGGTCGATTGACCTCGCACAGGGACGCCCGGTCCGGGCTTCGGCGCATCGTGGGGGCGGTCGTGTTCGGGCTTGAGCAGATCCTTTGAGGTGGCCTCTCGGCACGGTCGTTCGGTGCGCAGGTCGCCGAGATCGGTCTGGCCATTCCTGTGGGCAAACCGGTTGCGAGCGGCACACCGCAAGCGGGCCGGGGCGCGCTCAGCCGAAAGAGGCGGGACTGGTGTGCCCAACGGGAGACATGGGCCACGGCCGTGCAGATCGGGATGGGCATCCAGCGGAGAATTGACCTCTCGCTGGCCCAGCTTCGGCTGGGGGTTATGAGGACGGGGTCCGGGAGCGTCGATGTTTCAAGCAGTGGGATCTGATCTGCCTGCATATTCACGTTGCACGGTCTCAAATCTGATGTCACGCTTGACGCCACCACAGGGGAGCTGCGTAGGGCCGCGGCTGAGATGTAGGGCGCAAGCCTTCGTTCCCTCAAAGCTGATCTGGGTAATTCCAGCGTAGCAAGGGGGAACGGCTATGTTTTCAGGGGCGCAAGTCTCTCTCTATCCGATGACCGACGGGTTCATCGACGTGATCCTGTCGTCGCTGGAGGCCCTCGATCCCTGGCGCGACGCGCTCAGGATCGAAACCGACGACATCTCGACCCTCCTCGTGGGCCCGCCCGAGGTTTTGTTCCCGGCCCTGCGCGATCTTTATGTCCGCGCCGCTGCAACCGGTTCGCATGTCGTCTTGCGCTCTACGCTGTCGCGGGGCTGTCCCGGCGAACCAGACGACCCGATGTGCCAAACCGGCGCGCTTGCCAAGTCCGATGTGCCGCTGGCCGCGCGCCAGGAAGAGGCGCTGGCCGCCCTGGCGGACACACCCGAGGAGAGCCAGACCGCCGATGCGCAGTTTTCGCTCTACGTCATGGGGGCCGGGGAGCACATGGCGGAGATCATGGGCTGCATCGACTTCCTGAAGCAAAGCGGCGTCTTCGATCGCTCAAAGAACTTCTGCACCCGCCTCACCGGAGATGCGGGCCCCGTGTTCGCAACGCTGCAGCAGGCGTTCTGCCAGTTCGGACCACCGAACGGCCATGTCACCATCGACCTGACGGTCTCGGCAAACAGTCCCAGCAAGCGCTAGCCGATGCAGCGCCCCATGCCTCGCCCATCCGGCAGAGGTCTGGCCCGCGGCATCCCTGCCGTCCTCAGCCTGGCCAGCGCCTTTGCGATCTGGGAGCTTTATGTTCGCCTCTCGGGGATCTCGCCGCTGTTGCTGCCGGCACCGTCGCGTGTGGTGGAGCAGATCGTGCTGAACCGCGCCCTTCTCTGGGACAACACCGTGCCGACGCTGAAGGCCACGCTGGCGGGGTTCTCGCTGTCGCTGACGGTTGCCTTCACGCTTTCGGTTCTTCTCGACTTCCTGCCGCCGCTGCGCCGCGCGCTGTTCCCGATCTTCGTCGTCAGCCAGACATTGCCCCTGGTCGCCATCGCGCCCTTGGTGGTGCTCTGGTTCGGCTTCGAGCTGACGCCCAAGGTGCTTTTGGTGGCGCTCGTCACCTTCTTTCCAATGCTGGTGGCGCTGGTCGATGGCTACGCGTCGACCGACGCCGAGATCGAAGACCTGATGCGCTCGATGGGTGCGACGCGCGGGCAGGTCTTTCGGAGCGCCCGGTTTCCTTCGGCGATGCCCTATTTCTTCGCTGGCCTGCGCATCTCGATCACCTATGCCGTGGTCGCGGCGATCTTCGCCGAATATGTCGGCGCGCGTGCAGGCCTCGGGATCGTCATTCTGAACGCCAAGAACAGCTTTCGTCCGGACCTGGTTCTGGCCGCCGTCGTGATCAGCTCGCTCCTGACGCTTGCGCTCTTCGCCGTCACCGTGGCGCTGCAAAAGCTGGTGCTGCGCTGGCGCGATGTGGAGGACCGGAGATGAGCCTCCTCGATCTGCGGAACGTCAGCGCAAAACTCGGCGGATTGCCGGTTCTAGACGACATCACGCTCCATGTCGCCGAAGGTGAGTTCGTCTCGATCCTCGGACCGTCGGGCGCCGGCAAATCGACCATCTTCCGCCTTTTGACCTCTGCGTTGCCGCTGCAGGAGGGCCGGATCACCAGCGCGGGCCGAACGCTCGAAGACAGCCGGAACAGCTTCGCCTTTATGCCGCAGCGCGATGCGCTGATGCCTTGGCGGCGCATCATCGACAATCTGACCCTCGGCCTCGAAGTGCAGGGGATGCCCCGGCGACAGGCGCGCGCCAAGATCACGCCCCTGCTCGCCGATTTTGGGCTGGAGGGGTTCACCGATCACTATCCCGCACAGCTCTCGGGCGGCATGCGCCAGCGCGCTGCACTGCTGCGCACGGTTGTGCAGGGCCGTGCCGTCCAGCTTCTGGATGAGCCTTTCGGCGCGCTCGACGCCCTGACGCGGACCCAGATGCAAACCTGGTTCGAGACCCGCTGGCAAGCCGCATCCTGGACCATCCTTCTGGTCACGCACGACGTGCGCGAGGCTGTGGCGCTGTCCGATCGCATTTACGTGCTGTCGCCCCGCCCCGCTCGGATCGTTGCCGAAATCCCCGTGCCGATCCCGCGCCCGCGGCTGGGCCGCGCCCCCTCGACCGAGGCCATCGCCATCGAGCGCCAGCTTCTCGACATCCTGCTTCACCAAACCGGAGACACGCCATGAGACCCCTTCTGATCGCCGCCTGTGCCGCGCTGGCCCTTCCCGCAGCAGCCCAGGACAGGTTGAGCGTCGCGCTCGACTGGACGCCCAACACGAACCATGTCGGCCTCTACGTCGCGCAGGCCAAGGGCTGGTTCGACGAAGCCGGCCTCGAGGTCGATATCCTGCCCTACACCGACACCTCGTCGGGCACGCTTGTCGCCTCGGGCGTCGCCGAGTTCGGCATCCTCAGTGCGGTCGGGTTTCACACCCAGCGCGCCACCGGGGCCGACATGACCGTGGTGATGGCCGTCGTTCAGCACGAGACCGGGCGCCTGGTGTTCAACGGCACCCGCGAGGACATCCAGCGCCCCTCCGATCTCGATGGCATGATCTATGCAGGCTTTGGCAGCGATTGGGAAAAGGCCCTGATCTCGACGATCATCCGGAACGACGGCGGCGATGGGGCGTTCGACACGGTGACGCTCGGCACCTCGGCCTATGAGGCGCTCGCCAATGGCAGCGTCGACTTCACGCTCGAGGTCAGCACCTGGGAAGGCGTGAATTCGGTGCTCCTGGACCGACCGCAGCGCGCCTTCCGCTACGAAGACTACGGTGTGCCCGATCAGCACACGACATTCCTCGGCGGCAATGGGACCTGGCTTGCGGAGAACACCGAGACGGCCACAGCCTTCGTGCAGGCCGCCCAGCGCGGCTACGCCTACGCCGCCGCCAATCCTGACGAAGCCGCCGAGATCCTCATCGCCGAGACCGCCGGGATGCTGAGCAACCCCGATCTCGTCCGCGCATCGATGGCGGCCTTGGTCGAAGGTCAGTACCTTCAGGAACCGGGCGAGCCCGCGGGTCTGATCGACGGCCAGATGATCGCAAACATCACGACGTTCCTCTTTGACGCTGGGATCATGCGCGACGCCGACGGGCAGGTGCTGGAGACCAAGCCGGACGTGACGGAGTGGTACACCAACGACTATCTGTCATCGGCAAACTGAGCGAACGTCGACCGGCCCGCAGACGCCCCCCGACTTGGCCGGTTCGCACACAACAAGCGGTGTACCTCCGGGTAACAACGAAGGGCTTTGCTGCGGAGATCGCCCTTTTGGCTCATTGAGGGCGAGCTTTTGCGACGGATCGCCTTCTTCGCGGTCGCGGATTTCCTTGCGCTCGGCGCCGACTGTGCAGCGCGTCTTGCGTCTGATGCGCTGCGAGACTGGACCGAAGTTATGCGTGATCGGCGCGATGTGACCGCTTTGGAAGGGCGTCTGGCCGCAGCAGCCTATGCCCTCGTGTAGGAGGGTATTGGTCGCCGGCGCGCCCCGAATCCGCCCAAAACTCCGGAGTTTGCGCGCATCTCTGCTGGGTCAGGGGCGCTCAACGAGTTGTTAGACGCCGGCGACCCTGCGACGCAGTGCCTTATTTCTATCAAGGCGCTGGCACTCGGAGGTTTACGGAGGCAGGAAAGTGAGCGGTTTGGCTGGAACGCTACCCCATTGAAGAGTTGGGCCTGCCGAACAACACTGGTTCACCCGTTCCCAGTGATCCGACGCGCAACATAAGTTCAACTCGGATCCCAGAAGAAACGGGGCCGACCACCGTTCAAGCGCACACCGTTGAGCCAACACCGATCACCCCGAGTGATGACGTCGCGCCTCAACGCGGGCCTCGTTGAGAGAGCGACCCAGCGCAGAGTTTGGGTCATAGTGGTTTTGACATCGCTCAAAACCCAGGATTCGACGGAATAAAATTGATCGATTGACAATCTGAGAAATATTTTAACTTAAATGAAATAAAATGAAAAGAAATCTCACCTGAGGCATTTGGTGCAGTCAAATAATATGATAGAAGATTAGGAATAATCAGGCATATTCATCACCCTGCAAGATAGCAAATTTGATAATAATATACTTCGATCACTGTTTAAGAACTGGCAGATTGAAGGGCTTTGTGATGTGATTACCATTTCTCCGGGCAGCATCATTGAGAGTCTTGGATGGCAATCGAGTACTCAATCTACACAGACCTTGACATTGAAACCCTGACACGCCGAACCGAAGCGGTGGCTGAAGGCACACAAGATCTCTGGGCTGTCTGGCGGGTTACGGATGATTTGGGGCCGTTTCACGACGAGATCATGGAGGACTACGGTGACGGGAAAGGGTATCAAACGATAATGATGTCGCGCCATTTCAAGGATCGGAGTGTCGAGGCGCGTGCCAGACTTCTGGAGTTTTACGACACTCCTGCTGGGCGAAAGCTCATTTTGAACGGCGATAGCTTTGTTGATTTCCGCGAAGTATGACGGTTAAAGTAACCGGCCGCACTTCGGCGTATCTCGTAAAGTATAGATGGCGAACGCGGGGTCATGGTTTTCCGGTGTGACTTCCCGCCGAGTCCAAGCCGATAGGCGTTGTGCACGGTCCGGTCGAGGATGGCATCCGCGAAGGTGAGTTCGCCGATCACGTCGTGCCGGGTGTTCAGCGGGAACTGGCTGGCGATGATTATCGGTCCGGTTTCGCATCGATCTTCGACGATTTTCATGAGATCGCGGCGTTGCGCGGCGGTCAGTCGATCCGGTCCCCAGTCGCTGAGGATGAGCAGCTGGGTTTTGGTCGGGCTGCGGAGCAACCTGGGGAACCGTCCGTCGCCGTGGGCGAGTTCCGGCTCGTCGAGGAGCTCGGGAAGATGCTTGTAGGGCGCCGTGATCGAGGTCCGGCAGGCGGCCTGGGTCGGAGCACAGGCAAGCCAAGTTTTGCGGGCACCGCAAGGGCTTCTGATGATCAGGTTGCGCTTGTCGGCGATCCACTTGCCCGCCAGCAGTTTCGTGAAGAGAGTTGTGTCGAGCCCGCGCCGTGCCCGATGGTCGAGATCCTCGGGGCAGGCCCCAACGGACGGTGCGCATCCGGCTCTCGAAGCGCGTGGTGTCGCGATTGGCAGCCTCCCGGTCGATCGGCAATCCCAGCCATTCCGTGTGGCTGAGGTCGGCTGTTCGGTCCCGGGCATCGAGGTCGGCACAGGCCTCGGCCATGCCGTCGAGCTCATTGGCCTTGAGCTGATCCAGGGTTGGATGTGTGAGCATGCTCGCTCCTCCTCAACGGACGTCATCTCCGCCATGGATGTTGAGAAGTGAGATCGCGGGGTCAACCGTGGCGCGATCCAGACCATGCGCCAGAATGGAGTGCAGGGATGTGTAGGATCTGGCGTTGATGGTCAGCGCGCGTTCGCAGGCCGCCGAGGGATGTTCGGGGTGGCGACGTTCGCGCGTGACCACAACGGCGAAGGCTTCTGCATTGGGGCCGCCTCTGGAGGCCGGTCGCCGGATCCGGTCCGGCGTCCAGTCGGCGCGGTAGCGGTGATTTGGCGGCATGCGCTCGTGGTGGGTCGAGTGCTGGGGGTTTTGGGACGTCCGGGGGTGGCTGGCGACCCGTTTGCCCTCGAAGCCTCGTCGATCGTGCGCGCCGTAATCCGCACCCTGGGCTTCTCTTTCAAAAGCTGATGCGATGAGCGTGGACCGTGGCCCCGGTGGGGCCGCGTAAGTCAGGCGAATGAGTGGTGGTGCCGCCCGACACGGCACAGCTTCCATTGCGTATAGACGTGCGGTTTGGCGGGCAACGGCTTTGGGGCAGGTTTCTCCAGCCGTTCGAACAGGTCGCGGCGTTCAGCTCGTCGTGGCCAAAGTACCGCCCGTGCTGGAGCTGGGCCACGATCCAGCGCTCGGCCCACAGGACCGCCGTCTCGAGCTTTGGCTTGCGTGGGCGCTGAGGCACCACGGCGGTGTCGTACTGGGTGGCCAGATCAGCATAGGTGCGGTTGATGGCCGGATCTTAGAGGCAGGCCGTCGTCACTCCGGTCTTGAGATTGTCCGACACGATCTGCCCGAGCGCACCGCCAAAGAACGTGAGTGTCCTCGTGTGGCGGGCGATCCAGTCGGGCGGCCTATGACGAGGTCGCCTCGACATAGCTGTAGCTGGAGGCGCCGAGAGCCGCGACAGAGAGCTGGGCTTCCCCGTGGGGTAGATCACGTCGACCGTCGTCCCCGCATAGGCGACGAACGGGCGTTCCCCGGCGGGATGGCGCTGGCGCATCACCGGGTGCCTTCCCGTCGAGTGTGGAGCTCGCAGGACCGACCGTGTCCGCAGCCATTGGGGTGGACGGTGCGGGACTCTTCCCGGAGCAGCGCCTGGGTGGCGCTTCTGCGTCGAAGCTCGGGATGGACCTGGGCGCGATCCGGCTGCGGGTGGGCTCCCTCTGCGCCGCCGACCGAACGGGGGACCGGCGTCCGCTTCAGGTCGCCGTTGGACAGATCGTCGGGTCACGGCCAGGACGAAGCCGCTGACTGGGCGCGGCCCAGATACTCGCGCAGTGTCGTCCGCCCCATGAACAGACTGGTTGCGATCCGGCGCGTGGACATGCTGGCCACCGCAAGCCGCAAAACTTCCCGTGTCTTCCGGAGTGGCAGAGCCGTCATCGGGCCCCTTCCCGGTCAAAATCCGGACGGGCAGCGGGCCGCAGATCGCCTTGTATCAGCACTGAACCGGGGTGGGCGGATCAGATTGGATCCACCGGGCGGGTGGCCCCGGAACTGGGGCCCAACGCATCCGGGTCGCCCTGATTGTTGACGTCTGGAGCGCTGCGGCTGGGGGGCGGTTTGGGTTAGGTCATGTCGAAGGCGGTCAAGGTGTGGGAGCCGGTTTCGGCGGTCAGGTACCCGATGTTCTCGAACCGGTGGTGGGTTTCCTCGTCGCCGGAGGTCTCCTCCTGAACCATGATCTCCAGCATTCCGCGCGTGTTCTCCTGCGTGCGGAGCACTGCAGTGTTCCAGCCCGCCATGGTTTGCATGTCGGCCAGGAACACCTCATCCACGCGGCCCACGATCTCCCAGTTTTCGTCGGCTGTGACGCGCCCCGTGGTGAAGAGACCGTCGATCCCCTCAACGGCGATCCAGTCGATCTCTTCGGCGACATGGTGGTTCGGTCGGGCCTCTTCCTCCTGCATCAGCGTGGTGAACCCGGATTGGGTGACGCCATGGTTGCGGCTGGTCACAGGATCGGCGCCGTTGCCGGTTGCCACCTGGGAGAAGACGATCGGAGTGTCGTCGAACGCGGTGTCGAATGCGACGTCTGCCCAGGTCTCGTTTTCAACCCCGATGGTGCCGGCCTGAACCATCGTCCCGTCGGCGAGCGTGTGCACGCCCGCGGTCGCCGCCATCCAGCTGATGCTCTCGGTCATATGAGCTTGGTCGAGATAGGCCCACTCCGCGAGTTGCACGTCGAAGCCGGTTTCGTCGACGTTGCGCACGCGGACGGTCGTCGGACTGTCGCCATTGGCGCTCGCCGGTCCGACGACGACGACGGCATCCTCGATCTCTGCCTCGAAGTCGACGCGGACCCACCTGTCCGTCCCGTCTTGATAGAGATCGAGGGTGCCGAGCTCCAAGCGTGCGGTGCCATCGTCCGACGGAGCCTCGAGGAGCGCATTCTGATGCGCGGTCCCGCTGTCCTCCACCGTGATGGTCGGCGAGTTCAAGTTGCCGAGCCCTCCGAGCACACCACCGTCAGCGATCACAAACTCCGTGGCGGCGTTGTCATGGAAGAAGCGAACGCTGTACTCATCTCCGGCCGCCACATCATGGAAGCTGTAGAAGCCGTTGCTGTTGGTGCTGGTGGTGGCAATGACCTCGCCGTCCTGATGCAGCTCGACGCGGCGACCCGCAACACCAACGTCGAGGGTCCGGTCGAAGGCACCGTTGCCGTTCATGTCAGTGTAGAACCACCCCATGACGGCGCCCGGCCCGGGGTCCACGGTGTCGTCCATGGGTGCCTCGAGAATGGCGTTCTGGCGGACTGTTTGGTCGGCCTCAACGGCGAAGGTTGGCGTGTTGTAGTTGCCCGCCTCGCCCAGAGAACCGCCGCCCGCGAGATCGAACTCCGTCTCCGCATCCTCGTGGAAGACGCGGACGCTGTAGCCATCGCCCGGCGCCACATCCTGGAAGCTGTAAAAGCCGTTTGCGTTGGTGGTTGTCGTCGCCACCCACTCTCCGTCGAGCAGAAGCTGCACGCGGTGGCCCGCGCCGCCGACATCCGCATCTTGATCGTACGCTCCGTTCCCGTCCATGTCGGTGAAGAGGCGCCCCTGTACGGTGCCAGATCCGACATCCACAGGGTCGTCGGGCTCGGCAAACACGAAATTCGATGCCAGCAGCGTGTGCCGCCCTTGGATCAACACCTCGAACTGCGACCCGGTGTGCCTGACAATGGTCTGATTGCCAGTGAGCGTGAAGGTCAACTCATCTATACTTGTGATCCCGAGAGCGGAGACATCAAGTGTATCATCCGTGACTGAGAACTGTTGGATCGTGTCAAGGCGGTTTGCGGTTGAGTCCCGTGCTGTTTCAAAGAGGTATACATCGTTGCCGACGCCGCCGTTCAAGTTGTCCGCACCCGCGCCGCCAACAAGAATATCGTTGCCGCTCTCATCGCCGAGACCACCGATGAGCCGGTCGTCCCCCTCCCCGCCATAAAGTATATCGTCGTCGTCGCCGCCGCCGACCATGTCATTCCCGGAATTTCCGTAGAGAATATCGGCGCCGTAGTCTCCATAAACCTCGTCGTCCCCTGAGCCGCCACTTACAACGTCGTCATCATAACTTCCTGCGAGGTAGTCATCCCCTTCGCCGCCATTCAGGGTGTCGTTGCCGTTGCCCCCTTGAAGGTTGTCATTTCCCGCGCCACCGAAGGCCGTGTCATCACCGTTGACGCCGCGAAGAAGGTCATCCCCGTCATTGCCGTACAAAGTATCATCGGCGTTCGTCCCTTGGAGAGTGTCGTCGCCAGCAGTCCCGCGGATCACGTTGTCTGGATTGGGATCAATCGGATCATCGGCAGGGGGCTCGACCTCAGCAAAGATAAAGCTCGATGCTTGCAAGGTATGACGTCCCTGCATCATGATTTCGAAGCCGGAGCCATTGTGAGCCACAATCGTTTGGCCACCGCTCGTTGTAATCGTCAGATCATTTAGACCGGTGATCCCGAGTTCAGACACATCAAGAAGATCCACGCCGGCCACAAAGCCTAGAATGGTGTCTCTACTCTCGGCTGTTGAGTCTGTTGTTGCCTCAAAGCGATAGATGTCGTTTCCGTCGCCGCCGCCAAGAAGATCGGCCCCCGCGCCGCCAATCAGGATGTCATTGCCACTGTCGAGCGGACCGCCCCACAGCTCATCATCGCCGGCACCGCCGTAGAGAACATCGTCGTGATTGTCGCCGCCTACTTTATCATTGCCCGTGCCGCCATAGACAACGTCGTTGCCATCATCGCCGTAGACCTCGTCATCGCCGACATCGCCGTAGACTTCATCTTCACCAAAGCCGCCAGTGACGTAGTCATTGCCGGCCCCGCCATGGATACTGTCCTCACCGTAAAAGCCATGCGCGACATCATCGCCATTTCCGCCGAAAGCTACGTCGTCTCCTTCGCCGGTGTGAATTGTGTCATTGCCATTGTTGCCACGAATTGTGTCATTACCGGATTGGGCAAATATCGTTTCATTGGCACTTGACCCATTGATCTCGTCATCGCCCTGCGTCCCCCAGACCTGTACGTCTTCGCCGGGCGGTGGCTCAATCGGATCGTCCACGGGCGGCGTGCCACCCTGATCGCCTCCACTTGCGAAGAGGGTGTTCTGGACCATTCCATTTAAAATATCGCCGACATGTAGATCGAAATCCGGATCATCACCTGTCAATTCGAGAGTAAACTCACGATCGAGCGGATCGGTTTCAGTCCCGGCCTGAAACAAGCCTCCGTTTATGACAAGAACATAGTCCGCGACAAGTTCGATGGCATCTTGTGGACCGCCTTGAGCGTCCTCAACAAGAAGGTTCCCGCCATCCACAATAATGCCTTTGACGGTTGCACTTTGGTCAATCACAATAGTCTCACCGGGGCCAACAACAATAATGTCGTCAGCACCAGGCTCAGCGCCGCCCCATGCTTCCGCATCCGACCAGCGCGCCATGTTGTTCGTCACAACAACTGTGTCCGACGTCGACTCATGTATTTCGTGCGCGACAGGGGCATCGGGGATTACAAGTTCTGTGTTGGCGGATTTCGTCGAGACATACCCATCTGTACGGGCCAGAGAGTTTAGAAGGTTCGGATCGAACGTTGCTTCACCGTAGTCCTGAAAACTGCTGTTGTTCGGCGCCAGTGGCGTGATGTCGAAAGAGACGGCATAGCCAAACGGACTTTCGGTGCCCATGAACTCACCGAAGACCTGTTCGTCCGGGCTGGTTCCGAGATAGGTTTCATTGGTCGCGCGCATGCCAACAACACGAATAAACAGGCTGCCGCCCTCGACAAATGCGGATGTGCTATCCGCAGCAAACAACTCGTCCATCGAATTGACGTCATTGACATCAAAACTCGATGAGAAGCTCGCCACATTTGGTATCTCGTAGACAACCGCTTCACCCACGCGAATACCATCAAGCGAGAGGTTGAAGCGGGTTGGAAAGACGTTGTCCGGACCGCCAAGTTCCACGAGGAAGGCCGCTTCCTGATCATCGGCTGTCGGCGTGATGAACTGATAAAGATCTTCTCCACCGCCACCTTCGCGCGTCAGCCAACTGTCCTGCTCAAACTTCAATTTATCGACGGATCGTGTGACTGTTATTTCTTTTTGTTGATCAGCGCGCTTTCCGAACAAATAAAACTCAGTGACACCCATTGCACCTTCGGTCGTGATCCAAGCATTGTCCAACTTTGGATCGGCGTACGAGTTATAGCCTGATCGTTCGAGCTCTCCGGGTATATTCCGCGTGATCCAGGCGCCACCGTCGACACCTGTTAAACTCCCATCATCTCGTGCGACCGTGTTGAATGCATCATCCGGCCGCAGAAGTGCGGTGATATCTCTGAACACCAATTCATTGGAGACGTTCTCAAAAGTGATGTCCTGGAAGTTGTCACCGTAGTCCTTCAGCTCCCCCTGCTGCAGGCTGATTGCGATATCTTCGTTGTGATTGTTGAAATTCGCGAAGTGGACGTCGACCATCGCGGCGTCGCTGTTGCGATATGTCTTTACACCGAAATTGGCGACATTCTTGTCTGCAGCGATGTTGCCGGATTCGCCGATAGACACGGAATCGACGAACAATAGATCATCGCCACGCACCTCCAGATTGGAAGCATTATCGGCGAGCTTTGCCTCCATGATGACAACATAATTGTCCGAGGCATTTCCCTTGAACGACCAAAGGCCCACTTCATTATTTGCGTAGGCCGTGGTGTCCACGAACCAAAGACTGCCATCCAGTGAAAAGTTTTGGCCATCCACATGTTCCAAAGTGTCGCCATCGATATGGCCGTCCAGGAAGACGCCAAACTCGCTCGAACTCGCGGTGTTGCCTACAAAGTAGAAGTCGCTGGCATCATTGGGAACATTCATGCCCTCTGACAAACCGTGAGGACCGGCTTCGGTGGCCGGGGCAATAAAGAAGCCAACATTTTCGGAACCGGCTGCATGATTGCCAATAAACGTGTTGGACACGTTCTCGATCCAATAGCTCGAGACGTCTGTCCGATCTGTTGGAATTGGCTCACCCGTCCTGGAGGCGTGTGTGCCAAAGACCAGGTTGTCCTTTATGACATTGCCGAATTCAGAGCCATCCTCCATGAAGACACCATGACCGACATGGTCATAGATCACATTGTCTTCATACAAAATATTGGACGTGCCGTGTATCGTTGAGCCTTTTTGGTAGCTTTGGTGCACGGAGACGTTGGTGACATATTGGCCAGAGGCATCTCCTAGCATGTGCCAGTGAATTGGATACCTGCCCAAAATGTCTTCTTGGCCAACCCGATAGAATTCAGCACCAGAAATGTGCTGTTCCGCGCCGTCCATCACCATCGTATGGGCGCCGAAACCATCCACCACACTGTCAGCATCGCCCTGAATGGTCACGTTGCGGCTCAGCAGAGCCACCTCGGCGCGCATATCGACGTCCCAGCTGTCGTCGCCGTCAGTGTAGGTTTCGAGTTCGCCGTAATGGTCAAACTCGAGAGGTCTATCCAGCGTCACTGTTCTCCCGTCGGGGGAAATGCTGACAATGGTCCTCTCTTCATCTTCTGTATAATCTTGGCCGGACGGGGCAATCGCAATTTGGTCGCCCACTTCCCAGCCGGTGTCTTCGGTAAAGTGAAGGGTTGAGTCGCCTGCGTGCGCGTTCTGAGACAGTTGTGCCCAGGAGTCTTTGGCTGCATCCGCTGCGTGTATTTCAATACGGCTGCCCTCTCCCATGGCCATAAGAAAGGCGTTATTGTCCTCGATCACCAGAACGTCGTGATCGTGGTTCTCCATCGCCATGTCAGACATTCAGGCCCCCTTCGTCGTCGTAGCGAGCGTCGAGGCGATCACGTGGACGTGGCGGCCCTCGACGACGTTTGCAATTGTGTTTCAGGCAGGCGCCAAAATTGGCGTCACCCCTATTTTTGGCCGGGACATCGCCCCGGCACCGCGTGCCCTCAAGTTCGGCTGTCATCGCCAAACACGCCCTGACAGCCAAAACGCTACTGACGCGACGGCCGCGTCGCCATCCGGATCCTAAGAAAGGGTTAAGCCTGCCGGTCTGAGTGCCACCGGATCGGTCCCTTCACCGCCCGGAATTGCCCGAAGGACTGTCCCCCTGGAGGCACAAAAAAACCGCCCCCTTCACGCCGAACCCGTCTTGGCCCGCACCGACGAGATCTTCGATCTCCGCCATGGTGCGCACGCTTACATCACACAAACACACTGCACCTGGCGTGGTGCACGGCTCCGAATGCGCCGGAGTTCATGGTGTCCTTCTCCCAAGTCCGCACAGATCAAGCGGTAATAAGCACAGCACTAAACAGGAGTCTTCAAAAAAACGAGAGCGCACATCAGCTCAGATCAGAGTGAGCGGATTCTTGCCGTATAGCATTCCTGGAGACATATTTTCTGATATATGAGTCCGAACGACTATGATCATATCGGAATTTTATTATTTTTTTCTGGATCAGAGTCAGATAAGTGCGAATCTATACTTCGCCGACCGGGTTGCCTCCCGAGGTCGACACCCGCTGCAGAGTGCGCGTTGACGGGTCACTCCCGCCAAAGCCGCACGACCGGAGACACTGCATCGACGTGTGCCGTGACGGACCCTCGCTGGCCCGCACACCCGAAGAGGACGGCAGCTCGCACTGCCGTCCATTGTCCCAGTTTCCGATCGCAGATACATGCCGCGGCGAAATACTGACGTCAGTATCAGCCAGCCGCGCCTCTCCGACCATACCATCAAATGCGCATCCACTGCGCACACTGGAACAGAAGTGAAGTGGCTGTGGCTCAGCAAGCAGTAGTCTATAGCGTTACTCTGCTACCATTAGTTGCGCAATCGGCATCATCGCTCCGCTGCTGGCGGACCCTCTGGATCGCGCCCGAGGACAGAAGGCGGCCGGACTTGACCGCAGGAGGGTCGGGACCAAGGGCCCCGAGCGCCGTCGCTCTGATCCGGCGGATACCGGGGATGGTTCCGGGCGCCGGTTCGTTGCGCTCTGGCGGTGCGACGTCTTCGGATGCCGCTCGATCCGGCTGATCTCTTCGGCACGGGGTTTGAGTTGGGCTGCCAGCGATGGCCGTGTGCTGGCTCTGACATGTCATGCCCGAGCGGGGTCACCAGGGGCTGGACCGGCTCGATGGGCTGTCGCGTACCCTGAGCAACGAGACTGAGGTTTGCCGGCTCGCGTTGAGGATCATCGTCGGAAGGTCACACGTCCGGTGCAGGACCGGACCGCTTGCCGGCCCTCCGTCTTCACCGGCGCGAAGCGCATGTGCGGTCGCGCCACAGCTTCGCAAGTCGCCTCGGCATCTGCGGTGTCGCTTAGCAGAAAGGCGATCCCCCGGGGGCTGATGAGTGACCCTGATCAGCTTGTGCCAAGCGATGGTGCGGGTCGGTTTGCGACGGCAGTCATGATGACCGAGGAGAGGGGACGGGCGAGCGTCTTGAGGTTCATGGCGGGGAGCAGGGCCTTCATGTTCGGCAGCCTGCGTCGGATGGCTCTGGTCAGTCCTTGGAGCGTCTGTGCGGTCCCATGCGCTTCCCCAACGCGCCGTCCGCAGCTCGATCGGCGATTTTGCTTTGCAAGACCTGCCGAAAGGGGTGGCGCGCTCCGCCTCAACCCATCCCGCGCCCGGCCCGGGACTGGCGGCATGGTGCCTCCGCGAGGGGGTGTTTCTGGGTTGGCAACGGGCCGCCCGCGCAGTCCTTTCGATCCGCACGATGCCATCTGCCGTCCGTCGTTGCGTGGCGTGAGCGTCCGACCCCCGGGACAGCGCACGACGGTGTGGCGGGCATCGGACTTGAACCGCTCTATGGGATGGCTCTGCGCCCTCGAACGCCGGGTGGGCCTGCGCGGCGGGATCACGCGTGTGTCCATGCGCGTCTCCGGGGCGGTCGTAGACCTTGCCAATGGTCGCCACCGGTGAAAGCCGCTGGCGACGGCGGTGATGCGGCCGACGGGCCCGCGCAAGGTCGCGGCGGCGGCGAGCCTCTCCGCAAAGCGCCCGGCATCGTGTTCTTCGCCGGAGGCGACCTCGACGCCCGCGTCCGGCATCGGAGGGGTGGCGGCCAAGTGCCGGACCGTCCACCGCAGTGTGATGCTTGTGGGACGGACGAAGCGGCGCCCTGGATGCATCGGGATCGGTCGCGCGGATCTTCGTGCGCTTGCCGCTGCCGAGCACCGTCCGCTCGATCGCGTCCGACGCCTCCCCCGCATCGAGGGGGCGCGAGATCAGAGCAGCCATGCGGACATCGGCCCGGATCGGGCTGGCATCGACATGCGCCGTCTCGGCGGTGCCGAGCAAGGCCCCTGGCACTGCCGAACGCCGTGGGTGAAGGTGTCCCGGGCCACGGCCTTCCGGATTGCGGTGAGTGAGGACTGGTCAGGCGGCCTCTCGTGCAGGGCGTACCCCCCGAACCACCTGATCGCGAGATTCACCCGGTTCGGGCTCCCCTCTCGGACCGGTGGCGAGGCGGCCCTCACCCCGCATCAGCCGCCGGTCCTGCACGATCCCGCGGAGGACCCCCGCCAGCATCGCAGGACGATGTCGGCCCCGCCTTGTCGACGCTATGGAGCAGCGCCACCTCGGCGGCCTCCAGCCAGCGTCGAGAACGTCGCCGACGCAGGGTCGCCCGGGATCATACGGCGCAGCGACCCCGTCACGAACAGCTCGAGCCGCGCCCGTTCCTTGTATCGCGCACCCCCCGCAGTGAAGCAGCACATTGGGACGTCCTCAAGAGCCCTCATCGGATCGTTTTGCTTGCCGAACGGGACCGCACATGCGGAGAGGATCGCTGAGGCAGCCTCGCGCCCGGCGATGCGTTTCTTCGCCGTGTAGATGGCGGATCGAGCGAGGCGCGCGCTATGCTCTCTCGCACGCGCGGTGTGCCGGCGCACTCAGCTGTTCGAGGTTACCTGGCTGAACACGGCGTGTTGCACCACGGGAGGCGAGCCGCGCGGCTGGCCGAGGCGCTTGCGACTGCGACGCCGGCCCTGCCGCCGCTGGTGCGCGACGTGATCGGCCGGATCCACGGCCTCGACAAAAGGGTGCGCGCGGAGACGCGGACCGCCGGGGCGCCCGCGCGATTGCAAAGCGTGCCCGGCATTGCTCCGATCACCACCGCGGCGATCGAGGCCTTTCTGCCGCCGCTCGGGGCCTTCCGGCGCGGTGGGGACTTGTTCGGCGGGCAAGCTGTCCCCCGGACAGTTTGCTGATCCTCCTCGCCCTGGCTTGGGATCGTCCCCCGACAGGCGGGACGGAGCGGCTCGGGCGTGTCTCGACGATGGGCCGGCACGACAGGCGCAGGTTGTTGATCAATGGTGCATCGCGCGGAACGCGCGCCCTTGGCGCGACGGTTGTGAGTTCCCGCTCTGAGCCGCGGCAGGTGGCGCAAGCGTCCGGGATCGAAGGCCTGTGCGGCGGGATCACGATCTTGGGTGGCGGCGCCAAAGGGCTCGCCGGCGGATCGCGTCGTATGGGCTCGCCGTCGCAAGCGGCATCCGCGATGACACTGGGGATCCGACTGCCGGCGGATGCAGCGGGCTCACCGGCAATGGCCTGGTCGGAGATGTCATCCACGGTCAGCGCGTGCGCCAGGGTCTCACCTGTCCTGGCGCCTGCGGCCGTGATGCGCCGCCCTCCGCTCGCGGCGCCCTGCTTCTCCCGCGCCCCGTCACCGGGGCCGAAGGGAGCCCGAGGCCGACCGGCCCGGCCCGTCCAGGAGCTTGCAGGTCCAGAGCGACGGCCCTCCGGCAGCGGACGCGCGTGGGGTGCGACCAACTCGAGCCCGAGCCCCTCCATCAGGCAGCGGACGGCCATTTCCGTTTGCCGAAGCGTCAGCTTGAACGCCGTGCCGGGACCCAGCGTCCCCCCGATGCCATGCTCGAGACCTTGCGCTGGCCCATTGCCCGGAGGGGGATGCTCTGCATCGCCGAAGAGGGCTGGGGGGGCGATCGAGCGCAATCCAGCCATGGAGCGCGGTCGCACGGCACTCGGACCGATGGCCTTCTTGTGCTCCCTCCGAGATCCAGAACCGGAGATCGCCATGCTGGACCACCCCGGGCGCACACACTGCGCGCGTCCGCGGGATGTGGTGACTGTGCGGCTCGGCGTGCTTGAAGGGCATAGGCGGGGCCCTTGGCCGCTGACGGCAGGCCCCTCACACACCCCTCAGCGTCGCGAGGCACCACGGCTCTCGACCGGGCAATCGAGCTGCGGGCGGCGAACGCCGCGCGGCTCCGTTCGTCCCCACCGCCTGAGGAGGAGAAGGTCAGGCCCATCCGCAGGCCGCTCCCCGACCATCCGCCGCGGGAGGAGCGCTGGGCGGAGGTCGATGGACGCGGGCCTGGCGGCTTCGGGTCCGGTGAGCCACTGATGCGCGATTGGGTCAATGAGAGCGGCGAACGACGTGCTGGCCGCGTTCCGGGTCGTCCGCCATGTCCGGCCGCGCTTCGCCTGCCGGGCCTGCGACGCCAGGCCTGCCGATCGAACCAGGCAAGCCCGGGCCCCGCCTCGTGGCCCATGGGCTCGTGGTCAAGGACTGCGACCATCTCCCACGCGATCGACACTCCGAGGTCTAGGCCCCCGGGGCGTTGATCTCGCGCGCTCGACCATGGCCGACCGTCGGCCGTGCCTCTGGACCCGTTGCGCGCAGCAACCCACGTCTTCGCCGCCGACCGGCTTTATGGCGACGGTGAGCCATCCAGTCGCCAATCGTTCGAGACTGATGGCGGGCCCTGGCTTGTTGCTCGATCCGGGCCGGGCAGGTCGAGGACCGGCGGCGCTGCGTCTGTGTCCGCGACGGGCGCCCCTCGGGCGACGCGGCGCCGCTGCCAGCGTGCTGTCCTAGGGCGCGGTCCGGAGAGGCGCGCACCCAGAGGCGCATCTGAAGGCGGTCCGCGGCGTCGTCCAATGGCGGCGGCTCTGCCGGGTGCAACGAGGTCTGCTGCGCCGAGGCGCCGGAGTGGTGCACCGCATCGTCGGAGGGGCCTGGCCGGCCAGTGTCCGGCGAAAGGTCTTCGTCCTGACTGTGCGCCTGCCCTCCCCGATCGCCGAGGAAGCACTCTGTCGCATCGGTGACCTCTGCAGGATCGAAACGCGCTCCGCCCGGCGAGCGGCGGCAGGTGCGCAGGGTCGAGGCCACGCTGATCGTCGCCTGGCTTGCGCAACGGGCCTCCGGGCTCCCTGGCACCACCGCCACTGCACTGATGGTCCGCCGCGCGCTCACTGGGTGGCTGGGCATCGCGCGCCAGGTCCAGGGTGGCAGCGTCGAGATCGGCACCAACGCTGCCGAGCGCGCCATCCGCCCTGTCGCTCTCGACCTCGGGACCTGGCTTTTCGAAGGCTCTGACGAAGGCGGTGGGTGCTCTGCCGGCGTCCTCTTTCCGATCGAGGCGGCCTCGATCCCGAAGCCTAGCTCCGCGATGCCCTCACCCGCATCGAAATTCGGACAATCATCGGATCAGCCTCGCAGGGAGGGTCTGGCGGAGGGGGTACACGCTTGACCTTCGGGCTCATATATCTCCCGCTGCCCGTCTTGATCACACGGTGGGTGTCCGCCGCCGGCGCATAGGATCCCTCGACAGGCATGCGCCCGGGCGCATGGCACGGGTCGAGATCGTGCTCCTCTGCGCGGGCCTCAAGTTCTTTGACCCGGGGAACGGGCACGCCGCAGGGAGGGCGAAAAACGTGGAGGCTGGGGGGAGTTGCACATCAGCGTCGAAGCCAACGCGGGAGAGGGCGTGTCCCACGCGCTGACAAACGGCGACACTTTGGACGTGGCGGTCGCCGGCCTCCTGGTCGAGACCACCAGCGGTCAGATCTGCGGCCCCTTTCCGCGATTGCAAGCGGTCTCCTGCCGGGCAGTGGACGGAGCTTACGATGGCGCTCGGACCTAGAATGCAATCCGCGATGCACGGCTATCGGCTTCGCCTCTGAGGATTGTGATCCCGCCGCACTGCCCCTCTCTGGTCGTGACCCGCGCATGCTTCGGCGGCTTTGAGCGCGAATGGCATGCCGTCCGGAGCGCCGGGATTGGCCGGGTGGCGTGGCGGAAGGGGATCGGTTGCGGTTGGCGCAACGCTTTCGAGGTGGGTTTGTTCGGGCGGAGGCAGATGCTCCGGGGCTGCCTTGTGGGGCGGAGCTTCGGCTCGCGGAGATGACTCTGGAAAGCAGGGCCATCCGAGCTGCGACACCTGCCATGGTTCGGCGTGCAATGGGTGCGAGGTCGGACGGGGACGCGTGGCGTTCTGGAGGCATACGCCAGGGCCGTTCGAGGGCTGGGACGTGGCGTGTCACGGGCATACCAACGCCGCGGAGCACGCCGGTGCCGCTGCAAACGCGGCGTCCTTGCAATCGACTGGTGAGGCGCGATTGCGTGACTGATTGGATCAGGCTTCTGGTGCGTGTGGACGTGCAGGCTCTGGCTGGTCCTGCAGCATGAGTGGGGTCCGGGGGCGTCCTGTCGTGGTGCCTGGTCGACGCTGGGTCTGTTCAGTCGGCACGCGAGGCGATGACAGGAGCGTTTCGGTCTTGGGCCGAGGTCGCGCGGGCATCGCAGGGCTGCCGTTGGTTTAAGCGCTCGCGGGGCCAGGGGGCTCCTGAATGAGGTCTTGAAGACCGTTTTATTGGGGGCGCTGGGGGAGCTGACGCGCTCTGCGGTGGGCTGGGATTCTGTGGGCGCCGGTAAAGCGTTGTGTCGGATGCCTTGCGTCAATCGCTTAGCCGGACCGCTCGCAGCCGTTCGAGGCGCACGCCGCCGTCGATGAACTCGACCCCCTCGCCGGTCAGGGCAAGCTCCAGCCGCTCCAGCTTGGAGGCCGTGATGTCGCCTTCCCCCGCTTCGAAGCGGGCAATCGTCCTCAGCGAAACGCCTGACTTGTCGGCCAAATCCTGCCTGTTCCAGGACAGAAGCGCGCGCGCAGCGGCAATCTGCTGTCGTTTTATCACTTATGAGCCCTTCAAAGTGCCGTGAGTTGCACTATATATGCCATATAAGATCAATTCAACCATAAAGCGGCATTCAATGTGCGGATGCCGGGGAGGGAAGGCATGTCACTTACCGAAATGCTGTTTCACCCAGGGCTGCTGCCCTTCGAGATCGCCGCCGGCGTGGTTCTGGGGCTCCTTCTGATTGAGGCGCTGGCGCTCCAGCTTGGCGGCAGCCTACTTGGCGCGGAGGCGGATATCGAGCCCGTTGGCGAGATAGACGCCGATGCCGATGCCGATGCCGAGCAGGACGGCAGCTCCGGCGGCGTTCTCGGCTGGCTCGGGCTCGGCGATGTGCCGGCGATGATCTGGCTGACAGGCGTGCTGACGGCCTTTGCGCTGACGGGCTACGGGCTGCAGCTCTCGGCGACGAGCCTCCTTGGCGCGCCGCTGCATGCGGGCCTTGCCACCGGTCTGGCCCTGCCGCCCGGCGTGGCACTCGGTGCCCGGATCGCGCGTCTGATCGGCCGGATCTTTCCGAAGACCGCAACGACCGCGATCTCGCGTCGCGCCTATGGGCGTCGGCGCGGTGTCATCACCGTCGGCACGGCTGTGGCCGACAAGCCCGCGCAGGCGCGCTTTCGCGACCAGCACGGCAACCTCCACTACGCGATGGTCGTTCCCTTCGACCCGGCCGACACCCTGCCCGAAGGCAGCGAGATCGCGATTCTGCGCAGCCATGACGGCGTCCTCAAGGCCGTCCGCATCGACTGACCCTCACTTCAACGCGACCCCAAAAAAAGGAGCTTCATCATGACCGATCTCACCACAGCCATCGCCATTCCCGTGGCCCTGATCCTCGGCTTTCTCCTTCTTGTCGGGTTGATCATGGCAAGGCTCTACCGCCGCGCCACGCGAGAAGTCAGCCTCGTGAAGACCGGCGCCGGCGGGCGACAGGTCATCATGGATGGCGGCGCCATCGTCATCCCGCTCCTGCATGAGGTGCGGCCCGTGAACATGAAGACGCTGCGCCTTGAGGTCAGCCGCACGGGCGAAGGCAGCCTGATCACCCGCGACCGGATGCGCGTCGATGTCGGGGTGGAGTTCTACGTCTCCGTCAACGCGACCGAGGACGGCATTGCGCGTGCGGCCCAAACCCTGGGCGACCGGACCTTCCATGTCGACCAGCTGCGCGAGCTGATCGAGGGCAAGCTGATCGACGGTCTGCGCGCGGTCGCCGCCCAGATGAGCATGGATGCGCTGCATGAGAACCGCTCCGGCTTCGTGCAGGAGGTGCAGAACACGGTGTCGGAGGATCTGCTGAAGAACGGGCTGGAGCTTGAGTCCGTTTCGCTCACCGCGCTCGACCAGACGCCCTTTGAGAGCCTTGACGAGAATAACGCGTTCAACGCGGTCGGCATGCGGCAGCTGGCCGAGGTGATCGCGGACTCCAAGAAGAAGCGCGCGCTGATCGACGCGGAGGCCGACACCGCCGTGCGTCAGGCCGCGATGGAGGCCGCCAAGCGCAAGCTGCAGATCGACCGCGAGGAGGAGGAGGCGAAGATCGCTCAGGCGCAGGAGATCGCGACGCTGCAGGCCGCGCAGGATGCCGAGATCGCCCGCCGCCGCGCCGAGGCGGAGGAGGAGGCCGAGGCCGCCCGCATCGCCAAGGAGCGCAGCGTGCGCGCGGCCGAGATCGCGCGGGAGGAGGCGATCCGCGCCGCCGAGATCGCCAAGGAGCGTCAGGTCGAGGTCGCCGATCAAGAGCGCCAGATCGTCGTCGCCACGAAGTCGGAGGAGGAAAGCCGCGCCCGCGCGAGCGCCGATCAGGCGCGGGCCGAGGCCGTGAAGGCCTCCGAGGCGATCGCCACGGCGCGCGAGCTGGCCGAGGCCGAGCGGATCAAGCGCATCGCGATCCTCGAGGCCGAGCGCGAGGCTGAGCAGGCCGCCACCCGTGTCCGGCTCGAGGCCGCCGCGGAGCGTGAGGCTGCGGCCGACCGGGCCGAGGCGCTTCGCGAGGAGGCGACGGGCGAGGCGGACGCCCTCCGGATCCGGGCGGAGGCCAAGAAGCTCGACAAGCTGGCCGAAGCGGAGGGCGCGCGGGCGCTGATCGACGCCGACAATGCCCTTTCGGCCGAGATCGTCGCGATGAAGGTGCACCTCGCGCGGCTTCAGGCCCTGCCCGAGATCGTGGGCCAGATGGTCAAGCCGGCTGAGAAGATCGACTCGATCAAGATCCACCACGTCACAGGGCTGGGCGGCAGCACGGGGGGCGACGGCGCACCCGGCACGCCCGTCACCCAGGCCGTCGATGCGATCGGCACGATGGCCTTCCAGCTTCCCGCCCTGAAGAAACTGGGCGAGGAGGTGGGTGTCAGCCTCGAAGACGGGCTGGCCGGTGTCGTCGCCGCGGCCCTTCCGCAGGCGAAAGACCCGGCGTAAGTCGCACACCAGCATCCCCGGACAGCCATGCGAGGTCGCGGAACGCCGCGGCCTCGCCACGTTTTGGAGGGCGGGCGTGCGTCCCGCCCGCCGCGGGCGCCATGCCGGATCCAGACCAGCGCTAGCGGATCGCGTCCCACTCCAAGTCAAACCTCGCGAGGTATTTGCGGAGCCGGTCCGCGTCGTTGCGCGATGTCTTTTGAGTGCGGGAGATGCTGAAGAGTTTGCGGCCAGCGTCGCTCAGCGTTCTGGAGGTTCGGCAGGCCCGGATGACCGCGGCGAGCTGGACTTCGTCGAAAGGGTCGATCTCCTGTGCCGTGTCGCCCAGAACCTCGCTCAGGAGCTGCTTGTCGGCGTCTCTCGTCCGGTCCTGCCAGGAGGCCGAGAGCCGCGCGATCTCGTCGGCGACCATGGTCTGGGTGATCCGGCCCCGCGGCGAGAGCGTGCAGAGCCGGCGCACCGACCCTCCGAACTCCCGGAAGTTGCCGCTCCAGGCTGTGGCGGGGTCCGTCGCGAAGGCGAGGTAGTCCTGGCGCGCATCCGCGTTGAACCCGACGCGGGTGCCGAGGTCGCGCTCGCACCGGTCCAGCTCAAAGAGGAGGTTCGCCTCGATGTCCTCCGTGCGGTCGCGCAGCGGCGGGAGGGTGAAGGCCCACATATCGAGGCGCGACAGAAGATCCGGCCGGAACTTGCCCTCGGCCGTCATCTTCCGGAGGTCTCCGTTCGCCCCGGCAATGACGTGGAACCGGCTCGAGACCTCGTAGTCGGATCCGAGGGGATAGAAGCGCCCGGTCTCGATCGCATGCAGGATCACGGCCTGTTCGTTGAGGCCGAGCGCATCGATCTCGTCGAGAAACAGCACACCTCCATCGGCCTCGCGCAGGAGACCGTTGCGCTCGGACCCGGCTTGCCCGGCATGCGAGCGGCGCTGCCCAAAGAGGGTCGCAATGGCGGTGTCGCGGGTGATCGTGGCGCAGTTGACATGGACGAGCCGCCCGCTGACGCGCCGGCGGTCGAGCTTCAGGTTGTGGATGCGCGCGGCGAGCTCGGTCTTGCCCGTCCCGGTCTCCCCCAGAAGCAGGATTGGCGCGTCCGAGGTGCTGGCCAGAAGCTCGATCTGGTCGATCACGGCGTTGTAGGCCGGGTTCCGCGTCTCGATCCCGCCCTTCAGCTGATCGGTGTACTCCCGCGAGAGCTGATCGAAGCGCTGCTGGAGCGCGTTGTAGCGGCTGAGATCGAGGTCGATCACGTCGAGCGTCGGTGCGGCGTCCTCCCCCCGCGGTGGGCCGGTCTGCAAGAGACGCGCCGGGACGTGCCGGCTTTCGGTCAGGAGGAACCAGCAGATCTGGGCCACGTGGCTGCCGGTGGTGAGATGAACGTGGTACCGCTCCCGATCCTCGTCGAAGCCGTAGTGGCGCGCATAGTCGAAGAGCTTGCCGTAGACGTGCTGAAAGTCCCAGGGATCGTCGAGATCCATGTTGACGAGCAGGACCTCCGTCTCGGGCGACAGCTCCTCCACCTCCCGCTTGACGTCATGGGCGAGGCGGCTGAACTTCCTGTCGTAGAGCAGTTCGAGCCGGTGGACGGGGAAGGCATCGTGCTGCACGAGGCTGCGCGTCGGCTTCCATTTGCGCCGTTTTCCGACGTCCTTCTGGGTGCCGAGGAAGCCGAGGACAACGTTTCGCATCAGCGCTATACCACGTTATAATCTGCGATCTTGTGGTATCGTATTTTGTCGCCGCGGGTTTGGCAATTCGCTGGAAAGCGCAATTAATTCAGCAGTTTGGCTGATTTTTGGCGATTGCTTTGGCGCCGCACGGTCCTGTGCCAAACCCTTCTCAACAAGTGAGAAGGACGAGAGCAATGGCAAACAAATCCGTGTTTGCATCGATGAAGGGCCGGTTGCTGCCGGCGCGCGCCGCCAACAAGGAGGCAGCACCGGCCTACGCCTATTCCGATGCCCATACCCTGGCGCAGGTGGCCGTGACCGGCACCTTCGGAGGGATGCTCTACCAGAGCGCTCAGGAAGAGCTTGAGTATGTGCTGATGGTCGCCGAGGCGGTGGGCGCAGAGACGCTGGCGAAGACCGCCATCTACGCGCGCCAGACCGGCCATATGAAGGACATGCCTGCCGTGTTGCTGGCGATCCTGGCGCGGCGCGATCCAGTGCTTTTCCGCAAGGTGTTCGGCCGCGTGGTCGACACGGGCAAGATGCTGCGGACCTTCGTTCAGGTGATCCGTTCGGGTCAGACGGGGCGGACGTCGCTCGGCTCCGCGCCGAAGGCGATGGTGCAGCACTGGCTGAACGCGGCCGCCGACCGGGCGCTGATTGCCGCCAGCATCGGCAACGACCCGTCGCTGGCGGACGTGATCCGGATGGTCCACCCGAAGCCGCAGACGCCGGCGCGGGAGGCGCTTTTCGCCTGGATCATCGGGCGCCCCTGCAATGTCTCGGACCTGCCGCAGGCGCTGCAGGATTGGTTTCGCTTCAAGGAGACCGGCAAGGGACCGGTTCCGGACGTGCCGTTCCAGATGCTGACGCAGCTGGAGCTCTCCTCAGCTCAGTGGGCGCGCATCGCGCGCAAGGGCTCGTGGCAGATGGTGCGCCAGAACCTGAACACGTTCGAGCGCCACGGCGTCTTCGGCGTGAGGAAGACAGCGGTCCATGTTGCAGCGCTCCTGCGCGACCCCGAGGCGATCGGCAAGGCTCGGGCCTTTCCGTATCAGCTGATGGTCGCGGCGCAGAACGTCTCGGAGCGCATGCCGCCCGAGATCGTGTGGGCCTTGCATGACGCGATGGAGATCGCGGCGGGCAACGTGGCGAAGATCAAGGGTCAGGTGGTGATCTGCCCGGATGTGTCCGGCTCGATGACGTGGCCCGTGACCGGGTCCCGGACGGGCTCAACGTCGCGGGTGCGGCACGTCGATGTGGCCGCTCTGGTCGCCGCGTCGCTGCTGCGCGCGGCACGCGGCGCGCAGGTTCTGCCGTTCGACGTCGCCGTGCGTGATGTGCGTCTGAAGCCGCGCGACACGATCCTGACCAATGCCGAGACCCTCGCGGCCTTGGGCGGGGGCGGGACGAACTGCTCGGCGCCGCTGCGGTATCTGAACGCGCGGGGCCGGGCGCCGGATCTTGTGGTCTTCGTCTCGGACAACCAGTCCTGGGTCGATGCCGGGTCGGGCGGTCAGGGGACTGCGATGATGACGGAGTGGGAGAAGATCAAGCGTCGGAACCCGGCAGCCAGACTGGTCTGCATCGACATCGCGCCCTACGGCACGACGCAGGCGCAGACCCGTGAGGATGTGCTGAACATCGGCGGGTTCTCGGATGCGGTCTTCGACCAGATCGCGGCCTTCGCCGCCGGCAAAGCCGGGGCCGAGCACTGGGTGGGCGAAATCGAGAGGATCTCGCTCTGAGACCGGTCCGGGCGGTCCGAACTGGAGAGAGAGGAGCAAGACGACCGGCGCGTGCCGGGGGCACGACTGGGAGCGCGCTGGTCCACGGATCGGAGGGTGCGGGTTCATCCCGTTGCGCGTGACACCCCGCGCGAGCTCGCAGACCTCGTGTCGGAGGAGCCAACACCATCCGGGCGGAATGCCGGTGGGATTACAATTTTAGATGATGTCAGAGATCTCATCACCCCCTTGTCCGCCCGACCTCACGAACGGAGAAACGCGGCGAATGCCGATGGAACTACAGCGCTACGAACGCCCAAGGTGCGGGTTCGAGTCCCGTCGCGGCCGCCAACCCTTATGGCCGCGTAGCTTAAGGAGAGAGCAGGTCCTGTTTCATCACCCCTTGTCGCCGCACCGCGCCCGCCGCTCAGCGCATCCCTCTTTGAAACGGAGGGTCGTGGGGTCGGCCCCCAGCGGGCACATCAAACACGCGCCAGCCGGCGCAACGCAAGGATCATCCGGGGGAATGCCCGTGGGAGTACATCGACTTCACCTCGACCGCCGAAAGGCCTCTCACGACCCCCTTGTCCCCCGGACCCATGACGACGGCTGAAGGAACGACGTCCCCCCATTCGGGCACTGGTTGCACGGGTGCGACCCCCGGCTTGTTTCGTCCAGGTCGTGTCACATGCGACCGACGTTTCGCCCTGGCCGGGTGGTCGGCTGTGGCTCAGTTGGATGACCGCCGCTGCAGCGGCTGTGGATGGCCATGGGCGGACAGGGGTGTTTCACCGGGGTCAGGCGCGCCCGACCGCCTTGTCGCTGCGGTTTGGCAAGCGACTGGGGACGCGAAGTCCCCAGGAGGAGGGGCTCGGTCGAGGAGGCCACCTGCCGGTTGCGGCCAGGGGGAGGAGATGCGGATAGAATGCAGATTGAATTGACCCTGAACGCGCCCCCGGACGCAGACTATTCGGCCCGTGATCTGGGGTTTTTGCTCCACAAGAACCCGGACCATGTCCACACGCGGGACACCGCGCACGGGGCGGTGACGATCTTCTATCCGGAGGTGTCGGACGAACGGACGACGACTGTCTTGCACCTGGACGTCGATCCGGTCGGCCTTGTTCGCGGCAAGAACAGGGAGAGCGACGGCCTCTTGGCGAAATACGTGAACGAGGCCCTATGCCGCGAACTCGTTCCTGTCGGTGGCGATGGCGCGGGCGCTTGGTCAGAGCCTCGCGGGAAAGTCGAAGGAACGTCAGGGGCTCGCGGACCGCGATCTGCCGCCTGAAGCGCGCGTGCTGCCGCTTGCCCTCGCCGGCGATCGCGAGACTGTCGCGTCGGTGTTCGAGCCTCTGGGATACGACGTCGACCTGACCGCGCTGGACGGTGATGGCCATGTCTACAGCGTCACTCTCAGGGGCATTCTTCGGCTGTCGGCCCTCCTCAACCACCTCTATGTGCTGATCCCGGTCCTCGACAACGCCAAGCATTACTGGATCGACACGGCGGAGATCGACACGCTGCTCGACAAGGGCGCGGGCTGGCTGGCCGAACACCCGGCGCGGGATCTGATTGCCCGGCGCGCCCTCAAGCACCGCCGCGCCCTGATGAACATGGCGCTGGCGCGGCTGGATGAGAGCCTTGCCGAGACTGAGGCCGACGCGGCGGAGGCCCCCGCGCCCGAGCCTGAGGCGCATCTGGAACAGCCCATCCGGCTCCATGACCTGCGCCTTGATGCTGTCGCCGCTGCCCTGAAGGCGCATGGCGCGGCCTCGGTCCTCGATCTTGGTTGCGGCGAGGGCAAGCTGATGCGGCGCCTGATCCGGGAGCGGCATATCAAACGGCTTGTCGGCGTCGATGCCTCGGTCCGCACGCTGGAGACGGCGCATCGCAAGCTCCGCCTGCACCAGGCGGGCGATGCGATGTCTGAGCGGGTCAGCCTGCAGATGGGCAGCCTGACCTATGGCGACCGGCGCTGGCAGGGCTTCGACGCGGCGACCCTTGTGGAGGTCATCGAGCATATCGAGCCCTCCCGCCTCTCGGCGCTGGAGCTCTCGGTCTTCGGCGACGCCCGGCCCGGTCTGGTGATCGTCACGACGCCCAATCGGGAGTACAACGCCCTGTTCGACGGCATGGCGGAGGGCGCACTGCGCCACCCCGATCACCGGTTCGAGTGGACCCGCGCCGAGTTCGAGGCCTGGGGCACCCGGGTCGCGGAGGATCACGGCTACGGCGTCAGCGTCGCGCCGCTCGGCCCCGTCGACGAGGCGCATGGAGCGCCGTCGCAGATGGCGGTGTTCCGGAAAGGCGGTGAGGGATGACCTTGCCCGCTTTCACACCGTCCGTCGACCGGACCGTCGAGGGCATCATCCTGGGCAAGCTCGGCGAGATTGAGCGCGACTGTGACCTCCTCGCTGCCGGAAGCGGCAGCCGCGCCTGGGGCTTGCCCTCGCCCGACAGCGACGTGCGGTTTGCTTATGCGTACGGGCCTGACGGGTTTCTGAGCCTGAAGCCCGGGCGTGATGTCATCGAGGGCGACTGGGACATCCGGACGGCGCTCGATCTTCCCCTGACGCCCAACCCGGTGCTGCTGGACTGGCTCTCTGGCCCGATCCGGTCTCGCTGGGACGATCCGGTCTGCGCGGCCTTTGGCGAGGCGAGGGCGCGTCACTGTCGCAACTTCGCCCACGGCCAGTGGGACAGGTATGTGCGTGGGCGTGCGGAGGTCAACGAGAAGACATACTCTCACAGTCTGCGCCCCGCGATCGCGATCCACTTGGTGCGAACTCGGCCCGGCGCGACGCCGCCGATGGCTCTGGAGGGTCTGCCGATGCCGCCGGGGCCGGTCGCGGAGATCGACGGGCTGTTGCGGCTGAAGGCCAAAGCGACGGAAACCGGCGTCGGTGCGAAGTGTGGCGCGATTGAAGCCTATTTCCTTGAGCAGATCGACTGGGCGGCGTCCGCCGACGAGGCGGATCCGAGGCTGATGCCGGACGCGGAGGTGCTGTTCCGGGCGAGTGTCAAAGGGGAGCGCGCATGACGGCTGTCACCCTCCCCGACTTTGCCCTGGTCGTCCTGATCGGCCCGACCGGATCGGGCAAGTCGAGCTTTGCGGCGACGCACTTTCGGGAGACCGAGATCGTGTCCTCGGACCGCTGCCGCGCGCTTGTCTCGGACGACGAGACGGATCTGGCGGCGACGACGGATGCCTTCGATCTTTTGACCTACACCGCCGGGGTCCGCCTGAAGCGTCGCCTGCTGACGGTGATCGACGCGACCTCCGTCAAGCGCGAGGATCGCGCGACGCTGGTGGCCCTCGCCCGGCGGCATCACGCCCTTCCGGTGGCCCTGGTTCTGGACATCGACCCAGCCGTCTGCCACGCCCGAAACCGGGGCCGGCCCAACCGGGACTTTGGCGACCACGTGCCGCGCCAGCACAGCACGGCCCTGCGGCGAGGTCTGCGGGGTCTGCAGAAGGAGGGCTTTCGGCAAGTCCACATCATGAGATCGCCCGCTGAGGTGGAGGCGCTCAGCATCACGCGCGTGCCGCTCTGGACTGACCGTCGCAGGGATCACGGACCCTTTGACATTATCGGCGACATTCACGGGTGTTTCGATGAGCTGACCGCGCTCTTGACCACGCTCGGCTACCGGATCGACCCCTTCGAGGAGGACGCCGAAGACCTGATCACCGCGCGTCCGCCCGAGGGCCGCAAGGCCTTCTTTGTGGGCGACATCACGGATCGCGGCCCGAAGAACCGGAATGCCCTCCGTCTGGTGATGGGCATGGTCGGCGCGGGCACGGCGGAGTGCGTGATCGGCAACCATGACCAGAAGCTCCACAAGTGGCTGAAGGGCCGGAAGGTTGAGCTGACCCACGGGCTCGATCTGACGGTCGCCGAGCTGTCGGCGACCTCGGACGCGTTCCGGCAGGCGGTCAGCGCCTTCATCCATGACCTCCGGTCGCATTTCTGGCTCGCCGACGGACAACTCGTCGTCGCCCATGCCGGTCTGAAGGAGGCCATGCACGGACGCGGCTCCGGCGCGGTGCGCACCTTCGCGATGTATGGCGACACGACGGGAGAGGTCGATGAGTTCGGCCTGCCGGTGCGGCTCGATTGGGCGCGGGACTATCGCGGCGCGGCGGATGTGGTCTACGGCCACACGCCGATGGCCGAGGCGGAGTGGCTGAACAACACGCTCTGCATCGACACGGGCTGCGTCTTTGGCGGCAAGCTGACCGCGCTCCGCTGGCCGGAGCGGGAGACCGTCTCGGTGCCGGCGCACCGGCGCTATGCGGAGCCGGCCAAACCCCTTGACCATAAGAGCGGCCGGTCGGCTCAGCAGGACCATGACCGGCTGCTCTATTTCGACGACTACGCCACCAAGATGCGGATCGAGACGCGCTTTCGCTCCACCATCCAGATCCCCGAGGAAAACAGCCTCGCCGCGCTGGAGATCATGAGCCGGTTCGCGATCGACCCGCGCTGGCTGATCTATCTGCCGCCCACGATGGCAGCCTGCCCGACGGCACCGGACGGCCCGCTCCTTGAGCGTCCGGACGAGGCGATCACGCATTTCACGGATCGCGGTGTCACCGATCTGGTGGCGGAAGAGAAGCACATGGGCTCGCGTGCGCTCCTTGTCGTGGCTCGGGATGCGGAGGCCGCGAAAGTCCGGTTCGGGGTCGAGGACGGCAAGGCCGGTGTGGTCTACACCCGCACGGGACGTCCGTTCTTCAAGGATCCGGAGGACGAGGCCGCGATCGTCGCGCGGGTTGCGGCGGCGATGGAGACCTCCGGCCTCTGGGAGGGTCTCGGCACCGACTGGGTTCTGCTGGACGCCGAACTGATGCCCTGGTCGGCGAAGGCGCAGGAGCTCTTGTCGCGCCAGTACAACCCGACTGTCGCCGCGGCGCAGGCCTCAGCCGATGCTCTCCTCCGCGCCCTTGAGCGGGTCCGTCCCGGGGACGCGCTCAACGACCTGCGCGGCAAGGCCGAGGTCCAGCGTGCAAACGCCGACGCGATGGGGCGCACCATTGCCGGGTATTGCTGGGATGCGACCGGTGTCGAAGACCATCGGATCGCGCCTTTTCATGTTCTGGCGGCCGAGGGGCAGGTCTTTGTCACCAAGCCGCATGTCTGGCACATGGAGACGATCCGAGCTCTGGCCGAGGCCGACCCGATCCTGAGACCCACCGGCTGGAGACAGTTCGATGGCGCGAGCGGCGACGACCGCGCCGCCATCGCCGACTGGTGGCAGCGACACACCAGCGACGGGGGCGAGGGGCTGGTGATCAAGCCCAATGCCTTCCTCCCGCGCGCGGAAAAGGGTTTCGTTCAACCCGCCATGAAAGTGCGGGGGCGCGACTATCTTCGGATCATCTACGGCCCCGACTACGACCTGCCGGCAAACATTGAGAGGCTCCGCCACCGCGGTCTTGGGCGCAAGTTCTCGCTCGCCGAGCGGGAGGTCAAGCTGGGCTTTGAGGGACTGCACCGCTTCGTCGATGGCGAGCCCCTCTCCAGGGTCCATATCTGCGCCCTTGCCGTGCTCGCCCTGGAAAGCGAACCGGTCGACCCGCGCCTGTAGGCCGCCCGCCGAAGGCCGCCATGCCAGAGCCACCGGGGTCCTCTCGGGGCGGCGGCCTTGATGCGGCGTGGCGGTTGCGGCCTTGCGTGGCGTCTCGGTGGGAGAGCGCATCGCTTCGAGCTGATGGAGTGGCGCGCCATTTCTGCCCTAGATGGCCTGCGGCTGGTTTCCGGTCCTGGGACTATGGCCGGCCTTCGCAGGGCCGCGGCGGATAGGAAAGGGCGATGCCGTTCTGGGCCTGGAAGGTCGGGGCCTCGGACTACGTGATCCGACGGTCGTTTTCCGGGTGGTATAGGGGCTGCGAGCACGATCACCTCGGCGCGGTCGATACGGCGGGCCGAGGTGTTAGAGAGAAGGCCGTTTCGAGATGGGTTGTGGTGCCCCTCGATCCGACGATGCCTTTGGACATGGCGTAGCTTAGCGTCAGAGCCTCGGCGGTGGACTGGCCGAAGGCGGCCGAGAGCTCTGAGACAGTCGTTAGGTCGCGCGGCGCGCCTCAAAGTTTCGCTGCGGCGGAGTTGACCCGCCAGGGTGGTGCCCGTTGCGGAACTCCAGCTCCCCGCGGCCTGGTTCAACGCGATGGCTTAGGTTGTTTGGAGCCGGCGATACTCTCTCTCAGGATCCATGCCGTGCCGTTTGAGCGCCGTCAGTCGCACTGCGTTCCGCGGGCCCACTCCATTGTCGCAAACTGGGCGGAGTGTGCGGCGCTGTCCGGGAGGACGTTGTATTTTGGCATTAACGCGTTCGCGCATCGCGCTCACCCGCAGAGACCCTGCTGCACGCACCAATAGGCAGCGACACTTCGGACGCCGCGATGGCCGGCCCAATGGTCGAGACCTCCGGCAGCCGGATCCGCTCGATCTCTCAGCGATTGCATGCGGTCGCCTGACGGTCAGTGGACGGTGTGTTCCGAGCGCGTGCTCATTTGGTCAAACAGCGCACGCACCTGATCAATGCCCTGCGCAGGCCTCCCGCCGTGCACGGCGTTGTCGCGCCGCGCCGCGCCCATCTCGCCATACTCATGGCCGAGAAAACTGGCGATCCGGACATCGACCTGCCGGACAGCGCACGCGACATCTACGCGGTCTTCGTTGAGCAGTCGCCAACCTGTCGTGTTGGATCGCCAACGGGGAGGAGATCCTGCGGAACCAGGCGTCCGACATGTGTGCGCCTGCGCTCTGTCCCTGGGGTGGGGGCGGTGACCGCCGTGGCGGTCGACACGCCCTCCACCCACTCGAACGCTTCGGTTGGGCCGGGACTGTTTTGCAGGGCCCGGCGTGCGATCCGTCTCTCGGGCGGATCGCACTGCGGAGACAACACTCATCGGGTGTCAAGGCGCACATGGGAAGGATGTCCAAGCCGGGCCAGCGCGATATCTGACGGCTGCTCATCATCGGGGCGTCGCGCGATCCGCGTGCCTCTGGCACAACGTTGGTCAACCGTTGGGCAAGCGGGACAGCAAGAAAAGAGCGGCGGGGCTGCAGCGACGTCTGGCACGAAGACCGCGGATACTGGCCGCTGTCGCTCTTGCCAACGACAAGCCGTCTTGCGCCATGGGTTTGAGCACGATGGCGGGTGCACGGATCGCTTGAGCTGTGGCCACATCTGGGAAAAACGATCGTGAGCCGGCAGTGGCGTAAAGACGCTCGCCGGTGCATCGGGCGCGTGAGGGGGGGCAAACCGCCAGGAGAGCCGGTCGGAAAAGAGGAACGGAAAACCCGTCACTGCTTTGACCTGTTGGTCGGCACTCTATTCCGTCACGAACCGCATGCTCGGCGGCAGCGCCGTTTGGGCGATCGCTTTGGCGCTGTTCTTTTGGCGCTTCGCAAACGGCTTCGCATCGGCAGTTGGCACCGGCCGGACTTCGTGGTCCATGGCACCGATCTTTTGACCCCAGAACTGTGCGCTTGTGCGGGCCTCCGTGGCGATGATGCAAGGGTTCTGGGCTTTGAAAACGGGATCACTTGCGTCCGAGATCGCCGCTTTCGGAACTGGACCGACCATCGGACCCCGCCCCAGGCACGTGCACACGCTTGGCCACATCGATCGCTATGACGCTGGCGTCTTCTATGCATGCCTTTCGCTGGTGACATGAGCGTCGCCGAACTGGCAGTGGGCAGTGGTATCGGGTCGGGTGCATGCGCTGCGTCACGGCCGAGGGCCATCGAAGAGCCGAGCGTGCGGAAGCTGAGCGCTTTGGAGACCTCGGATTTGCTTTGGGTCATGTGCTCACCTGAGTTTGGCGATCGCCTTGATCTCCAGGAACAGACCCGGGTCGGCGAGATTGACCACGCCGACAGCGGTCCAGTTTGGAAAGGGCGGGTTTGGGAAGGCGTTTTGCTTCGCCGCCGCAAACGCCTCGAAGTGGGCATACATGTCCACATGGAAGGTTGTGACATCGACGATGTCGTCGAAGTCACAGCCTGCAGCCGCGAGCACGTCGCTGAGATTCGCGAAGGCCGTCTCGAATTGTGCGGCCGGGTCCGGGAGTGCCGTCCCGTTCGCATCGGCCCCGACCTGGCCCGAGACGAACAGGAACCCGCCGCTTCTGACCGCGGCCGAGTAGCCGTAGGCATCGTAGGCGGCTTGCTTTTCTTGAGGGAAAACAACGTCTCTCATCGGATTTCCATTTCAATACAGTTGCATTGATACTGTTTCTATGCGATTGAATGGAAAACTGTCAAACGGAAAGGCAGATGCCGCGCCGAAAGTCCTATGACCGGCAGGACGCCGTTGCAAAAGCCTGCGCCGCCTTTTGGGAGCACGGTTTTCAAGCCCTGGGCGTTCGAGAGTTGGAGCAGATCACCGGGATCAACCAGTTCGCCATACGCTCGGAGTTCGGCGGCAAGGAGGGGCTCTACCTCGAGGCGCTGAGCTACTACAGCGACGCCGCGATCACGGGTGAGATGGCTCCGATGGTGGACGGCGACATCTCTGACATCATCCGTTTTCTGCGCGGGCTCGTGACGCCGGGATCGATGACCTCCAGCGATTACGGGTGCTTGATCGTGAACACCGGCGTCGAGAATGCTCGGGTCAAAAGCCCGCGCCTGGCGACGGCTGTGCAGGAGTATTGGGCCACCTTGGCCCGGCATTTCGAACGCGCACTGGAGAACGAGGCGCAGCGACAAGGTGATGCGGCGCGGTTTACCCCGGCCGACGTCGCGCAGGCGCTGGTGCCCGCGGTGATGGGTGTTCATGTGCAAAACCGGACGCGTGGCACCCAAACGGCGGGGCGCGGCTTGGTGGAGCTCCTCTGCGCCATGCTTGAGGATCTGCGGACACCAGCGTGATGTCCGGCGTCGGACATCTGGGTCGGTTGGGGCGGTGGCCGCGCGGTTGGTGACGGTGAGCCGCACCGCGCCAAACGCCTCTGCGGCCTTGGTGCAGGGAGCGGTTCTGCCCCCACCTTCCTTGGACCAGGGCTGTTGGACCGGCGTGGGATTTGTCGCTCGGATGACCCTGTTCGCCAGGTTCGTCTCAGCGATCTGCGCGAGGTAGGTGAGGTGGCCCCGGAGGATCCGTTTCGGAGCGCATATGGCGGAGATCGACCTGGCCGGCGCTCTGGTCGTGGGAGGCGGGGGAGGAGCGGTCCTTTGCTGCCGGGGGAGAGTGGCAGTTTTCGAAAAAGGGCGGCGGCCTGACTGCTAAAAGTTTCCACAGCGCGGCAGGATTGGCTAGCCTGTGCGCTGAAGAGGTGGGAATCATATGGTAGCTGCAGCCCTTGCTGCCGATATCGGGGGCACTTTCACCGATGTCGTGGTCGAAGTCGACGGCGCGCGCTTTTCAACCAAGCGGCTGACTGTCTACGCGGCGCCCGAACGGGCGGTCCTCGACGGGGCCGAGGATGTTCTGGCCGAGGCGGGTCTCGCGTTCGAAGACCTGTCCGCGGTGATACATGGCGCGACGCTTGCGACCAATGCGATCATCACACGGCGGGGCGCGCGGACGGCGCTCCTTGCGACGGATGGGTTCCGCGACGTGCTCGAGATCGCGGATGAGAGCCGGTTCGATCAATACGACATCAACATCGACAAACCCGTGCCCCTGGTCGCGCGCGAGGCGCGGTTCACCGTGCCCGAGCGGATCGACATCACTGGGGCCGTGCTCCTCCCCCTCGACGAGGCCGCGCTGCGCGCGCGCGCCGTCGAGATTGCCGAGGCAGGCTATGTCTCGCTCGCGATCAGCTTTCTGCACAGCTACGTCAATCCCGCCCATGAGCGTCGCGCGCGCGCGATTGTGGCCGAGGTCGCGCCGGGTCTCGCCGTCTCGCTCTCCTCCGAGGTCTGTCCGGAGATCCGGGAGTATGAGCGCAGCTCGACGACCGTTGCCAATGCCTATGTGCAGCCGCTGATGGCCGGGTATCTGAAACGGCTCCAGGACGCGCTCGCGGCGCGGGGCTGCCCGGCGCCGTTGCGCCTGATGACCTCGGGCGGGCATCTGACCGGAGTGGAGACGGCGCGGCGGTTTCCGGTGCGGCTGGTGGAGAGCGGGCCGGCGGGCGGGGCGATCCTTGCGGCCTTTGCGGCGCGTGAGCGGTCGGAGCGGCGGGTGCTCTCCTTCGATATGGGCGGCACGACGGCCAAGATCTGCTTTATCGAGGAGGGCCGCCCGCTCACGGCGCGGAGTTTCGAAGTGGATCGGGCCGCGCGGTTTCTGAAGGGGTCCGGCCTTCCGATCCGGATCCCGGTCCTTGAGATGATCGAGATCGGTGCCGGCGGGGGCTCGATTGCGACAGCCGATGCGCTTGGCACGATTGCCGTCGGTCCCGAGAGCGCTGGGTCCGAGCCCGGGCCCGCATGCTACGGCCGCGGCGGCACGGCGCCGACGGTCACAGACGCAAATGTAGAGCTCGGCCGGATCGCGCCGGAGCACTTCGCAGGCGGGACCATGACGCTGGCGCCCGAGCGCTCGGCGGCGGCGCTGGCGGCGCTTGGCGACACGGTGTCTTTGGCGACGGACACAGTCGCGCTCGGCGTGTGTGAGATCGTCGACGAGAACATGGCCAATGCCGCGCGCGTCCACGCGGCAGAGCGCGGTGTCGCGCTCGAGGGGCACACGCTGATCGCGTTCGGGGGCGCGGCGCCGATCCATGCCGCGCGGATGGCCGAGAAACTCAACCTCAGCCGGATCATCGTGCCCGCGGATGCGGGCGTCGGGTCGGCGATCGGGTTTCTCCGGGCGCCGGTCGCCTATGAGCTGGTGCGCAGCCTCTATATGTCGCTCGACGCGTTCGACGGGGCGCGGGTCGATGCCCTCCTCGCGGAGATGAGCGACGAGGTGCGCGCGCTCGCCTCGGGTGTCGAGGACCTCACGGAGAGCCGTGTGGTCTTTATGCGCTATACAGGGCAGGGCCATGAGATCGCGGTTCGCCTGCCGCTCGGGCCCCTCGGGGCCGACGCGCCGGCGCAGTTGCGCGCGGCCTTCGAGCGGGACTACGCGGCGCAGTTCGCGCGCTTTATCCCGGGCGCTGCGATCGAGGCGTTAAACTGGTCGGTGACGGTCAGCGCGCCGGAACGCGAGGTCGCCCCGCTCGGCCCGGTGCCGGAGGGTGCGACGCCCGCCCCGATCGGCCATCGGGAGGTGCGCGCCGCCGCCGATGTCCCCGCAGAGCGCGTGCCGATCTATGCACGCCGGGACCTGGCGCCCGGGATGCGGCTGGCCGGCCCCGCCCTCGTCGTGGAGGCGGCCACAACGACATACGTTACTGCGCGCTTTGCCGCGTCGGTCGATGCCGGCGGCGCCCTGATTTTGGAGCGACCGACATGAACGAGCTTTCTCCGATCGACGCACAGATCATGTGGTCGCGGCTGATCTCGGTCGTCGACGAACAGGCGCAGACGCTGATCCGCACCGCCTTCAGCCCAATCGTGCGGGAGTGCGGCGATATCTCCGCCGGCATCTTCGACATCGAGGGGCGGATGCTGGCGCAGGCGGTGACCGGCACGCCGGGGCACGTGAACTCCATGGCCGAGAGCGTCAAGCACTTCCTCGACCGGTTTCCGGCGGCCGAGATGCAGCCGGGCGACATCTACATCACCAACGACCCCTGGATGGGGACGGGGCATCTGAACGACTTTGTCCTGACGACACCGGCGTTTTACAAGGGCCGGCTGGTCGCGCTCTTCTCCTGCACGTCGCATCTGATGGACATCGGCGGGATCGGGTTCGGGCCGGATGCCACCGACATCTTTATGGAGGGGCTGTCGATCCCGTTCCTGAAGCTCGCCGAGGGCGGGCAGATGAACGAGACGCTGCTGGCCATGATCCGCGCCAACACCCGGCTGCCGGTCGACACGGAGGGCGATGTCTACTCGCTGGCCGCGTGCAACGACATCGGCGTCGTCCGGCTCCAGCATATGATGGAGGAGTTCGGGCTCGAGACGCTCGACGCGCTCGCGGCGCACATCCTCGACCGCTCACGGGCCGCAGTGCTGGCCGAGATCGCAGAGCTGCCGCAGGGGCGGTGGGAGAACACGATGGTGGTCGACGGCTATGCCGCGCCGGTGACGCTTGCCGTGGCGGTGACGGTTTCGGAGACCGGGATCCATGTCGACTACACCGGCACCTCACCCCAGGTCGCGCGGGGGATCAACGTGCCGCTCTCATACGCCACGGCCTACACGGTCTTTGGCCTCTCCTGCATTGTCGGCAGCCGGGTGCCAAACAATGCCGGCTCGCTCGCGCCCCTGACGGTGAGTGCGCCGGAGGGCAGCATCGTCAACGCGCTGAAGCCCGCCCCGGTGTCGAGCCGCCACATCATCGGGCAGATGATGCCCGACGTCGTGTTCGGCGCGCTCCGCCACGCGATCCCGGACCGCGTTCCGGCGGAGGGAACCTCGTGCCTCTGGAACCTCAACGTGCGGGGCGTGGCCGAGAAGGGCGTGTCGGGCAATTATGGGTTCACCATGGCTGTGACGGCCAATGGCGGGACCGGCGCTCGGCCCGGCAAGGACGGTATGTCGGCCACGGCCTACCCCTCGGGCGTCAAGGGCACGCCGGTCGAGATCGCGGAGGCGGTCACACCGCTGGTCTTCTGGCGGAAGGAGCTGCGCGCCGACAGCGGTGGGGCGGGCCGGACGCGGGGCGGGCTCGGCCAGCGGATCGAGATCGAGAGCCGGATCGGTGAGCCCTTCGATCTGCTCGCGGCCTATGATCGGATCGACCATCCGGCACGCGGCCGCGATGGCGGGCAAGACGGCGCGGCGGGGCGTGTGTCGCTCGCCTCCGGCCAGACGCTCCGCGGCAAGGGGTTCCAGCTGATCCCGCCGGGGGAGCGGCTGGTGGTCGAGACCCCAGGCGGCGGCGGCATCGGCGCGCCCGAGGAGCGTTCCCGCGACCGCGTCGCCGACGACATCGCAGCGGGGCTCGTCACCGGGGCGGGTGCTGCGGCCTATGACTGACCAAAGCGAAAAGAAGAAGGAGACCAACAGGATGACGACACGGATGACTTTCGGCGCCTTGGGCGCCGCGTTGCTGTTTGCCACCGCCGCGACCGCGACGACGGAGTGGGACCTCTCGACGGTTTGGCCGGACGCCAACTTCCACACCCAGAATGCGGTGCGGTTCGCAGAAGAGGTCGCCGCCGCCACCGATGGCGAGGTGGTGATCAATGTCCGCTCCGGCGGGCAGCTGGGCTTCAAGGGCCCTGAGCATCTGAGGGCCGTGCGCGATGGCCTGATCCCGATGGCCGATGTCTTGAACGTGCAGCAGATCGGCGATGAGCCCGTGCTCGGGACCGAGGGCGTGCCGTTCCTCGTCTCCTCGGCCGAGGAGCTGATGGTCCTCCACAAGTACATCCGCCCGGTCTTTGAGGAGGTCGCGGCGCGGAACAACCAGAAGATCCTCTACATGGTGCCCTGGCCGACCCAGTATGTGCACATGAAGGAGGGGGCCGAGACCCTCGGCGATCTCGCCGACATCAAGGTGAGGGGCGCCGACAAGAACGCGGCCGATATGCTCTCGCTGATGGGGATGTCCGGGATCCTGATCCCCTGGGGCGAAGTTGTGCCCGCGCTTGCCTCCGGTGCGATCGACGGTGTCGCGACCTCCGCCGTCTCCGGCGTCGACGGCAAGTTCTGGGAGTTTCTCAGCCACGTCTACCCGACCAACCACAACTGGTCCTCGCAGATGGTGACGGTGAACCTCGACGCCTGGAACGCGATCTCGGCCGAGGATCAAGCGGCGATCGAGGCGCTGGCGGCAGAGCTCGAGCCCGAGTTCTGGGAGGTGTCGATCGCCGCCGACACGTCGAGCCTCGATGCGCTGAAGGAGAACGGCATGGAGGTTGTGGAGATCTCGGCGTCGATGATGGGCGATATGCGCAGCGCCACCTCGCCGATGCTCGAGGACTTTCTGACACGGGTGCCCGAGGCCGAGGGCCCGGTGCGCGCCTATCTCGAAGAACTTGGGCGCTGAGCCCCGGCCGGTGGGCTCGCTTGCGCGGGCCCTCGGCATCGTCGATCGCATCGGGGTCGCAGCGGGCTGGGTCGCGGCCGCCTGCCTGGTGGCGCTGACGGCCCTGATGTTCGGTGAGATCACGACACGCGCCCTTTCGCGCGTCCTGTCCTTTATGCCGGCCACGATCCCGGTCGCGTGGGAGTATGCCTCCTACCTGATGGGGGCGGCTTTCATGTTCGGCGCCGCGACAACGCTTCGCCATGGCGGGCACATCCGCGTGGGCATCCTGCCCCAGACCCTGCCCCCCGCGGCGCTGCGCGTGCTGGAGATCCTGGCGACGGCCATCGGGCTTTATGCCTGCGGGTTCCTGGCCCTCTCGCTTGCGGAGTTCGCCTGGGACGCGTTTGAGCGGGGGCAGACCTCGATTGCCTCGGCCTCGCCGATGTGGCCGCCGAAAGCCGCCATCGCGCTCGGCGCCGCGGTTCTGGCGCTGCAGATGGCCGCGCGGCTTGTCCGCGTGCTCCTGGGGCTTCCCGCCGATGCGCCGCGGGACGTCGTCTCAGCGCCGTCGGATTGATGCGGAGGCTGTCATGGGCTCGGTGATCGCCACGATGTTCACATCGCTCTTCCTGCTGCTTGCGGGGGGCGTCTGGATCGGGATCGCGCTCGGGCTCACCGGCATGATCCTCCTGGCGGTGTTCCGAACGATGCCGCTCGACAAGCTCCTCCCGCAATACGCTTGGAACGTGCTGACGACGTCTGAGCTCGTGGCGTTGCCGCTCTTCATCATCATGGGCGAGATCCTCTTTCGGACGCGGCTGTCGCGGTCGCTCTTTGATGGACTTGCGCCGACGATGGGCCTTTTGCCCGGGCGACTTCTCCATGTGAATGTCGTGGGCTCCTCGATTTTCGCGGCGATCTCCGGCTCTTCGGCTGCGACGGCGCAGGTCGTCGGGCGGATCTCGCTCTCCGAGCTCGACCGGCGGGGCTATGGGCGCGACATCGCGCTCGGCAGTCTGGCGGGGGCCGGCACGCTCGGCTTTCTGATCCCGCCCTCGAACATCATGATCATCTACGGCGTGCTGGCCGAGGTCTCGATCCTGCAGCTCTTTGCGGCCGGCCTGATCCCCGGCGCGTTGCTGGCGCTCTGCTTTATGTCCTGGATCGCGATCCACACCAGCCTCAAGCGCGACCTCGTGCCCGAGAGCGAGCGGGCGCTCGCCAACCTCACGATGCGCGACCGGTTGCTCGCCCTCAGGGAGCTTGCGCCGGTCGTTCTGCTGATCGCCTGCGTGCTCGGGTCGATGTATGGCGGCCTCGCGACGCCGTCGGAGGCCGCAGCCATCGGCGTTGTCGGCGCGCTCGCGATCAGCGCGGTGCAGCGGACCCTCGACCGGGAGACGCTGCGGTCGATTGCGCTCGGCGCGGTGCGCACCTGTTCGATGATCGCGCTGATCGTCCTCGGCGCCTCGATCCTCTCGAACGCCTCCGCCTTCCTCGGCATCCCGGCCGCGATCGCGAGCTTCGTGGGCGGGCTCGGGCTCTCGCCCTATGCGCTGATTGCGATGCTGATCCTCTTTTATCTGCTGCTCGGCTGCTTTCTCGACGGCTTTTCGATGATCGTCATGTCGCTGCCGATCGTTCTGCCGCTGATCGGGGCGGCGGGGTTCGACAAGGTCTGGTTCGGCGTCTTTCTGGTCATCGTCGTCGAGATGAGCCAGATCACCCCGCCCGTGGGCTTCAACCTTTTCGTGATCCAGGGGCTGACGGGGGAGAGTTTGGGGCGGATCGCCTGGGTCACTCTGCCCTATCTTGTGATCATGGCAGGCTTTGCGATGCTGATGGCGTTGGTCCCCGAGATAGCGCTCTGGCTGCCGGGGATGCTATGAGCGGCGGAACGCCGGGGGAGGGTGATCGCGATGCTTGAGGACAGGCCGGGACTGATGGACGAGGTCCGGGGGCGGTTTGCCCATGTCGATGCCTGCCCCTATCAGGGGCCGCGGATCTTCTTCGAGACGGCGGGCGGTGCGCTGACGCTCAACTCCGTCGTTGAGACTTCGGCGACGCTGGCCGCGATCCCGGACAACCAGGGCCGCGACAACCCGGCCTCGGAGGCGATGGAGGCGCTGATCGCCCAGGGCAAGGCCGACATGCACACCTTCTTCAACACGAAGACGGGGCGCGTGTTCGTCGGCGAGAGCGGGACGGAGGTCCTCTTCCGGCTGATCCGGGCGGCCTGCCTTGGGACGCCCGACGGCCGCGTCCTCGGCAGCACGCTCGAGCATGCGGCGAGCCGGAGCGCGGCGCGCCAATGGGCCGAGGCCGCCGAGAAGCCCTACACCTGCATTCCGCATGACCCGGCAACGGGGCTCGTGACGCTCGACCACTATCTGCCGCATCTCGGGCCGGATCTTCGCGTGGTGACCATTGTCCACACCTCCCCCGTGACGGGTATGTCGGTGGATGTGCCGGGCATCGCGGCGGCGGTCCGGGCCGCGTCGCCCGACTGTCTGATCATCATCGACGGGATCCAGCACGCAGCGCATGGCGGCCTCGATCTGCCGAGCTATGACATCGATGGCTACGCGGTGTCGCCCTACAAGGTGTTCTCGCGTCATGGCTACGGCGTCGGCTGGGCGTCGGAGCGTCTGACGGCGCTGCCCCATGACGTGATCGACCGGGCCGGCGATGGGTGGGAGCTCGGGACCCGCGACGCGGCCGCCTATGCGACGTTCTCGGACGTCGTGCGCCATTTCGAGTGGCTCGGAGAGACGATCGAACCGGGCGAGACGCCCCGGCGCCGGATCGAGACGGCGGCGGCGGCGATCAAGGCGCACGAAGCGGCGCTCTGCAACGCGCTGCTCTTCGGCATCGAGAACCTGCCAGGCATCGCGGAGCGGCGCGATGTCCGGGTTCTCGGCGGGGCGGACAATCCGGCGCGCGAGGGCCTCGTGTCTTTCGCCTATGAGGGCCGCCCCTCGGCAGAGATCGTTGCGGATCTCCGCCGCCACGGTATCCGCGCCCACACGCGCAAGACCGACGCGCATTCCTCAAACGTGCTGACGCCGCTTGGGCTGCCGGATTGCATTCGGGTCTCTTTCGGCCACTACAACACCGTCGCCGAAGTCAGCCAGCTGCTCTCCGCCCTGCAGGAGCGCGACGCGCCCTCGCCCTGAGCCCATGGCTTGGCGCGGAGAGACCGCCACGCTGTGGCGCGTGCCCGCGGACGCCAGGCACGGGTCGCGATTGAGGCGGCGCAGATGAAGGTCGGCCTGGGTTCCAAAGCCGTCGAGCGCACGATCCGGGGGACCGCGGAAACGCGGTTCTCGTTTGGCATGAGACCGGGGCTGGGACTGACACCTGCAACCTCAACGGGATCGAGCCGCATGGCTGTCTGTCCGGTGTCTTGAGAGCCATCGCACCTGGGCACAGACAGACCGACATCGATCAGGTGCAGCCCTGGACCAGGTCAGGCGGCGTCAATCCCGTGTCATTCTGGCCTGCCAACAGTTGTTCTTTGCAGACCGCAGGTCCACGAATGAGATGTCATCCCGTTCAAGAAGTGCATTTGCGTAAGCCGCAACGTCTGCCTTGGGCGTTATCTGACCCGTCCCATAGACAATGCGCTCGTCTGGCGAATAGCCCTTCAGCAAATACTCTGGTGACACGACGACGTCCGGCAGGTCAGGCGAAGACACAACGGCTTGGCAATGATCTGCACAGAGAAAGATCGGTCCGGTTTCAGCATAAGGCTGGAGTTCCCGAAAGGGTCGGTATGCCAACACCAGCATGTCGGAACCGGCCGCAATGAGCTTCAAACAACATCGACACGGCGCGGTCCCGTCGCTTGTCATCCGTTCGGGCGACTTGTCATAGGCATCAGGGCGGCCCTGGCGAAAGGCGTCCGCCTCTTCTTGCGACATTCCGGAAAAGTACGGCATCAATACGGTCTCCTCGTTTCTTGGAGGACATCCCCGCACGTGACGTCGGACGCGACCCGAAACCTGCTTATTTTGTCTGGCCGACGCATCGCTTCCGTTCAAGCTGTCGGCACACAGAAGGGTCATGGGCCGCTCGGCCTGCCCCGATCACTCGACGCTTGTCCGTCGCGGGCGGACGGGTCGGCGCGCGCGGCACCCCTCTTGGAACGGGCGAAGAGGCGCACATGCTGGCCGCCGCCTACGTGAGCGTTGCGCGGTCGAGGGCGATCCCGCGCTGTTTGGCGGTTGCGGCCACGGCGTGGCGCAGCGGGGCGGCGCGGAGCATCAGGCGGCGGAAGCGCGCCTCGTCGAGGACCAGAAAGGTTGACGGCGTGAGGGCGCGCGCTTCGACCCGAACCGGGCGTTTGGCGAGGAGGGCCAGATGGCCGAACATGTCGCCGCGCCCGAGACGCCAGGACTGACCGCCGGTCTCGAGCTCGACGGCGCCGGAGGCGATGAAGAAGACGCGCTTCGGTGCGATGTCACGCCTCAGGACCACTTCGCCGGGGCTCGCATAGCTTGCTTTGAGTGCGCGGCCGAGGCGTTTCAGCTCCCCGTCATCGAGCTCGGAGAAGAGCGGGACCTGGCGCACCAGGGCGGACGCTCTGAGCGCCACATCGGGGGTCCTGGTGGTCTCGGTCGCGCGGAGCCTCTCATCGATCTCCCGCGTGAGGGCGGTGTAGAGTTCCGCGCCGATCAGACCGTCATCGCGCATGCCCTTGTACTCCCGCTCCTCAAGGCGGAGGGCGGTGCGCTGGATCAGCGAGCGCTCAAGCTCCTCGGCGTAGCCCGGGTATTGGAGGCGGAGGCCCTCAAGCCCGGCCTCCACGATCTCGACCCGCCGCTGGAGGAAGTCCTTCAGGAGGTCCGCGACGCGGCGGCCGTGGATCCTGCGGATCCGGCTTTCGATGAACCGGTCGAGGTCGCGAAGGATCAGGCGCTGCGCCATCAGGAGGCCGAAGCGCTGAGCCGTGGCTTGGGCCACCGGAAAGCCGATCCCGATCCGTGTGTGGAGAAACATCGCAGCCCGGAAAAAGCCGCTATAGGCGACCCCTTCCTGCGAGGCTCTGAGATATCCGGTGCGGCCATGCGCGCGCGTCGCTTCGATCAGT
>JBCDHQ010000001.1:0-67205 GCA_038749815.1 Pseudomonadota bacterium | reverse complement strand
GTGGCTTGGGCCACCGGAAAGCCGATCCCGATCCGTGTGTGGAGAAACATCGCAGCCCGGAAAAAGCCGCTATAGGCGACCCCTTCCTGCGAGGCTCTGAGATATCCGGTGCGGCCATGCGCGCGCGTCGCTTCGATCAGTCGATCGGCATGGGCGAGGGCCTGCCCGCTCATCTCAGTTGAAATCACGCGGTCGCGGACCCCCTCGAGGATGGCATCGCGCTCAGCGCCCGCGAGCGCGATGAGGCCGAGCGTGATGCGGTCGCGGTCGAGGATCTCGCGGCTTTCATCCGCGGCGTGGACGGCGGCATCCAGCCGCTCGCCAAAAGCCTTCGCCTCGGAGCGGACGATGTCGTGGGTCAGATCATAGGTCTCGGTCGTGCGCGCGACATCCTCGCGCACGGTCTGGAGGGAGACGGCGACGACTTGCTTGGAGAGCGCTTGGTCGATCGGGGACAGCCGGTCGAGGCCGAGAGAGCCGATCAACGCGCGGAGCGTGGTGCCCTGGACCAGCAGTGTGAAGAGCGTGAAGCCCGTTGCCAGGATTGCCACGAGCCGCTTGGTCTCGACCGGAACGCGGATGCTCTCGGTCACGGCGAGCGCCAGTGCGAGGGTCACCGCGCCGCGGAGCCCGCCCCAGAGGATTGCCGTCCTGTAGGGGCGGCTGATCGGTGGCGAGACGCGCATCCGCGCCAGGAGGGGGATCATCCCGAAGAGGATCACAGCGCGCGCTGAGAGGGCCGCAAGCGTCACTGTCAGCAGCAGGATGATGTCGGAGGGACGAACCTCCTCCAGGAGGCGCGGGATGAGGAGGGCGGCCAGGATGAAGATCAGACCGCCCGCCCAATGCGCGAGCAGGGTCCAGACCTCCTGCAGCGTTGACCAGGTGGCCGGGGAGAGGCGCCCGGGGCCGTTCATGTTGAGGGTCATGCCGGCCACGACGACTGCGATGACGCCGGAGGCGCCAACGCTCTGCTCAGCCGAGATGTAGGCCAGATAGGGAAGCGCGACGGAGATCGAGAGCTGGGCCAGCTCGTGGCGGGGCACGAGCGCCATCAGCCAGACGGCGATGCGCGCGGCAAGCCAGCCCACGAAGGCGCCGCCGAAGATCAAGACCGGAAACTGCCACAACGCGTCGCTGAGGGTTGGGTCCGGAATGCCGATCATGACATAGGCAAGGAACAGGCCGAAGAGCGCGATGGCCGCGGCATCGTTCAACAGGCTCTCCCCCTCAATCAGGCGGGCGAGGCGCTGCGGGGCCGAGATCGAGCGGAAGATGCTGACCACCGCCGAGGGATCGGTGGTCGACACGATTGAGCCGATCAGCAGGCAGACAACGAGCGGCAATGTGCTGACGAGGGCGAGCGCAAAGCCCACCGCGGCTGTCGCCACGGCGACGGCCACAACGGCGAGCACCACGATCGGCACCCAATCGTCCAGCATCCGGCGGACATCCGTGCAGAGCGCTGCCTGAAAGAGGAGGGTCGGCAGGAACACGTAGAGAAACACGTTGGAGCGGATCGGCAGGGCGACGACGGCCTCGGCGATCGGATTCACAGCATCCGTGAGATCGGTGCGTAAAAAGAAGACAGCGCCCGTTGCGATGAGGATCCCGATGAGCGCGAGGATCACCGTGTAGGGCAGGCGCAGGCGGGCCGCGAGCGGTTCTGCGATCCCGATGACGAGAAAGAGGGCGGCGATAACTCCTGTGGTGACAATAATATCCATGCAAAAGCAATAGACTACCAGCGGTCATTCGTCATCCAGTGATGACGCTCTCCCCACCTGGATGGCGGCTTGGGGCGGTCGGTTTGGGTCGATCTCCGGGCTGCGCGGATACGCCGTTGTTCGGCAGCGCGCATTTAGTGCGCATTTGCGAGCATGGTGCTGAGGATACCTTAATGCATACGCTGACGCCGACTGCATGTGGCCTCGAACGGGCCAAACCACATTGGGAGCGCGGTGGGTGGCTGCGATGGGACAGTGTGACAGTGCACGGGCGCAGGAGCCGACGGTTCAGGCCGCCGTCCTCGGCCCTGTTGCGGCCTTTGCTGCCACGTTGGGGTTCGACCCGGCCGAGTTCGTCGCTCGCTCCGGCACGGATCTGGCGACCCTCTACGCCCCGGGCGAGCGGCTGCCGGAGCGGGTGGGCGCCGAGATGTGGGACACCCTCTACCGGCGCTTCCCGACGTCGCCTCTGACGGTCCGCTTCGTCGAAGCGGCGCCCCTCACCGTGATTGCGAGCATCAGCTTTCTCGCTCGCCACGCCCCGACCATCCGTGACGTGCTTCGTCTGATGCTCCGCCATCAGGCCCATGCCTCGGAGGGTGTTGTGATCACGCTGCGAGAATCTGGGCGGCATGCCGCGCTCGACGTCGACGTCCGGTTTCCGTCTGAGACCGAGGCGGCGCATGAGGTGACGGTCTGCACGATGACGCGGGTGTTCCGCCAGGTCTTGGGCCTCGACTTCGTTCCGGAGCGCGTTCTCTTCCGGTCTCCGCCGCGTGGGAGTGGGGCCGCGTTCAGTCGGTTCTTTGCAGCGCCGGTCTCCTTCGAGCAGTCGGGCACGTCCCTGGTCTTTGAGCGCTCGCTCCTCGACATGCCGTCGCCGGACCGAAATCCCGACTTTGCGGCCTTCGCCGAGACCTATCTGCGGGCCGCCACCGGGTCGGAGACACCGGACGCCGCAGCCCAGGAGATGACGCGCCTCGAGCAGGCCATAGCCGATTGCGTGGCCGAGGGTGTCCACATGCCTGAGCGCATCGCGGCCGAGGCCGGAATGAGCCTCCGGAAGGCACAGCGCACCGCCGCGAGCCATTGCCGCTCGCTCGGCGCGCTCATTCGGGATGAGAGGTTCGAACGGATCCAGAACCTCGCGTCGGACCCCCGGTTGACGGCGGACGATCTGGCGGAACTGACCGGCTACTCCGACGAGCGCTCCTTCCGGCGGGCGTTCAAGGCCTGGGCGGGCCAGACCTTGTCGACCTACCGCAACGGCGTGGCCGGGTGAGCCGCGCCAGGTTTGGAGGTGGTTTTCGGCTGGTTGGCACGGTCAAGCGCTCATCCTTTTTGTGTTGAGGACCGCGTGTCGCCACTCGCGGGTCCCATCCCCTTTTCACGCGTCGGTGACGGACGCGCTGAGCCGGCTGCAGGCCCTGACAGCGAGGTGATGGAGGGCGGCCCCCACGGCGACAGTCGCCACAGGTGAGGTCGCACGGGCCCGCGGCCCTGCCATCTCCACGGAGGAGGCGACGCTCACGTTCGGTGCGACTGAGACGATTGTTCGGGTGAGATGCGGGCCCGCAATGGTCGCCACATCGGCGACGGTGGCGCGGGAACACGGTCACGCCGATAAGGCGCTGGTGAGTCAGGCCAACGACACGCAGTCGCGATGGGCGAAAGATGCGCGAAACGAGGGTCTCGCGGCCGATGCCGCGTGGACCATGCACCCCAGAACCGTCGCATGCGGCTGGCACCTGATCGTCCACGCGTAAACCGACTGGATCTCCATCCCTCGGGCAACCTGCCTCAGTCGACAGTTGCAGACGGCAGACCCGCATGGAGTGGTTCGACCCAATGAGGGTGGAGCCTGGATTTCGCCTTTGGCGCGGTCGCCGATGCCCGTCGGTTCCGGGTCTTGGCCATCGTTGGTCGCTTCAGCTGCGAGGGCGTCGCCCTGATCGCCCGCCGCCGCGTCACACGAGACCTGTCCGCACTCATGACGTGCCGAGGACGCCCGAAGACCGGCACGGAGCTGACCATTCTAGCCACGCCGAGATGGCGCCAGGAGACAGGCGTCGACTGGCCCTATAGCGCGCCTGGACTGCCAACGCGGACTGCCGTCGAGCAGCGCGTCGTCGGCCGTCTCCGAGACGCGTTGATGAATGCACCGCTCTTCACGGCGCGCCCCGAGGCGACGGCGCACTCACCGCATCGACGGAGGACGACACAGACTGCACTCATCCCTCGGCGCTCGTGGGCCGCGCGACGCCAGACATCACCCCACGGAGGCTTCCAATGGCGCGAGGGACGACGGGGCTCAGGACGGGTCCAACACATCCGAAGAGGTGAGCTTGCGATCCACGCGGATCATCGGCGCCTCGCTTGTGTCGCTGTCGGTGACAGCCCGCGCGCGATAGGCCTCGCCGACATGCAGCCACAGCCGCCCGGTCGGTTTTTGCGGGGCCTTCGGCCGGTCGCGTGCCGCCCGCCATCCTCCTCGGTCCGGTGGATCGCCGCTCACCCGCCGATGCTTCACCAGAGCTGGTGAGCAGAACAGTCGCCATGCGATGTCCGCACTGGTCTGCCGCGTCGATGATGTTGCCGCGTGGATCGGTGCCGAGCGAAGCTGCGGCAGGCCCGGCCAAGCTCCCGCCGAACAGGCTCCTGCGACGTTGGGGGCTCAGACGTTTGCAGCGTCGGTCGGACCGAGCCTGTCCAGCCATTGTGCGCCGCAACCGCTGGTTTTCTCGGCAGGGCCTCCCGCTTGTACCCGGGAGCGGGTCGCTTGCGGCACGCCGATCTGGCGCAGAGCCCCGGCGCTCCTCGCGCCTTGTGCCTGAAGACCGTCGACCTGCCGAAGCGTCGATCCTCTTGGGGCGTCTCTCGTCCCAGCCACCGCTGAACGCCCAAATGGCGGGGATGGCTATCCCAGGTCATGGATCAAGCTCATGGCGCGCGCTCCGCCTTTCGTATGTGTTTTGTTGTGGTGGATCACGAGCTGTGCCGCCTGCGCGGGCGGCTGCAGGCGGGAGTTCTGCGTGGCGACGCGGTCTCGGACTGGCCCGCCTGGAGGTCGGGTCCGACCTTGACCCACTTGCCTCGCGTCAGTATAGAGCGGTTCGGGTTTGTTGGGCTCATGCTGAGTTTGCAGTCAATGTGGGAGCAAACCACGAACCGATGGATCCCTCGGGTGAGATCGGGTCACAACACGAAGCCGGTGCGACCCTGCAGTCGGACTTGCACATATTGATGGGCCGTTAGCTCAGTTGGTAGAGCAGCTGACTTTTAATCAGCGGGTCGCAGGTTCGAATCCTGCACGGCTCACCATTGATATCAAGTTGTGACGACGCGCGATGTTTCGTCTTTGCTCTGTTTCTTATTCAGCAAGCCACTTGATCGGTTTCAGTGACAGTCTTTGATTCTGGGGCTTAGCGCCTTGAGGCTAGTGAGTCGCGCATGTGTCATCGGCTGACAAACGCGTTCAATCCGCTGGCGGGGGACTGTTGAGGTTCATTTCTTGATGAAATGGGTCGGACCGACAGCGAGCCACTGCCCTTCAACCCAGCGGTCTGGCGTTGGCGTTTCGGACGCAGAAGCAAAAGCGAATGTGACGCCGAAGAGAATTGGCGACTGGGAGGCCGGGGCCCACACACCCACTCCGCGGCAAGGACGCATTCTCGCGAAAGCCTGTGATCGTCCCTTTCTTGAGTCCTTGCCCATGGGGTGCCTGAGGGTCCCTCCACCACGCTTGTGCCGGATTTTCGCGCGTATGCCGACGGCCCTAAAGACAACGAACGGCGGGCGCTGACGGGGATCCAAGCCTGGGCAGAAGAGCAGCGACTGAATGCCCTGGCGCTCATCGATGAGCTCGGAGAGTGTCCGCCTGTCCTGTCGGCCAATTTAAGATTTTACATCGGCGCCGATCCGGAACGTGCGGCAGAGATCGTTCGCGAGGCGATGGCTTTCCCGATGGACGACCGGATTTCAGCCTCGTCGTCTGAGAAGCGGGATCTGCCCAATCGGCTCCGAAGTCTCATTGAGCGTATGGGCGTGCTCGTTCTCCGACAGGGGGTGTTCCGACGCTGCGGGCGGGGGGCATGTGCCTCAATGCAGAACCCCTCCCGGTCCTTGTGTACGGCCGTGAGGCGCCAACTGGGCAGGCGTTCGCACGGCTTCATGAGTTTGGCCATGTGCCGCTTGGGCTGAGCGGGATCGGTGGTGGCCCCTCACCCGGAGGTGATAAGGGGGCGTGCAACAAAGAGGTCGAGGGCTGGTGCAACCGCTTCGCCGGCCGTTTCCCAATGCCGGATCGGGCCATTGCACGTGCCGTTCGGAAGCCTGCCCCCCCACAGGCCGACTTCGATCTGCATATGCTGTCCGATCTTACGAGGCGCTTCGCTGTCAGCCGCCACGCGCTGCTTGTCAGGCGCGTGACGCTCGATTGCGTCGCGAGCGACTTCTATTGGCAGACCGTGCGGCCAGCCTTTCAGAAGGAAGAGGAGGTATTCAGTTCATTTGGAGGGCCTGGATACTACAGCGCTTGAGGACTTTCTTTACACCGGGCTCGTTGTAAATGCGTGGGGGCGGGGCCGATAACCGGCCACAACGCAGCCGAGTACCTCGGCCCAAAGAACCTCGCTCATCTCGAAGATGTAAGACGCGATCTTCGGGTCTGACGTACAAATACTGTCTTGATGCATCTGGATTTTCCAACCCCGTCATGGAACTGCCCGATGCAGTGTACGGTTCCCTCTGGTCGAAGGCGATTGATCTCAACAAGTCTGACGCCTTCCTCTGGAACGTCGAGATCGCGGAAGAGCTTACGTCGATCACGGGGCCGTCTGGTCTGCGTTTGTTGTGTGTAACCGAACGTGCCGCTTGGAGGTTGGGCAAGGGAATTGGCCGTGGCGGGCCGACCTCAATCGGGATGAGGATTGGCGGAAGACCCACTTTCAGTTGATCTCCGACGACAACGGCACCCGAAACGATACGATCGGCTTGAACGACCTTTCGATGGTCGCGCTGGCGAAGGTTGTAGATCTTCCCATTGTAAGCATGGAGAAGAGGACTATGGGACAGCCGAGCATGAAAGAGCTTTGAATACTAGACCTGTGCGACAGAGGGCAAGTGATGCGCATGAACTTCGATGAGCTTTCGGCAACTGAGGGGATCACGGTATGACGCTACCTCTCACGCTTGAGGAGTTCATCGGGCAAGCCGGGGCCGATGGTGTCGGCCCGGCTGACGCGGCTGAGCGAGACGACGCCTTGCGGCGCGTCATCGCACAGCCCTGGGAAGACCGTCCAGCATCTCGTTCCCCATCTGGCGGTGGTTCGAGCGGAACGTAAATCCGGCCAGATGGGTTGGCATGCGCTTCGCCGAGATCTGGATGTGCGTCGAGCGGACGGAGGTCTCCAAGTGCTCCCAGAAGTTCTCGACGCCGTTCCTATGCGCGATCTCGCTTGTCCGGGTGTCATCTAACGCCCACTCCTTGGCCCCGTGCTTTACTGCCAACTGGGTGTACCCCTCTTTCGCCAGTAAGCCGTAGCTCATCGGCTCGTCCGTCTAGACCTTCTCATCGCGCTTCAGTGTCTTGAGCTTCACATCCGGGATCGCCGTGGCAACCATGCGCCCGCCGCGCTCCTACTGGCCCATACTGACGGTCTTGCCGGGGGCAGCGCGACCACGACTCCCGCCCGACCGCTTGCCGCCGGTAGAGCTCTCGTCGATCTCGACATGACCGTTCAGCAGAACCGCAGCCTCAGCACTCTGCATCAGGATGCGAGTGTGCTTGGCCATGCGCCACGCGGTCTTGTCGGTGACGCCAAGCTGACGCTGAAGCTCCCGTCCGCTTGCGCCATGACGTGACGTGCAGAACCGATAGATCGCGTGGAACCGCAGCTGCAGCGGCGTCCGCGTATCCTCGAAGACGGTCCCGGCGGTAGGGTACAGATGATCTCCGCCGGCCGAGCAAGCCCAGGCGTGACGGTTGGTCATCGGGTGCACTCCCGCATCGACGCTGCAGGCACGACAGACGTTGCGCCCGCCAAAACGAACGCTGAAGACGTGCAGAAGGCGCGCTTCCTCGTCTGGGAACCGCTCGAAGACGTCGCGGACGCTTCGGGTCGGGGATGCGGAAGGGCTCTTACTCCTGGCCTATGATAGAGCATGCCCGAACACTTGCTTTGAGGGGATAAACCCCCAAGGGAAGCATTGGCCCAGACGACGACCGTGGCGGGCGCGACTGCTGACAGGTCGGATCTCGGGCATCTCGCCTGTGGAGATGCCACACGCCGCCACTCGTTGAACCTGCCAAAACTGATCTCGCTCAGAGCACGCTTGTCATCGACACATGGCTCGGCACTTGCCGGGTCCGAAGACCTTCGGTCCTGAGGCGGCATATTCACCAGCAGAGGGAGCGTCCGTGGGGTGGTGTCTGGCGTCATGCGGTCTGGTTTTCCGGCCGATGTCGTGCGGCGCACGCGTGCCGAGGGATGCGTGCGGCCTGTGTCGAGTGTTGTCCTCCGTCCATCCGGGGATGTGCGCCGTCGCCTCTGTGCGGGGGCATTGGACTTGGGTGGCATGACGGCTGGCTGAGCTCCGGCTGAAGATCCGGCAGCCTTGCGCCAGCGTCGAATGCGGCACGCGAGCGGGGCGACCGTGGACGCTTTGCACGAACTCGGCGGCTTTGCCGGGGGGGGGGGGGTGCCCGTGCGCTGAACAGGCGTGGCCGCATAGGTGGGGGCTTGGCGCGAAGGTTTTGTGAAAGCGGCCTTGGCCGGGCGCGGGTTCACGCCGGCGTTGTGAAGCCATCGATACTGGTGCCGTCACGACATGCGCTGTCCAGGACGGATCGATCATGCCCCGCCTCACCCGCCGAGAGTTTGTCACCCGCGTGTATGCTGGTGCCACGGTCATCGGCCTCAGCCACCTCCTCGACCCGACAAAAGCCCTCGCCGCGACGCCCGACACGGTCGAGGCGATGGTCGCGGAGCACGCGCCCAAGACGGGCGGCATTCTGACCTACGGGCCGACCTATCCGAACTGGGCGCTCGGCCAGTCGAACCGGGGCGAGCATCGGTTCGATTGGCTCGACCTCCTGACCCGCTCGGTCTGGACCGGGCTGACCTCGGTTGACGAAGAGCTGGAGCTGGCCTCCGGGAGCGCGCCGTCGGACGACTTCAAAGTCTGGGGCGTGACCCTCCGCGAGGGTGTGCTGGTCCACGACGGGACCGAGTGCACGGCGGCGGACGTGCTGTCGAGGTACCGGTTCCTGCTCAATGCCGGCAACCTGCGCGCCCATACAGTCTCGGCGGTGGAGCAGACGGGCCCCTACACGGTTCGGTTCTTCCTCGACAACGGCACTCCTGCGTTGCCGCACATGCTCGCCGAGTATCGCAACATGATCATGAGGGCGAACGACAGCTTCGACGGCATCGGCACTGGGCCTTTCCGCCGGATCGAGATCGACACTGCGCGCCAGTTCCGTTCGGAGCGGTTCGAAGACTATTGGACGGAGCAGGGGCCGGTTCTGGATGAGCTGCCGGGGGTCATCGCGCTCGGCAACGCGGGAATCAACGGCTTCCGCTCGGGCCGGATGAACGCGGTGTTCAACATCGACCCGGGCCGGATCGAACAGTGCGAGGACGCGGGCGGTGAGGTCTTTGCCTCGCCGGCGGGCGACCAGTTCTCGCTTGTGATGCCGAAGAACCTGGGCTTCCCCTGGAACGATGTGCGCGTGCGCAAGGCGATGAGCCTTGCCATCGACCGGCCCGCGATCAACCGGATCGTCTACAACGACCCCGAGGGCTGGACCGGCAATGACTGCCACATGACCGGTGTGAACGCCGAGTTCGTGGTGCGGGATGTGGCGCAGGCCAGGGCGCTTCTGGCCGAGGCGGGCTATGCGGACGGGGTGACCCTGCCCGCGATGGTGGTCTGCCCGTCCTTCCCGGAAGAGCCGCGCCTCTGTCCCATCGTCAGCGAGAGCCTCGCCGAAGCGGGCGTCAATCTGGAGGTCCAGGAGCGCCCCTGCCACGGCTTCACCCCGTTCGTGAACGCCCTGAACCAGCCCATCGGCCGGCCGCGCCGCAATCTGGTGGGGCCGCGCAGCCCCAACATCGATCTCAGCCGTGCGTCTGAGCTCAACGCGGGCGAGCCCGGCGGCTGGGCCGGCGAGGGGGTCGAGCGCTCCAATGCGCTTCTGGCTGAAGCGGCGGCCGAGACCGACGACGACGCGCGGTTCGGGTTATGTCACGAGATGCAGCGGATCGCGCAAGACGAGGGTCTGGGCCTCATGATCGGGGGGCGCCGCATCAATATCGTCCACCGCGAGGGACTGAACACTCTGCGCGCCCACACTCAGCTTTGGCAGGGGCCGCGGTATGAGACCGTCTGCTTCGACGCCTGAAACGCCTGGGGCTCGGGGATCCCCCCGGGCCCCCGCAAGACATCAAAAGGACCCCGCCCATGCTTCCGCTCAAGATCGGCGCCTCGCTGAGGATCGACGACATCACCGCCCACCGTGACTGGCTCTTCGACAGCGCGCGCGACCTCGAGGTGCCCGATTTCATCTTCCATGAGGTCTACAAGGACGGCTGGCAGGGCACTGTCGACCGCGCCAAGGCTGTGCTCGACGGGTTCACGGGCCGGATCGGGATCCACGGGCCGTTCATCGGCCTCACCATCGACAATGCCGACCCGGAGCTGCGGGACGTGATCTCGCGCCGCTACGTCCAGGGCGTCGAGGCCGCGGCGGCGCTGGGGGCGCGGCAGATGGTCGTCCACTCGCCCTTTGACCGCTGGACGCATCACCACAAGCTCGCCGGCTATGGCGGCGACGCGCAGATCGTCGAGCGCGTGCGCGCGGTCATGGGTCCGGCGCTGGCGCTGGCCGAGACCCACGGCGTGACGCTGGTGGTGGAGAACTGCAAGGACGTGGACCCCGCGGATCGGCGGAGGATGGTGGAGGCCATCGGCTCCAGCGCTATGGCGCTCTCCATCGACACGGGCCACGCGCATCTCGCGCATCGCATCCAAGGTGCGCCGCCTGTGGACGGGTTTGTGCGCGACGCGGGCGACCGGTTGCGGCATGTCCACATCCAGGATCTCGACGGCCACGCCGATCGCCACTGGGCCCCGGGCGAGGGCTCGATCCACTGGCGCGAGGTGTTTCGGGCGCTCGCCGCGTGCAAAAGCGCCCCGCACCTGGTGCTGGAGCTGCGCCGGCACACGGATGTTCCCGCCGGCTTCGCCCACTTGGCCGAGCTGGGCCTGGCGGCCTGAGGCGGCTGCATGGGCCACATCCTTATCGGGCGGCGGCTCGCGCTGTCGGGTGGTCGTCTTCGTGGGCATCGAGATCCTGCCGGGTGACGCGCGCGACGCGACACTCCCGGCGGGTGAGCTGATCCACACCACCGCAGAGGATCTGGCGCGGATGCGCGCTGAGCTGGGGCTTGACCAGCCACTGCTCGAGCGTTTCGGGATCCGTGCTGTGGGACCTTGTCACCTTTGAGTTCGGCGTGACGTTCGTGGCGCAGGAGCCGGTGCTGAACTCGATGCTGACGCCGCTTGTGTCGATCGGACTGGGGATCTGGGCCGCGATGCGGCCCGGCGGGCGCACGGACGGGCTGGTGTCGGGCACGACGCTCTTTGCGCACTCGATGCCCGGTTTCGTGGTCGGCCCTGTCTTCATAATCGTCATCGCAATCTCGCTGAGCCTCGCGCCTGCCGTGCCGATGGTGGCCGAGAGCGCGCCCTGGCATCGGATCCTTGCGGTGTCGGTCCTGCCGGTCGCGGCCCTGATCGTCTCGGGCGTCGCCTCTCAGTTCCGGCTTTTGCGCGCGGGCATGATCGAGGCGCTCGACAGCGAGGTCGTCGGGCGCGCCCGGCTCTCGGGCGTGCCGGAATGGCGGCTGGTGATCACCTGCGCGCTGCCCGTTGCGCTGATCCCGATGCTGAACGGCACAGCCCAGGTCGGCGCGGGCATCATTTCGGACACGGTGGTGATCGAAGCGGCGTTCCGCTGTCCCAGCATCGGGCTCGAGCTGATCCGCGCCATCGCGCAGCGCGAGGTGCCGACGGTGCAGGCCATCGCCTTTGTCGCCGCCTTTGCGGTCATCGTCGCCAATCTATTGGCGGATATCGGCGTCCTGGCGCTCGACCCGCGGGTGCGGAGGACGGCCCATGGCTGAGATCGCCCTCGACGCCTTGCCGCGGCAGGAGAACCGGTTCGGCACCACCTGACAGTGATCGGGCAGGTGCCGGTGGGCGTGCGCCTGATCCTCGCGCTGGTCGCGCCGCACTCGATCCGCGAGATCGTCACCGACGGGCTCACACAGCCCTCGGCCGACCACTGGATGGGCACCGACCAGATCGGGCCGTCTGGTCTCGGCCGTCGGCGTGTGCGCCGCAGCGATCGCGGGGACGGTGCTCGGCCTGATCGCGGGCTCGTTCGGCGGCTGGATCGACGATGCCGTCATGCGCATCACCGACGCGCTCATGTCGGTGCCCGCGCTAATGGTGATCGCCATTCTCGTGCTGACTGTCGGCAAGGACCTCTGGGCACTGTCGGTCCTCGTCGCCGTGGTCTAGACGCCCGGTGTCGTCCGCGGGGTGCGGGCCACGACGCTGACCCTGGCCGCGCTCGACTGTGTGCGCGCGGCGGAGCTCTGCGGCGAGGCGCCGGCGTTCATCCTGCTGCGGGAGATCGCGCCGGACTTGCGCGGCCTTCTGGCGGGGGAGCTTGCCATTCGGATTTGGTCCACTGTCTTGACGATCAGCGCGTTGTCCTTTCCGGGTCTCGGGATCAGCCAGCCCGTGCCGGGCTGGGGCCTCATGGTGCAGGGGGCGATGGTGGTCGTCTTCACCGACCCTTGGGTCCGGATCCTGCCGTCGATCGCGCTGTCCTCGATGATCATCGGGATCAACTTCACCGTTGACGGTCCGTCGCGCGCGTACGGCATCTCGTCGTTGGAGACCGGCTGGTGGCGCATGTCGCCGTCCAAGGGCTGCGCATCGTCTCCAAGGACGGCGCGGGGGTGGCGGTCGATGGCGCGGCCTTCACGCTCGACCCGGGGGCCACGCTCGGCATCGTGGGCGAGAGCGGGTCGGGCATGTGGACCATTGCGCGGGCGCTTCCGGGCTTCGTCCGGCCGGGCGCGCGGGGTGAGCGTCGGCGGAGCGGATGTGCTGTCGCTGCCGCCGAAGGCGCTCCGCAGCTTCCGCGGCGGGCGCGCGGCGATGGTGCCGCAGAACCCGCTGTCGTCGCTGACCCTGCACATGATTGTGGGCGCGCAGCTGACCGAGCTTCACGCTCCATGCGGGCCTCGACCGGGGCGCCGCGAAGGCCCGCGCGCTCACGCGGATGGCCGAGACCGACCTGCCGGATCCGCCCACGCTCTTCCATCGCTGCCCGCACGAGATTTCGGGCGGTCAGCGCCAGCGCGTGGTGATCGCCGCGGCCCCGATCGCGCGGCCCGAGCTCATTGTGCTGGATGAGCCGACCACCGCGCTCGACCAGACGGTCGAGGCGCGGGTGCCGGAGTCGGTGCGGACGGTTGAGGCCGATCTCGACGCGACGCACGTTTGTGTCAGCCACGACCTCAACGTCGTCTCGGCGATGTTCGAACGGATCTGCGTGATGCGCAACGGTCGGATCGTGGAGGAGGGGACGACCGCGAACGTCGACACCCCGCGCGAGGCGTACATGCGGACGCTCGTGAGCGCCATTCCGGGGCTGGGCGGCGCGGGTGCCGGGCGCAGAGGGTCGCGCGCTCCTCTCGGTCGAGGGCGTGTCCTTCGCCTAAGGCACCTCCGGGGGGGACGGGCGCAAGATCGGGCGCCGCGTGCTCAGCGATGTGTCGTTCACGCTGGCGCCGGGCGAGACGCTGGGCGAAAGCGGGTCGGGCACGTCGACGCTCGCGGGTCCGATCGCAGGGGCGGTCGCGGGGCATGGGGGCGGATCGCACTCTATGATGGCTCGACCCCGCGGGGGCTCGCGAGAGTGCGGACCAAGACGCACCGACGGCGCGTGCAGATGGTGGTCCAGGATCCGCTGTCCTCGCTCAACCCGGCGCACAGCGTGGAGGAGATCACGCTCCGCCTCTCCTTCGGCAAGACGGCCGCGGCGGCGCGCGAGGAGGCGGTGCGGCTCCTCGCGGAGCTCGACCTCGGGCCTGAGGTCCTGGCGCGCCGCCCCCGGCCGCTTTCGGGCGGGCCGCAGCAGAGCATCGCGCTTGACTGCCCGGGCGCTGGCGGCCGGGCCGGACATCCTGCTCTGCGACGAGATCCCCTCGGCCCTCGATGTCACGATCCAAGCGCACGTGCTGGACCTTCTGCGCCGGCTTCAGGCGCAGTGGGGCATCGCCTGCGTTTTCATCACCCACCTGGTGTCTGACCTCGCCCATGGCCTGATGGTGCTCGACGCGGGCGAGATCCGGGACATCGGCATGACCCGCGCGGTGACCGAGACCCCACGAAGCCTCTACAAAAAGCGGCTGATCTCCGCCTTCCGCGCCAATGAGCGCACGGCCTGATGCTCCGTTCGGCCCGCCGCGGCCCGGAGTGATCAAGGCAGATGCCATCCCGTGGTCGAAGGGCACCGCACAGCGCGACCTAGTGGCGGCAGTGGAGCCGCTCGAAACTCTGGGCAGCCGCGGCGCGAACCGAGGCGTTGGGGGCGCGCGCCCGACGAGGTTCGGCGTTTGGCTTCATGGGCTCGACCGCGCCTGTCTTGCCACGAGACGGAGGCGTTGAACACGGGCTGGCCTGAGCGTGCGACCGGCGCAGCGGGCCAGGCCAAGGAGCGGGATGCGTCAGTTTGAGCAAGCGCGCCGAGACGCGGTGCGGGGGGCGAGGCCGTTCGGGTCGGTTTTCCGGCGCCCTGTCTGCCAAGTTCGAGGGTTGGTGTGAAGGATTTTGGGCCGTGGGGCAGGCCACACAGAAGTGTCGTACGGGGCCCGTACGCTTCCCGGCGACGGGGGACGCGCCATGAAAATCATCCATATCACCGACACGCATCTGAGCGGGACACATCCGGTTTTTCAGCTCAACTGGTGCATGGCGCGCAAGGCACTCCTGGCCCATGCGCCCGACCTTGTGATCCACACCGGCGACGCCGCGATCTCGGACCCCGATCGGGCTGAGGATCTGCGCTTTGCGAAGGAGGAGATGGACCGGCTGGGCCTGCCCTACCTCATCGTGCCGGGCAATCACGACATCGGCGACAACCCGTTGCCGGCCGAGTGGCTTGGCAAGCAGCCAAAGCCCTGCACCGAGGCGCGCTGCGCGGTCTGGCGTGAGGTCTTCGGCCCCGACTTCTGGGTGCAGGAGATCGAGGGCATCCGCTTTGTCGGCCTCAATGCGCAGCTTTTCGGCACGGGCCTCGCTGCGGAGGCCCAGCAATGGGAGATGCTGCGCGAGGCGTTCGGCGCCGGCGGGCGCATTGTGCTGGTCACGCACAAGCCGCTTTACTCGCAGACAGACGGCTCGGATCTGCCGCTGAATTCGATCCCGGAGGCCGACAGTCGAGAGATCGAGGCGCTGGCGCGCGACGCCGGCGTCCTCTTGCATCTCTCGGGCCATCTGCACCGCTTCAAAGTGGTCGAGCGGGGCTTCCCGCGGGTCTGGGGCGCCTCGACCGCCTTTGTCTGCAGCCACGAGAAGATGTCGCGGCGGAACGGACGGATGGAGGTGGGCCTCCAGTCCGTCACCCTGGAGCAGACGCCGGAGGTGCGCTTCGTGCCCGTGCTCGACGCGATCACAATGGACATCCGCACTTGGCTCGACCCCGAGAGCGGGGGGCTCACCAACATCCTGTCCGAGCCGTCGCCGATCACTGTTTCGGCGCCATGACCACCAGAGGAGACTGAAATGCTGAGATACGCCACGGCGCTCGCCGCCACGCTGATCGCCCTGCCTGTGCTGGCCGACGACATCGAGCTGCGCTTCATCCACTACCAATCCGGGAACCAGCCTGCGCTGCGCGCGATCCTGGACTAGTTCGAGGCCGCGAACCCCGGGATCTCGGTCACCGATCTGCCGACCACCGGTGCCCAGACCGTGGTGTCGGAGATCCAGGCCGCCTCGGCCGCACAGCGCCCCTTCGACGTGGGCCAAGTGCTGGCGCGCACCGCGCTCGGCGTGATCAACATCGGCGCCGCGCAGCCGTTCTCGAAAGCGTCCGACGGTGGCGCCTTCATGGATCAGATCGCGCCGAACCTCGTCGATGTCGCGAATGTGGGCGACGAGCGCTACATGATGCCCCACTCCTTCGGCACGCCGCTTCTCTACATCAACACCGACCTCTTGGAGCAGGCGGGCTACGCCAAGGACCACCAGCCCGCCACCATGCAGGAGGCGTTGGAGGCCGCGAGCGCGATCCTGAGCGAGAGCGGCTTTCCGGGCATGTACTGGATCGAAGGTGGGCTCGACTACGGCCACCAGGCCTTCATGCGCGCCAATGGCTCCCCCTATCTCCTGGACGAGCGGGCGGCGTTCAACACGCCCGAAGGGATCGAGGTCATGCAGATGTGGCAGGACTACGCCAATGAAGGTGTGATCCCGAAGCTCGGCGGTTCGGATGCGGGCGCTGCGTTCAACGCCGGCCGGCTCGGCATGATGGTGACGTCGTCGGCGGCGCTCCGCTCGACGATGCGCGCGTCCGAGGGCCGGTTCGACCTTGCCGTCTACCCCTTCCCGCCCTTCGCCGGCAAGCCGGTCGAAGTGCCGAACTCGGGCTCCGGCCTCATGGTGCTGGCGCAGGAGCCCGACCGCATCGAGGCGGCGTTCGAGCTGATGGCGTTCCTGGCGCAACCCGAGATCACCAACCGCTGGAGCCGCGAATCCGGGTATATGCCCGTGGCCGTCGACCCTCTCGCCGATCCGGCAACGCAGGCCTATCTCGATGAGAACCCGTTCTACGCCGCTATGGTCGAGCAGATGTCGAACACCGTGCCGACCGTCCTTTGGCCCGGCGACCGCGTGGTCGAGGCGCAGACGGTGATGGCGAACCTGCTGCAGGACTTGTGGGCCAACGAAGGAACGGCGGCAGAGCTGGTGCCCGAGGCCGAGCGAGCGGTGAACGCCATCCTCGAAGAAGCCACGAACTGAGACCGATGGTCCCCCTCGAGACTGTCAGCGCCCCACGGCCGGGCCCCTTGCGCCGCCTTCGGGCGATCCGGGAGGAGCAAGTGCTGCCGTATGTGTATCTTACACCTGCGCTGACACTCTTGGGGGTCTTCGTGTACTGGCCGCTTCTCTACACGATTTACCTCAGCTTCGTTGACTGGAACTTCGTTGAGGAAACGAAGACCTGGGTGGGTCTGGAGAACTATTCCGGCATCTATCATTCGACGCTGTTCCAGGACGCGGCCTGGAACAGCTTGATTTACATCGCGGCGTCCATTCCGCTGAAAGTCCTGCTGCCGATCCCGATCGCGGTGTTCATCTGGACCATGCCGAGACGGATCGGGGATTTCTACAAGACGGTCGTGTTCCTGCCGACGCTTCTGAGCTTTGTGGTCGTGGCGCTGGCGTTCTCGTGGCTGTTGAACCCGATCATGGGGTTCGTCGCCGAGGTCGGGCGTCCCTACGGCTTTCGGTTGCCGCCGATCTTCACCAACGCCGATCTCGCGATCTGGGGGATTTTGGGCCTCTCCACTTGGAAGGTGATCGGGTTCAACACGCTGCTCTACCTGGCGGGCCTCGCCGCGATCAATCGCGACTACATCGAGGCGATGGAGATCGACGGGGCCGGAGATTGGGCGATCTTCCGGCATTTGGTTTGGCCGCTTCTGACGCCCACCACCTTCTTCGTGGCCATCGCAACTGTGATCCTGTCGCTCAATCAGGTCTTCACGCCCATCGATGTGCTGACCCAGGGCGGGCCGTCGAACTCGACCACCAATTTCTTCTACATGGTGTATCAATATGCCTTCGTGACCTTCAACGTGGGCTTCGGGTCGGCGGGCACGGTGATGCTGTTTGCGCTCCTGATCATCGTGACCTTCCTGAAGGCCAAGGCGATTGAGAAGCGGGTGCACTACCAATGACCCTCACGCGCCCCTGGGCCGTGGTGGCCCATACGCTGTGCATCGCGGCGTGCCTGGCGATCCTCGTGCCGATGCTGCTGGTGCTCGGAACCTCGTTCAAACCCTATAACGAGATCTTCTCTCCCTATCCGTGGCCGCAAAACCCGACGCTGTCGAACTATGTGGCGATCCTGACCGATGCGGATTTCCTGACCTATCTGTGGAACTCCGCCGGGACGACGTTTTTCCGCGTCGTGGGCCAGCTCGTCTTCAGCGTCATCACGGCCTACGCCTTCGCGCGCTATGAGTTCCGGTTCCGCGAGCCGCTCTTTTTTGTCGTGCTCGGCGCGATGATGATCCCGCCGCAGCTCACGATGATCCCCAACTACATCCTGATCGCGAACCTGGGGTGGTTCGACACCTGGACTGGGATCATCGTGCCGAACCTGGTGATGCCTCTGGGCATCTTCCTCCTCCGCCAGCACATGCTGGCCTTCCCGAAGGAGCTGTTCGATGCGGCTGAGATCGACGGTGCGGGCTCGCTCAAGCAGCTTTGGCTCGTGCTTTTGCCGAACCTGCGCCCGGCGCTTGGCGCGCTGACCATCGTGATCTTCATCGAGGCGTGGAACGAGTATTTCTGGCCGCTTTTGATCTCGGAGAGCCTCGCGTCGGAGACCCTCCAGATCGGCCTCCGCAAATTCCTCAACGAGGAGACAGGGGACGATTTCGGGCGCCTGATGGCGGGCGTGGTGCTGGTCAGCCTGCCCTCGCTTGCGGTCTTTTTCGCGTTCCAGCGCCAGGTGCTCGAAACCTTCGTGTCCTCGGGTCTGAAAGGGTGAGCCATGGGTGAGGTGTCGCTGCGCCGGGTGGAAAAGCTCTTCGGCGATGTCACCGCGGTGGCCGCCTTCGATCTGGATGTGCGGAACGGCGAGTTTCTGGCGCTCGTGGGCCCGTCGGGCTGCGGCAAGACGACGACGCTCAGGATGATTGCGGGCCTTGAGCGGGTGAGCGCGGGCGAGGTCTGGATCGCCGGGCAGAACGTGACCGGCTTGCGCGCGCGGGATCGCGACATCGCGATGGTGTTCCAGAACTACGCGCTCTACCCGCATATGAGTGTGCGTGACAATGTGGGGTTTGCGCTGCGCATGCAGGGGCTCGACCGGGCGGCCCAGGATGAGAAGATCGCCCATGCGGCCGGGATTATGGGGCTTGGCGCGCTGCTCGACCGCCTCCCGCGGGAGCTCTCGGGCGGGCAGCGCCAGAGGGTGGCCGTCTGCCGCGCCATCGTGCGCGACCCGGCGGTGTTTCTGTTCGACGAGCCTTTGTCGAACCTCGATGCGCAATTGCGGGTGTCGGCCCGGGCCGAGATCCGCAACCTGCAGTCGGATCTTGGCGTCACGACGGTCTACGTGACCCATGACCAGGTCGAGGCGATGTCGATGGCCGACCGCATCGTCGTGATGCATGAGGGGCGCGTGCAGCAGGTGGCCGATCCCATCACGCTTTATGAGCGGCCCGCGAACACATTTGTCGCGGCGTTCATCGGCAGCCCTGCGATGAACCTGAAGGAGGCGCAGTCAAATGGCGCCGGCTATCGCCTGGGCGCCGCGCATCTGGCCTCGCCCGTGCCGGGGGCCGCGCGCATCGGCGTGCGCCCCGAGCATCTGATCCCCGGCGAGGGCGGCGATCTGACGGTCGCAGGCGATGTGCGGCTGGTCGAGACTTTGGGCGGCGAGACGCTGGTGCACCTGAACGACGGCGAGACAGTGTGGCAGGCGCGCCTGCCGGGCCACCCGAGGCTCGCGCAGGGGGAGCGGCTGAGCGTCGGCGCGCAGGCCGAGCATCTCCATTTCTTCGACGGCACAGGCGCGCGGCTCGGGGGCGCCCATGCCGCGTAAGGTTCTGATCCTCTTCACCGATCAGTGGCGCTGGGACGCGATCTCGGCCCTGGGCGGCACCGTGGCAAAGACCCCGAATGTCGACCGATTGGTCGCGCGTGGCACGGTCTTTCGCAACCATTGGACCGTGGCCGTGCCCTGTGGGCCGTCGCGGGCGTCGTTTCTGACCGGGCTCTACGCAATGACGCACCGCTCGGTGATCAACGGGACGCCGCTCGACGATCGCTTCGACAACCTCGCCCTCGCCGCGCGCCGCGGTGGGGTGGAGCCGCTGCTCGTCGGCTACACCACCACAACGCCCGACCCGCGCGGCACTGACCCGGCCGATCCGCGGTTCCAGATCACCGGCGACGTTCTGCCGGGGTTCAAGCCGCTCGCGCCCTATCACGCCAGTCAGGACACGTTCCGGGCCGAGCTGAAATCCAAGGGCTATGACGTCGCCGACATGGACGCGCTCTGGCGTCCGGCACCTGTCGAGATCCCGGCGGGTCGGGGCCTCAGCTGGCCGCCCTCACAGCTGTCGGAGGCGGACGCCGACAACGCGTTCTACACCGACCAGGCGCTGAAGCATCTGGCGGTGCGCGAGGATCGCGACTGGCTGATGTTCCTCACCTATATGCGCCCGCACCCGCCGTTCATCGCACCTGCGCCCTGGCACGACATGTTCGACCCCGCGGACATGCCCACGCCGCGCCGCGCGGCCACCAAAGGGGCCGAGGCGGCAGAGCACCCGCTGATCGCTCATCTCCTTGAGACGACGGATGTGCCGGGCTTCATTCCCCATGGCACCGGCCTGATCGCCGATCTCTCGGATCTCGACGTCGCGCAGGCCATGGCCACCTATTACGGCATGATCGCCGAGCTCGACCACCAGATCGGGCGCATCCTCGACCATCTCGACGCGACGGGCCAGACGGAGGAGACGCTGATCGTCTTCACCTCGGACCATGGCGAGCTTTTGGGCGACCACCACCTCTTCGGCAAGGCGGGCCCTTCGAGGCCAGCTTCCGGATCCCGCTGATCCTGGCCGAGCCCGGCGGCGCCGCGCGGACGGTCGATGCCTTCACCGAGAGCGTCGATCTGATGCCGACGATCCTCGACTGGCTCGGCCAGCCTTTGCCCCGTGCGCTCGACGGCTGCTCGCTGGTCCCCTGGCTGCGGGGGGACACGCCCGAGCCCTGGCGCCAGGGCGTGATGCTGGAGTTCGATCTGCGCCGCATCAAGGGCGGCACGCCCCTCGGCTTGCAGCCTGACGAGGGCGGTGCCGCCTGCTGGCGGGGGGCGGGTGCTGCATACACCCATTTCGCGGCGCTCCCGCCGCTCGGATACGATCTGCAAACCGACCCGCAGGAGCTGACGAACACGGGCGCGCGGCCGGAGGCCGCCGCGGCGCTCCTGTCGCACCGGATCGCCCATGCCGAGCGCACGCTGACGGGATATGAGGCGGGCCCCGGCGGTCTGTCGCACCTCTGACGCGCGACCTCCCCGAAAAACCCTGCGCCACTGTCACGGGAGATCCACGCAGCGGTGGTATCGAGGCGGCAGTTTCAGGCGGGGGCGGGGGTCATTGTGTCCTGGAAGCACGTCTATACGGAATTGCGTCAAGACATCAGGCGGGGTGCGGCGCGGCCGGGTCGCCCGCTTCCCACGCAGGACGCGCTCGCCGCGCGGTTTCGGGTCAAGCGGCACGCGGTGCGGCGGGCGATCGACGCGCTCAAGAAAGATGGTCTTGTGGTGAGTTGGCAGGGCAAGTGCGCTTTCGTTCAGGATCAGGCGAGCCAGCACCGGCTGACCGATCGGCCGAGGTTGCGCGTCGATGCGGCCGCGCAAGGCTATGCCGTGTCGACAGAGCGCATCGCGGGCGCTTTGCGGCGCATCCCGGCCGAAGTGGCGCCGATGTTGAAGCTGCCGGGCGCCGCGCACATCCTCTCGGGCGAACGCGTGGTGCGCTTGGACGGCGCGGCGGTGCAGGTCGTCCGACACTATTTCGACGGCCGCCGCTTTCCCGGGATCATCGAGACGCTCGAGCGCTTGGACAGCGTGCGCGCGGCGCTGAGCGCCCATGGCGTCGCGGATTTTCGGCGCGCCGGCACGCGGATCGTCTCGCGCCGCCCCACCCAACATGAAACGGTGATCCTCGAAATCACACCCACGCAACCCGTGCTGGCCCTCGTCACCGGCAGTGTCGATGCGACCGGCGCGCCAGTTCTGGCGACCGAGACCGTCTCGCGCGGGGACCGGATGCACATCCTGGTTTGAGGGGAGGCGCGCCCGCCGCCATTCTCAGGCCAAGGGGGCGCATGCCGGAGCGAGATCCGTGCGTGTCACAAGAGCGAACTCCCCCCGCGCGGCGCTGCGCACCGAGGATCTTCCCGCATGTTTCGATTGACTGATCGACGGGGAGCGGCCTCGCGCCGTAAGGCACATGTGCAACGCGCATTGGTCATTGCTCCAGAACGCCACGCGTCTCCCACTTACCTTGCGTCGATTCGCACGAACCATCTTGAGGTTCGCCTCGGAGGGCCCTGTTTGCCATGATGATCGCCAGGGTCCTCTTTCCGGCCCGAGCACATCCGCCTCGGCGGTGTTGAGCTGGCCTCGGCCAGTCTCCTTCCCGACGGTGGAGCCAAGTTTGCGCGCCATGGCCGCATCGGCGTTTGCGGAGATGCGCGTCCCGGTGACGCGGATCACGCGCCGACATCGGTCAGGTCGTGCGCATGGATGTTGCCTGTCCTGGCGCCTGCAGGTCCGCAGCCACGGTCCGGTGAACCAGTGTCGCGTGATCCGGCGCCGGCAACGCGGGCGCCAGGAGCTGGAGCAAGCAGCGCACGACCTCTTTGGTTTGCCGACGCGGCGGCTTCAACGTGGCACCGAGGACCGGACTGGCCTCGATGGCGTGCGGGCTCGGCCCCTTGCCGAGAGAGCCCGGGTCTTTTGGTCGGGTGTCCGAGATCCCCAGCGCAATGATACTGCGCTGGATGAGCCCCAGTTCGTGATTGTGTCGCGGGCCCGAGGGATGCGATCGCGGTTGGCGCGGGGCTTGAAGGATGTGGTCGGGGTCCTCCGGCACTGCAGCTCGACGCCTCGGACACCCCCACCCGTCAAGCGTCCTGCCCTTTGCACTTCGATGCTGTGGCGGGGTAGGGGTCAGCGCATTTTCGACTGACGGACCTATAGGCTCGAGCGGATCGCTTGGGCGAGGCGGTCTGCGTCGGCGTCCTTGGTGGCCTGGCCGATGACGGAGATGCGGAGGACGTCTTTGCCTTTCCACTTGGCCGGGCGGAGGAAGACGCTGTGATGGGTGTTCAGCGTGTCGGAGAGGCGGTGGATCGTTGCGCTCTCCGCGGCGCCGATGACCACTTGGTTGAGGGTCACGTCATTGAGCACCTCCAGCCCCGGGATCTGAGAGATCTGGTCTGCTATGCGGCGTGCGGCGCGGCAGTGGCGGCTGACGAGCGCCCGAACGCCCTCGCGTCCCAGGGTTTGGAACACGGCCCAGGCGGCGAAGCCGCGGGCGCGACGGGACAGCTCGGGGCCGAATTGCGTCGGGTTGCGGCCATCGCCATCGGCGATGTTGAGATAGCCCGCACTGGTGTCCATGGCGCGGCGATGCGCGGCCGGGTCCCGGACGATGGCAAAGCCACTGTCATAGGGCAGCTGCATCCATTTGTGCCCGTCGACGGACCAGCTGTCGGCGCGGTCCAGACCCCGGGTTGTGCCCGACTTCTCGGGCAGAACCCGAGCCCAGAGGCCGAAGGCGCCGTCGACATGGAGCCAGGCGTTGTGGCGTCCGGCGAGGGCGCTCAGGGCCTCGAAATCCTCGAAGGCGCCGGAGTTGATGTGGCCCGCCTGCCCGATGATGATTGTCGGCCCGTCATGGGCGGCGAGCGCGGGGCTGAGCGCGTCGAGCCTCAGGGTGCCATCCGGGTGGGAGGGGATGCGGACGGTGTTGGCCTCCCCCAGGCCGATATGGCGGAGGGCGGTGTGGTTAGAGATATGGGCGTCGTCGCTCAGAAAGACCTTGATCAAAGGCGCGTTCTGGAGGCCGAGCGCCTCGAAGTCGTGACCCGCGCGGGCGAGCACCGCCGTGCGGGCCGCGGCGAGCCCGACAAAGGCCGCCATGGTGGCGCCTGTGACAAAGCCGACCGAGGCGCTCCGGGGCAGGTCGAGGAGGTCGAGGAGCCAGGCGGAGACGGCTTCCTCCGCAATCGCGGCGGCGGGGGAGGTCTGGTAGATGGCCGCGTTCTGACCCCAGGCCGCGGTCAACCAGTCCGCGGCCACGCCCACGGGGCTGGAGCCGCCCATGACCCAGGCGTAGAACCCGGCTTCGGTGTTGCCGACGAGCCCGGGCTCCGCCGCTGCGATGAGGTCGCCCAAGACGGCGGTTCCGTCCCGCGGGCCCTCCGGCAAATCGGTGCAGAACCGGTCCCGAAGCTCCGCCGCCGTGGCCCGGGGGTGGAGCGGGCGGGTGCCGCTGCGATAGGTGACCGCATAGTCCGCCGCCCGGGCCAGGGGGGCCAGGTCCAAGTGATCCAATGTCATGCGGGTCATCGCGGGTGCAGCCAGCTTGGCAGGAAGCTGTAGGCGTCACGCTCCATGGTTGGGTCGAAGGGCACGCCTGCGGCGGCCAGCATCTCCTTCAGCGAGCCATCGTTGAACCGGTCGAAGGCGTCCGTGGCCCCGCCGATATGGGTGCCGCCGACAAAGATCTGCGGGATGGTCGGGGCGCCGGTGCGGGCGCGGAGATCGACGCGGATCTCGCCGCCGAGATTGTCCTTCTGGAATGCGACCGAGTCGAGATCGACGGAGTGAAACGCGATCCCCGCTGCGGCAAAGAGCTTGCGGACGGACCAGCAGAACTCGCACCATTCAAGGGCGAACATGACCACCTTTTCGGTGCCGATGACGTCGTCGACAAAGGCGGTGGCATGGGGTTTCGGCGCCTCTGCCGGCCCGGCGGCGGTGCCCCCGACCGAGACATCGAAGCGGTAGCCCGCGGTGGAGCGCGAGATCTCCATCTCTTCGTCGGTCATGGTCTCGGCGACCTCGTCGAAGAGGGCCGTGGAGATGTAGCGCTCGCCCGTGTCGGGGATCATGGCGAGGATCTTGGAGCCCTCGGGCGCCTGCTCGGCGACGCTGATTGCGGCGGCGACGGTCGCGCCCCCGCTGATGCCGCAGAAGATCCCCTCCTTCGCGGCGAGGTCGCGCGCGACGGTCAGGGCATCGGCGCCCGAAACGGGCTGGAACGCGTCGATGTTGGCCTTGGCCGCCTCCGCCAAGTGAGGAATGAAATCCGGCGACCAGCCCTGCATCAGATGGGGGCGGAACATCGGGTGGCTGGCCGTGGGGCGCCCGGCCTCATCGCGGGGCTGGGCGATGCCGCTGCCGAGAACGGGGACGTTGTCGGGCTCAGTCAGAACGATCCGGGTGCGGGGGCTCCGTGCCTTGAAGACGCGCGAGACGCCGTTGAGCGTGCCGCCGGTGCCGTAGCCCGTGACGAAGATGTCGAGCCCGTCCTCGCCGAAGGCCTCCAGGATCTCGGGCGCGGTGGTGCGGGCATGCATCTCGGCATTGGCCTCGTTTTCGAACTGCCGGGCGAGGAACCAACCATGGGCCGCAGCAAGCTCCTCCGCCTTGGCGACCATGCCCGAGCCCTTCTCGGAGGCCGGGGTCAGAACGACCTTGGCGCCGAGAAACCGCATCAGCTTGCGCCGCTCAACGCTGAAATTCTCGGCCATGGTGACGACCAGCGGATAGCCCTTCTGCGCGCAGACCATGGCGAGCCCGATGCCGGTGTTGCCGGAGGTCGCCTCGACCACGGTTTGTCCGGGCTTCAGCGCGCCCTCGGCCTCCGCCGCCTCAATCGCCGCGAGCGCAAAGCGGTCCTTGACCGAGCCGAGCGGATTGAACGCCTCGAGCTTGGCGTAGAGCTCGACATGGGCGGGGCCCAGATTGTTGATGCGCACAGTCGGCGTGTTGCCGATCGTGTCGAGGATCGAAGCGTAGAGCATCTCAGATCCCGCGCGGCGCGCGCGGCCCTGTGTTTGAAACCTGCGGTCGAATTGTGTCATCGGGACATCCTCCTCGGCAAGCTCAGGCGACGAGCATCGGCAGAACGCAGTGGACGAAGACGCCAAAGGCGGCGACGCCGCTGCCGACCCAGAGAACGGCGCGTTTCTTGCTCCGGCGGGGCCAAGGCGAGTAGGGGCCGAAGGTTTCGGCGGGAGACCGGTGGGTTTGGGTGAAGATGGTCATGTCGGGTGCTTCCAGTTGTGTGTTTCGAACTGGGTGCTGTGTGACGCACGCGTCGAAAGCCGCCGTGAGTTGGCTGTGAACTCCGCTGTGAGTTCGCGGGAATTCGGCGCTAAAGGCCGGCTTTTTTGTAGGACGACAGAAGCCGGGCGCGAAACGCGTCATCGGTGATCGGGATGGCTGTGGCGAGCGACTCGGCCGTCGCATCGGGCTGAGATTGGCGCAGGATGGCGACGGAGGCCCGCGCGCGGTCGGCATCGCCGATCTCCGCCGCGCAGGCTGCAACCAGGCGGTGGATCCAGACCCTGTCGGGGTTTTCGATCATGGATTGATCGAGCCAGCGCAGGGCCGTGGCATAGTCCGTGCGGCAGAAATGGGTCGCACCGAGCCCAAAGAACACGCTGTGGCGCATCGGATCGTGCGGGCTGAGGAAGAGCGCCCGCTCAAAGGCCTCCAAGGCCGGCTCCGATTCGCCCCGGAAGAGGTGGACGTAGCCGAGGCGGCTCCAGGCCCAAGCGGAGCTCGGCTCGAACTCCAGCGCCTTGCGGACGTGATATTCGGCCGCGTCATGGTTGCGGGCCGCGGTCTCGGCATTGGCGACAAATGTCAGGACCAGGCTGTCGGAGGTGGCCAGGCGGAGCGCGATGGCGGCATGGTCGCGCGACATGTCCCGGGCCGCGGCGGGATCCTCGGTCCACTGATAGGTCAGCTGCTGGCCGTAGCACCAGGAGAGGAGGGCGTGCGCATGCGCATAGTCCGTGTCCCGGTCGAGGGCGGCCTTGAGATGGGCGACGGCCTCGGCATTCTGCGCCCGGTGCGAGGTGAGGCAGAGCGGAATGGCCCGGAGAAAGGCGTCATAGGCTGTCTGGGGCGCCGCACTTTGACGGGCGGCGCGGCCGATCTCGACCTCGATGATGGTGGGGACGAGGGCGCCCATGACGGCCGCGGTGACGCGGTCCTGGGCGAGGAAGGTGTCGTCGATCGTGCCGGAGAAGGTGTCGGCCCACACCTCCTCCATATGTTCGGCATCGAGGAGGGCGGCGCTGAGGCGAAACGCATCGCCCGCAAAGCGAAGCCGGACCGACAGCAGGTAGCGCACGCCGAGATCCACGGCGACACGGCGGGGATCGGCCTCCCCGTGGTTTGCCGCGAGGTAAAGCGCCCGGATCCGGCCGAGCGCGGTGGTGATGTCGTGCTCGAGCCCCTCTCCAAAGGCCCGCTGCGCGGCGTCGGGCGCCAGCATCTGAAAGGGCAGCACCGCCAGGCTGGGGCGGGTGTGGGCGCGGGGCTGAACCGAAGGTATCTCTGCGCTGGCGATGGTGATGTCGGCGACGAAGTGAAAGCCCCGGCCGTGGACCGTTCGGATCACCTCCTGCCGGGCGCCGTCATCGCCCACCGCCGCGCGGGCCACCTTGATCCCGCTGCTGAGCGCGGCGTCCGAGACCGCGCGGTCTTTCCAGACGATGTCGAAGATCTCGTCCTTCGTCACCACCCGCTCGTGGTTCTCGATCAGGAGACGCAGGATCGCGAAGACCTGCGGCTCCAAAGGGACGGCCTCCTCGCCCTTTAGAAGCTGCAAGCGCCGCAAGCTGAAGGTGTATGTCCCAAACGTGTAGTCCACACGATCATGTTACCGGGGCAGTTCGCGCTCGCAATCCCGTGACGTGCCCGATCCCTCCAGATTTCCTTCAGACAGTCTCCAAGTTCCGAATGCGACGGTATGCTAAACGGGCCTCGACATCTGGGAGGCATTTTAATGATCGACATTCGGCTCTTCGGGAAGTTTGAGGTGCTGGACAGGGCCGGCAGGCCGCTGACCATCGCGGGGGCAAAGACGCAAGGGCTGATCGCGTTCCTGGCGATGAACACGGAGATGCCGCCCACGCGGGACCGCGTCGTGAACCTGTTCTGGGGCGACCGTTTCACCGATCAGGCGCGCCAAAGTCTGCGTCAGGCGGCGGCGAAGCTGCGCCGGATCCTGCCGAGCGATGGGCCTGAGGTGGTGATCACCGAGCAGGACCGGATCGGGTTCAATCCTGATGCCGTGCGGATCGATGTCGATCAGTTCTCCCGCCTCGCCGCGTCCGGGACGGATGCGGACATGCTGGAGGCGGTGTCCTATCTGCGCGGCCCGCTCCTCGACGGGCTCTATGGCCAGCAGGCGGAGTTCGAGGACTGGATCGCCTCGGAACGGCAGCGGATCACCGAACTGTCGACCCAGGTGCTTGAGCGCGCCGCCGATGTTGCGCTGCGGCAAGGGGATATCGACGCGGCGCTGGCCAGTGCCCGGCGGGTGACGGAGATGAACCCCTGGAGCGATGCGGCCCAGATGATCCACCTGCGCCTTCTGGCGCAGAAGGGCGACCGGGCGGCAGCGATCCAGGCGTTCAAGGCCTACGAGGCCACGCTGCAGGAGGAGCTTGGAATCGAGGTCGGTGCCGAGCTCCAGACCCTCGTCGCCCAGATCAAGGGTGAGAAGGGGCCGGTCGCCGCGGTATCCGTGCCCGCCGCCTCCGCTGAGGAGCAGGGGCGGACGTCCCTGGCCATCGTGCCCTTCGCCTGGATGGCCTCGGAGGCGGATAACGGGTTTCTGGTCGACGGGCTGGTGGAGGACATGTCCACCAAGCTCGCCCGGTTCTCCTGGCTCGACCTCAAGGCCGGCGGCAGCACCCATGGCGCCCGCCTCACCGGCGCGGAGATGAGTGCCATCTACGGCGAGAAAGGGATCGACTACCTGATCCATGGCTCGCTCCGCTCCCAGGGCAACCGGTTCCGTCTGACCATCCAATTGGCCGACCCGCGCGACGGCCGCTACCTTTGGGTCGAGCGGTTCGAGCGGCAGACGGACGACATGTTCGACCTCCAGGACAGCCTTTCGGACGCCGTGGTCGGCGCGCTCGAATCGACGCTGGAGCGGTTGGTCGGGCGCCACTGCCGCTCGATTGCCTTCTCCGAAATGAACGCCTGGGACTGCTACCACCGGGGCCTCGCGATCCAGTACGAGTTCGACGCCTCCACCAATTGCGAGGCGCAGCGGCACTTCCGGCGGGCCATCGAGCTTGACCCCAATTTCAGTCTCGCCTACGCTCGGCTCTCCTATGCCATTGTGATCTCGACGATTTACTTTGAAGCCGAGGCGGTGGACGCGCTGCTTGCCGAGGCTCAGGAGCTGGCGCAGACCGCCGCCCGCCTCGACCCCGATGATGCGGTGGTGCGCTTCGCGCTGGGCCGGGTCCTGTTGGCGCGGGGGGAGTATGAGCAGTCGATCTCCCATCTTCGGAGCGCGATCGATCTCAACCCGAACATGGCTCAGGCCCATTGCGGGCTCGGCGACAGCATGGCCTATGCGGGCGCGCTTGACGAAGCCATGACCTGCTTTGAGGAGGCGGTGCGGGTGTCGCCGACCGACCCCTACCGCTGGGCGTTCCTGAGCTACGGCGCCACGGCTCTGCTTTTTCGCGGAGATTATGAGCAGGCGGATGCCTGGGCCGCGCAGGCCGAGGCGACCCCCAATGCCCATTACTGGCCGACGGCGATCCGCGCCTCGGCCCTCGCCCATGCAGGGCTCTGCAACGAAGCCAGCTCAGCCCTGAGCCGGCTGAAGTCCATGCGCCCCGGGATCACCTGCGATTTCGTCGAGAGCCGCCTCTTTTACCTGCGCAACCCGGCTCAGGTGGACACGTATGTCTCCGGCCTGAAGCTCGCCGGTCTGTCCTGAGTGCAGCCCCGCGGGCATGGCGCGGGGCCGCTCTTGCCTCATTGGGCACTCATCCAGCGCAGACCGAAGGGAAGGTCCTGCCGGTCGACGCGGTAGAGGCCCTGGCTCGGGCGCGTGTCCCAGAACGGGCGGCGGGCTTCGGCATGGGCTTCGAGGCGCGAGATCCCGATATCCTTGAGCTCATGCGCGGACAGCCTGGCCAAGTGCCGGCGCTGGCGCCGCATCTCCGACCAGGCCCAGAGGGTGGCCAGGAGGCCGGGGCGACGCGGGGCGCCGTTCAGTTGAGAGCCAATCATCAATGTGGTCCTTTCAGATGTCGGGGCGGCATCGGCCGCCGCAGTGTCGCGCTCAGAGCAGGACCTTCCCGCCCGCTTCGAGGAAATCCATGCTGCTCGGGGCGCCGCCGATCTCGGCCCCGGCGATGAGGTCGTCCTGGGCGATGGCCATCACCGCCGCACAGACTTTGCAGACCCAGATGATCCCGCCCTTCTCCACAAACTCGGCGATCAGATCGGCCACCGGGGTGTACCCCTCGGCCACCAGCCCCTCGGCGCGGCCACGCACCACGAGGTTCAGCGCATCCCCTGTCAGAAAGACCCGGGCAGCGCCCCGATTGGCCGCTGCGCAGGCGAGGATGAAGGGAACTGTGGCACGCTCCAGATCAGAGGGGCCGTAGCTGCTGTTGACCAGATAAGACATCGACGTTTCTCCTTTGGTTCGTTCGATGCCAGCACTTTGCCCGGCCCCCGTGAGCGCGCTGTCTCCTCCACCCGGAACCCGTTGGAAACTATGAGTGAACTTGAGAAAACTCGGCGTGAGCTCCCCGCCTGCCGCCGTGAACTCCGGGGGCCTGAGTTCACGCCCCCGCCGCCCGAGCGAAGTCACAATCGCTTCACGCATCTCACGGCGGAATTCACGGATCTCACGGCGAATGAACGCGCGAGGGTCGGTCCGTGATACGGCGAGCTGATGCGGGGGGGTGAGAGTGCAGGCATCGAAACCGACAGAAACAGGAGACCCCCATGTCGCTCTTTTCGAACTCCGCCCGCGCTGTCTTCTCTGCCTTGACCCTGGTGATGGCCGGCGAGGCCTCCGCCTCGTCTCCCACGGGGATGCAGACCCTCTATGACGGCGCCTTCACCCGCCACGCCACCGACGCCATCGGCCGCTGTCATGTGGACGGCAACCGCTCCGCCACCGGCTGGGCCGAGGCGACCGCCCATCTGACGGTCAGCCAGGACGCGACGTCTTCGGTCGTGACCGTCAGCATGGAGAACGGCCGGCCCGACACGCTCTTTACCATCTGGCTGATGCTGGCCGGCAAGGACGCTGCGGGGGAGAGCTTCGGTGGCAGCCCGATCATTAAGACCGGCGCGACTGCGCTGGTGCCGACCACCCTCCTTGAGGAGGCGATCCACATCATGAAGAACCCGAATTCCACCGCGTCCAACGGCTTCACGACAGATGCTGACGGGAATGGCAGCGTCACCGTGGCGCTCGATTTCCCGCTGATCGGCGGCGCCTATCCCTTCCAGCGCTACGAGGGCTTCGACCCCGCCGATCCGGCCTTCACCCGCGAGACGCCCCGCGCCGTTCCGGTCCCGATCCCGGGCAAGTCCGCCGGCGCGCCCTTCACGCTCCGCCTCGCCTCCCATTGCGGCGACAACCTCCACAACGGCCTTGTCGCCGGCCAACACGAGCCTTGGTTCAACTGGCTCGCCGACTGACATCGACGTCAGCGCCTAGACCCATGGTTGGCTGGGGGTCCTCGCGGCTCCCGGCCTGCCTCCGTCGAACGAGGATCCGGAGCATTCGTTGTTCGAGGCGTTTCAGTGAGTTGGACGCGGTTTGATTGAGTGACCACCAGCCAGTCCTCAGGTCCGCGCAAAGGCCCGCGAGCCACCTTTTCTCGCGCGGGCTGATGCCATGGGTTTCGGTGGAGCCCGGCTGCAGGCCGGAGCAGGTGTGCTCAACCTAGGGCGCAGTTTGTCTTGCTCTTGGACACTCTAAGCAACCGAATGGTCCAGCGGCACGGGACAGTCAGTCTGCACCGACCGACCCGCGCGCCCAAACGGAAAGAGGTTTCCTTCACCCTGGGACCACATTCCCAGGGGATCCTGGAGCGGCAGGTGGCTTTTCCCGGACCGGTGCTCAAGGTCTCCTGGCGGTGCGTGTCGGACTTATCGCTCAACCAGGTGCACCCTGCGCCCGGGGCGTTCGGAGCCGCCGCCGGCCTCAGGGGTCGGGTTGACCCCGCGCTTCGCCGCACCCGCCGTGAAGGCGGTCCCACCAGGAAGACCTGAGGCACCGAGCTGGGCCACGTCCTAAAGGGCGCGCAGCAAACAATCCTCACTGGTCAGGTCCAGGCGGTCCTTAAGGTCGAGCAAGCGTCGCTCTGCTCAGCCGTCTCACGATCCAGGCTCCGCCAATCGCGCCAGACCCTAACGGTGGTCTGCCGGGCCATCAGACGTTCCTGACAGTCGCCTTCTGCAATGACACCGGAGAGCCGCAGCACACTGCAGACGCCCGCAGCGTCGACTTCATCCTGGATGGACTGCTACAGAGGCGCGACCTGTAACCGTCGGTGTCGCCGAGATGTTCATCCGGGAACGCGGCAGTGTTCGAGTCGGCATCTTCCGGCGGTTCGGCAAGTGGGAGCTGTGCATGCGAGGCGTCCGATGTCCCGGTGGATTGCAACGCGCTGTGTGCTGTCATTCGGCTGTTCGCACCCATTTCACCGCTCCTGTGCACCCACGCGCACCAATCCGGACCAAAGGCCGCCGACTGGGAGCATTCGAAGCCCGGGCTTGCGCAGCGGGTGTGGCCTGACCTCACATCGACACCGCGTCTTGCCGATCAGGTCGTGGTGACGTGGCAACGCCGACTGTTGCCTTGGTGCGCCTATGGCGCGGCTATGTGCGGGTGGCACCGCGGCGTGCATCCGTCTGTTGATGGGTGCGGTTTGACGTCTGGTTGCCTCTGATGGATGTGGCCGGGCTTGATCGTTCGGCTGGTGTCGATCTCGCTTCGGGTCGCTTTGGCCGGTCGTGGGGATCGAACGCTTTGGCGGGATCCGAGTCGCCGCTTTGTGGCGGCGTGGTCGGTTTCGGTGAGTGTTCCGCTACCACTGGACGACATGCCGGAGACTGGCGACGTGCGAGTCTGATCGAGTGTTGTTTTTCGCTGGCGACGCTCCGGGTGGTGTGAGCCGTGTCGGTGCAGGGCGGTGCTGCCACACACACTTGCGCTGAGAGGAGCTCGCCATTGTCCTTGGACCACGGTTGGACGAAGGCCAATCGTCCCACCGCAGGCGGATGTCGAGCATCCGATCCGACGGATCTCTTGCGCGTAGCAGGTTGCGCCACTTGCCTTCGACGCGGCTACGTTTCGTCCATCTGCCCGGCAGGCGATCACGGAGTGGTCTGCCGAGAGGGGACATGCCTAGGGACGCTGGTGCCTCTTAGGTCGCTTTGTCAGTCCCGAGCCTTCTGGGCCCCACGATACTCTGTTGAGTGAGCAACGGTGAGGGCGTGCTCTGGCATGGGAGCGACGGCGGGGAGAGGATAGCGCCAAGGGACGGCGCGGGGAATGACGTCCCGCGGGGGGGGCGATGGTGCTCGGACGGCGATCTGTGTTGCATGACCGCCCTCGGTGCAAAGGACCTCGGTTGGGACTTGGGGCAATGCGACCGTCGCCGTGAAACTGTCGCTGGCCTGCGGATCGCGTCAGATGTCGGCCAGAGCGACATGTGGGACGTCGCACCGCCGGCGCAGTGTGCGGATGGTCCGGTTCAGAGCGGGACGCGGATGCTCCCGGCTGCTTCTGGTCCGGCTCTTTGTGCCCGCTGGGGCGGGCAGTTGCGGGTCTGCGCCGACGTGCTCAGGCGGCGATGCCGCGCATGATGATGTCGAGATGGCCCTCGGCGAACGCCTCCTCGTCGAGCGTCTCGAGCTCGCCGAAGACCATGGAATGGATCGCGAAAAACATCGCCGGCGCGATCAGAAGTTGCGGGATGCGTGTCGCAGGGCACGGGCGCAGCTCGCCCCGCTCGAGACCGCGGGCAATGATGCGCTCGAGAAGCTGGCGGCCGTTCCGCAGGATCTGCTCGTGGTAGGCCTGCACGAGGCCCGGCATGCTCGGCCCCTCCGAGATCAGGATGCGCATCAGCGCGCTGTTCTTGGTGCTCGTCATCATCGCGTAGAATTGGCGGAAGAGCGCGCGGAGGGTTTCCTCCGTCGTGTGGTCGTCGAACTCCACTTTCCGCGCCGCATCGCGGGTGAACCCCGCCATCGCGGCCTCGGCCACGGCGAGAAACAGCGCTTCCTTGTTCTCGAAGTAGAGATAGAGGGTGGCGCGCGACACGCCCGCGCCTTTGGCGATCCGCGCCATGCTGGCGCCGGCGAAGCCGCGGAAGTTGAACTCCTCCAGCGCTGCCGCGACGATCTCGTCGGGGCGGTGGTCTTTCCGGCGGCGATAGGCCGGCGCGTCGCCATGTGCGATGTCGGTCGTCATAGTCTCCCTCGTGCTCCGCGCGGGGCGCCGCCAAAAAAAGTCTAGCGTCCCGGGTTGAAGATTGCCAACGGCTCCTAAATTGCTGACAGTGCTGTCAGCAAGGGGGCGTGGCATGATGCGCAGGATCTTTCGAACCGGTCTCGTCGTCGCGCGCGAGGTGTTCTGGCTCGTCGTGGCGGTGGCGATCGTCGCGGGCGGCGTTCTCGGCTTTCAGTATCTCGGCGCGAACCGAGACGTGGTTGAGGCGCAGCCGGCCGAGCGTCCGGTGGCGCTGGTCGAAACCGGGGCGCTCATCCGCCACGAGGGGCCGCTGCCCATACGGGGTGAGGGGTTTGTCGTGCCGATCCGCCAAGTCTCGGTTTCGGCGCAGGCGTCGGGGCTCGTGACCCGCGTCCACCCCGCAATCATCGACCGCGGCGCCTTTGCGGAGGGCGATCTCCTGGTCCAGATCGACGACCGCGCGCAGCAGACCACGCTCACCCAGACCGCAGCCAACATCGCGGCGTCGGAGGCGCGGCTCGGCCAGCTGCGCGACGATTTCGCCCGAACCGAGGCCCTGTTCCAGCGCCAGGTCGCAACCCAGACGCAGGTCGACCAGCTCCGCTCCCAGATCACCGAGCTCGAGGCGACGCTCGATGGTCTGCGTGCAGCGCGCGCGGCGGCGGAGATCGAGATCGAAGACCGGCGCATCCGCGCGCCCTTCGACGGTGCGATCCTGTCGAAGGCGGTCGAGGTGGGCGATGTGGTGGCCGCGGGCCAAGTCCTTGCCGAGGCGTTCACGCCCGACAAGCTCGAGGTCGACATCGCGATCAGGCAGGCGGATGCCGCGCTCATCCCCGGGCTCTTCGCAGGCGCCGCGCCGAGCGCGCGCATCGACATCCCGTTCGGCAACGAGACGTTCCGCTGGAGCGGCCACATCGACCGTGTCGAGCCGCAGCTCGACCTTGCAACGCGCACGCTGACAGCCGCCGTGCGCCTCGACGCGCTCCTCGGAGCGGAGGGCGGGGCGGGCGCGCTCGCGTCAGGCGCGCCGCCCGCGCTGATCAACGCTTTCGCCAATGTCGTCATCGACGGCGCCGAGCGCGACAACATCTACCGCGTCCCCTCCGTCGCGGTGCGCAGCGGCGACCGGCTCTGGCTGAGCGACGCGGGCGTGCTGCGCATCCTGCCCGCGCGCCGGGTGCATGTGGACGGCGAATGGTCCTTCGTGGAGATCGCCGACGCGCCGGCGGACGCAGCTGTCGTCTTCACCCCGCTTGCAGCGCCGGTCCCGGGCATGGCGCTTCGCGACGTGGCAGAGACCGCCGAACGGGCCTCACTCGAGACGGGAGCGCTCCAATGAACGCCGCGATCCGCTGGTGCGCCGAGCATCCCGTCGCCGCGATGCTGACAGTCGTCCTCGTGGGCGCGCTCGGCATGCTCTCAGCGCTCACCATCGCGCAGAAGACCTTCCCGGAGATCACGCTTGACAGCGTCAACATCTCGGTCAGCTATCCCGGCGCCTCGCCGACCGAGATCCAGGAGAGCGTGATCCGCCCGATCGAGGACGAGCTCACCGCCGTCGACGGCATCGACGAGGTCACGGCCAGCATCTCCGAAGGGCGGGGCGGCGTGACGGTCACCTTCTTCCTCGGCGAGGATCTGCAGGAAAAGCTCGACGAAATCCGCACCGAAGTCGACAGCATCGACGTCTTCCCCGAGGACGTCGAGGAACCGGTCGTGACGCAGTCCACCAACTCGACCCGCGTGCTCGAGATCGCGGTCCACGGCACCGCGAGCGAGCGGGTCCTGACGGAAGAGGCCGAACGGCTGCGCAACGAGCTCCTCCTCCTCGATGCGGTGTCCTATGTCGAGGTCGCGAACCGGCGCGACTACGAGGTAACGGTCGAGGTCGATCGCGACACGATGCGCGCCTACGGCCTCACCATGGCCGAGGTCGCGACGGCGATCCGGCAAAACTCACTCGAGCTGCCCGGCGGCGCGATCGACACCGATACGGTGAGCTTCCCGATCCGCACTGTGGGCCGGAACTACACCCGGACAGATTTCGAGAACGTCGTCGTGCGGACGGGCGAGAACGGCGGGAGGCTGTTTCTGCGCGATGTCGCGACTGTCACCGACGGGTTCGAGGACACCGACCTCTCGGCCTCGTTCGACGGCGAGCGCGCGGTGTCGGTCAACGTCTTCCGCGTTGGCGACGAGCAGGTGCTCGAGATCGTCGATGTCGCACAGACCTATCTGCGCGAGAACTTCCAGCCGAGCCTGCAGGAGGGTGTTTCGGCGAGCGTGTGGCAGAACGATGCGCGCGAGCTGCAATCGCGCCTCGACCTCTTGCTCTCGAACGCCTTTGTGGGCCTCGCACTGGTCGTGGTCTGCCTCGCGCTGTTTCTCGACATCCGGCTCGCGGCGTGGTCCGCGCTCGGGATCGCGGTCTCCTTCGCCGCCGCGCTCGCCGCGATGGCGGCGCTCGGCATGTCGATCAACATGATCTCGCTGTTCGGGTTCATCCTCGCGATCGGGATCATTGTCGACAACGCCATCGTCGTCTCCGAGAACGTCTACACCTACAACGAGCGCGGCATCCGCCCGCGGGAGGCGGCGGTGCGCGCGACACAGCGGATTGCGGTGCCGGTGGTGTTCTCGACCGCGACGACGCTTGTGGCGTTCTGGCCGCTCCTGCAGCTCCCCGGGACGCTCGGCAAGTTTCTCTCCGATATCCCCCTCGTGGTGATGATCGTGCTTTGCATGTCGCTCTTGCAGGCGCTCTTCATCCTGCCGCGCAACCTCTCGACGCTCGATCTGTCGCCGGAGCGTCGCCCGACGCTTGTGATGCGCGCGCTCGGGGTCGTGCGGGGTGGCGTCGACCGCGTGTTGCAGGCCTTCATCAACGGCCCGCTCGATGCGATGCTGCGCTTCACCACGCGCCGGGTGCTGGTCCCGATCGCGGGCGCGATCGCGCTCATGATCCTGACGGTCGGCCTCCTCGCCCACGGCTATGTGCGGTTCAACTTCTTTCCCTCGATCGACGGCACGTTCGTGACCGCAAACATCGAGATGAACGACGGCACGACGTTCGCGATGACCGAGCGGGTCGCGGAGGACGTGCGCCAGGCCGCTGTCACGGCCGCGGGCGAGATCCAGTCGCGCCTCAGCGCCGATGCGCCGCCCGTCCTCGTCGGGCAGAACGTCGTTGTCGGCCGCGGCGCGGAGAGCGGCGGTCCCGGCGGTGGCGAGCGCGCCACGGGCGCCACTGTCGCCAATGTCGTCGTCGAAATCACCGACCCCGAGCTGCGCGACTGGCCGACCTCGGAGTTCGAAGCCGCATGGATCGCGGCCATCGGCAATGTGCCGGGCGTGTCGAGCCTGACCGTTTCGGCACAGCTCGTCGGCGCCGGCGACCCGGTCGCGGTTGAGCTCTCGCTCCCCGATGGGGAGGACATCAGCCCGGTGGTCGCGGAGCTGCGCGACGGCCTGCGCGGCATTCCGGGCCTTTTCTCGATCCGCGACGACAACTCCGCCGGGCGCACGGAGTACCGCCTCGCGCTCCGCGACGATGCGCGGATCTGGGGCGTCAGCCTCGAGGACCTCGCCACCCAGACCCGCGCGGGGTTCCTCGGGCTCGAGGCGACGACGGTTCAGCGCGGCGCGGACAACGTCGAGGTCGTGGTGCGCTACCCGGCCGAGGATCGCGACAGCCTCGCCGATCTCCTCGACAGCTGGATCACCACGCCCTCGGGCGACATCATCCCGCTCTCGGCCGTCGCCCGGATCGAGGAGGGTCTCGCGCCGAGCGAGATCCTGCGCCGCAACGGCCGACAGATCACGACTGTCACGGCCGATGTCGATCCGGCCGTCATCACGGGCCAAGAGGCCAACACGATCATTCAGACCGACCTCGTCCCCGCCCTCACCGCGCGCTATGACGGGCTGATCGTCGGGTTCGGCGGCGAGCAGCGCACGCAGGGCGATGCGGCCTCGGCCCTCGGCCAGGCGGTGGCGATCGCGCTTTTCGTGATCTTCGCGCTTCTCGCGCTCATTTTCCGGTCCTACGTGCAGCCGATCGTGGTGATGCTCGCCATCCCGCTCGGCCTTGTCGGGGCGGTGGCGGGGCATTTCATCATGGGCCTGCCGCTCACGCTCCTGTCGATCTTCGGGATCATCGGGCTCGCGGGGGTCGTCATCAACAACTCGCTCGTGATGGTCGATCTCTTCAACGAGTACCTCGCCGAGGGGGTCGAGCTGCGCGACGCCGTGGTGCGCGGAACGAAGGAGCGGTTCCGCCCGATCATGCTCACCTCGCTCACGACGTTCCTCGGGGTGTTTCCGCTCATCATGGAAACCTCGCTGCAGGCGCAGTTCCTGATCCCCCTCGCCGTTTCGATCGGCTTCGGCGTCCTCTTCGGGACCGTCATCGTGATCATCTGCGTGCCCGCCGTCTTCGTGCTGCAGGCGCAGATCACCGGCATGCTCGGCCGCCTCGCGCGCGCGCTTGACCCCACGGCGCCGCGGCGCGCGGCCGATGACGGCGTCCTCGTGCTCGACCGGCCGCTGCCGGTCGACGGCAAGATCGCAGCGGAATGAGCGGGGCGGCCGCTGGTGGCTGGAGATTTCTTTCTGCGAAGAAGTCCGCTGCCCTGGAGCTGGCGCTTCGAGGCACGTCCGCGCTCCCTGCTGTCCAAGAGACGAGGTCAGCGGTCTGGACCAGTTCCGCGTGGGGGGCGCCGGCCTTGGGGACGAGTGCGGACCGACGGCGTTGACGTGGAGACGCCACGCCCGGCCCCGTTGCAAGCCGGAGCTCGCGGCTTGGCTGGGAGCCTGTGTTCGCACGTGACCGCTTCCGTCGCTTCGGCGCATGGCGATGTCTCAAGTCCGACAGCCCGCTCGACGAGGAGGTTCCGCCCGGCATGCCGCCCTGGGGGTTGGCTGCCTTTGCGTCGTGACAGCACGGTCTCGAAGCCCTTGATTGTCGCGTAGACCGTCTTCGTCGACTGAACGCCACGCACAGGTCTGATCTTCAGCTTCAAGGCCTTTGTTGCGGCACTGGCATTGTCTCTGTGCGAACTCATTCGCAAGCGTGCTTTCCTTCTGCAACTCGGAGATGGCATTGCGGTGTGCCTGGTCGGTGTTCAGACCGGTTGGGTGCCGGAATGCTCGCGCGGATCGCCTCGTGTGAGCGAAGCCACGTTTTGCAACGGGTCGTTTCACCTGCGCACCGCAGTCAGTTTGCTAGGACTGAGCGCGCTGGTGCGACATCCCTTGATCAACAATGGGCATTCGCGCCGCACCCCGGACGATTGCGAGCGGGACTTGGTGGGTCGCGGTTCGCCCAGTGATCTGGGTTCGGTCTCTCACCATCACGGGTTTCGCGGCGCGGATGGCCTTGTTGGATGCGCCGCGTTCCCCTCGGTGCGCTGTGCGCCAAATGTGCGCGCTGAGAGGCGACCATGCGTGATCAGCGTCACGTGGAACGGGCCCCCCGGATCGTTTCCCGATCCTCCTCATCCTCCCAGAGCATTGCCAACTGCTCCGAGGTTGCCGGGTGGCCGACACGTTCAGCCAGCATGTCGGAGCGCCGCGCCGGAGCGCAACCTCCGCCCCAACCTCAGCACAGATCGACCGCTGCTGGTCACCCGTCCAACGCCCGCGCCCTTCGACGCGGAGAACAACCCCGCTGCGGCGTCACCATCGACGGAGCACAAGACCTCAGACCGGCACATGCCACACGTTCCCAAGCGGGCCGTTGCCATGTTTCGTGTCGGCAATCCCTTCAGCTTGCCCCTTTCCGGCGAGAAAACCGGCAAGGTAGCTCGGTACAGATCACCTCGCAGCAACCTATCGCTGGGTGGGTGGAGGCCCGTATTCCCTTGGAGGATCAAATCGCAATCACCGGGCGGGTGAATTTGAGGTGGGTGCGGTCCACCGCAACGACGCCAGGAGCCCGCTTGCACCTGTCATGCGTGAGCCAAGTGGGGGGGGGCAGGTCAAGCCGACTGGGGCGCGTGATCCATGGTTGAGACCCCATAGAACGAGGCGCGCCGCGCCAGGTGCTGTGATCCTCGCATCTTCGCTGTTTCTCGCGGAGACCGAGGGCGCCGTGTGCGGTATGTTGACGGATCGGGTCTTCTAGGTCCCCAGCAGGTCTGTCTGCCCGCACTCCTCGGCATATTCCGCGAGCGTCTGACCGTTTGGGTTCGGCACGGACAGGTCTGCGCCTCTTTGCACCAGGTACTTTACACTGTCCCATTGTCCATTGAGGGCGGCTCTCCACACGGGCGTGACCCAGAGGGTGTCGCAGGGGGCTGAGGCGGGGTGGAGCACGTCTTCGAACTTTGCATCCAACCAGTTTGGGTCGTCGGCCAGGCGCGCTTCGATCTGAGATAGGTTGCCCACCGACGCAGCCGTGAAAATGTCCATCTCAGCGTCCATCAGGAGCGCGATTGCGTCCTTCTGTTGGGCGTGGAGCGCGTGTCCAAGCGGCGGGGAGTGGTGTTCCGGATCACGGAGTTTGGCATCCGCGCCGGCGGCGAGAAGCACCTCAAGGACCGCGACCTGCCCACGCCAAGCCGCGGCATGAAGGGGGGTCTGAGACCCTCTGGGGCTGAGCTCAAACCCGAGTGCGATCATCGTCCTGACCGCATCGAGCCGACCGTTGCCCGCCGCCTCGCGCAGCATCTCGGCCTCAGTCCCTGTGGAGTGCCCCATGTGAGCCGACTTGAGACGCTGCGCGGTCTCCAAGTCTCCGGACATGCAGGCCGCGTAAAACTGCGCCCGCTCCGGCAGTGGACTGGCATCGCCGCCCTTTGACTTTATGAGTTCGGCGATCTCGGGCAGCCCTCTCAGCAAGGCCGATTGATAGGGTGTGAACCCCTCCGTGAACGTCGGATAGCTGTTGGTGTCGGGTGTGGTGATGTCGACGCCGTGTTCAATCAGCAACCGCGCCCGTTCCGCAAACCCCCAACGCAGGGCAATGATCAGGTTCCAGTGCATCGTGCGATGGGTGTCCGGACGTGCGCCGTCCACCGCCTGCCACCAATTGCTTGGGTCGCTGTCTTTCAGGCCGTATTCCAGCATCAGGTCCAGATGCGTGTTGTCCGGGCTGAAGCAGCGGTTGTACGCGCCCTGGCTTTCATTTGGATTGGCGCCGGCCTCAAGCACCAGACGTGCGAAAGCGGCCATGTCGGGATGCTCCGGCAGCCGCGTCTTGCCGCCTTCGCCGTCGCCAAAGATCCCTGTGAGAACGGTAAAACGATAGGTGCCGCCCCAGAGGTAGTGGAAATTCGGGTCCGCACCGGCCGTCACCAAGAGACTGCCAACCGCGAATGACGATGCCCCCGGCAAGCGGGCGTAGGCGGCGTACATGAGGGGCGTCCACTGGAAGGGTCCACCCAAGTCGTCGACCTTGTGCGGTTGGGACGCGAGCCACGTGGCGATGGCGTCTTGGTCTCCGCACGCCGCCGCCACATGGGGTGAGTGCGACACAATTTCAGGGTGCTCGGCCAAGATGGCGGCCGCTTTCTCAAACTCCGCCGGCCCCCGCGTGGCATCGGGGCCATAGTGGAGACAGACAAGATCGAGAAAGCGATTGGCCCATTGTTCGGTCGTTTGCCGGTCGCCGAGCCCGGCGTCTACATGGCGTTTCAACCGGGTCCAGCTCGAGAAGCCATACTCGCGCGCCACGACCAGTTGCGCCTGCTGCAACGTGATCCGCGCCGGATCGCCAAAGTACGGGCCAACGAGGGTCAGGGCGTCTTCTTCTTGCGAATGCACCCGCTTCAGAAGCTGTTTCGCCTGACCTTTGAGGTGCTCGAGCGACGGTCGGTCGGGGAGGTTTGCCATATCGGCCTCCTTTCATGCTGTCCGGTATCCGCGCCCACGGACCTGAAAGAAGGTCTGAAGAGGTCGAGTGTCGTCTGCAGCCAGATGGGCTAGGCCCTTCCCGCGGATCGGAAGCACCCTGGCGCGCTGGGGCAAGATTAGCAGCGGCCGGGGCAGAAGCAAAGCCCGTGTTGGACAGTGCTGGCGCCCTCGACGCGGCGCGGCACCGGGCAGACCCGGAGGTCGTGCCATAGGTCGACACACATGATGGAAGCGCGGCGGCGGCACTGTGCGCTGGCTGCCTCGGTCGATCACTCGCGGGAGCGGAGCCGCACGGCCGCGATGGCACTCGAGACCCTTTAGAGCTCGGTCAACCCCATTCTCCAGTGCTCGCCGCGCACCACTGGTGCGAGCGCCGCGGCTTGCACTGTATCGCCCCTGGCCCGAGATGGCCGCGGAGGGGTCGGCAGTCTCCCACGCCGGACCGAAGGTGTGCGTGCGGCGCCGGATGCTTCCGAAGAGGAGACCACATGCTCGATCGTCCGACACGCAGCCAGCTGCGCGGGTTGACGCTCGACGGCATGGCCCTCGTCGGGCGCTCCGTGGAAAGGACCGCTGATCGCACCGCCTTCGCGGAGCTGCGATCCCGAGGCGGTGATCCATCGTGTCGCCATCTGTGCGGGGCCACGGGCGAACGCCGCGCGCGCCCGCGGATTGACAGCATGACGGCCAGTCGGGGCAGAAAGACGTGCCATGTCGGCCTCTGCATCGCGGACGTGGAGGCCGCACACCTCGTAAGCTCGACAAGGCACCGTTCATGGAGCTCGCCGCCGGAAAATGGGCTTGCCAGTGCGGTTGAACCAGTGGCGCGCGAATGGCTCGCCATCGGCAGGAGATGGCTGGCCTGAGCGCTTGGCGGCCAGCGCTGTCTCCCCACCAACGAGCCGGTTATTCACGCAGTTTGGCTGCGACTGAAGGCGGCGGATCAGGTCTCGAACGGTCTGGCGGTCGGGACAGATCTCTAACTCAGGGATTTTGCGAATGGTTCTCAATTGCATTGACCTTGCGACCGCGTCGCAGTATCAAGTGGCATTCGGTGACGCCTGCTGCAGGCGACTCGCGGTCGAGACAGAGAAGAGGAGCCCAGACATGCAACTGACCAACGGACGTCTGCTCATTGCCAGTGCGCTGGCGACAGTGCTGTCCGCGACGTCCGCGCAGGCCGACATCACGGTCTATGCAACGACCGGCTATCTGGGCGACGCGGTCTCAAAGATCGCGCCCGAAGCCGAGGTCATCACGATGGTCGGGCCGGGCGGCGACCCGCACACCTACCAGCCCTCGACCCAGGACATTCAGACGATCCAGGCCGCAGACGCTGTCGTCTGGAACGGCCTGTTTCTGGAGGCCCGGATGGAAGACCTGCTGATCGGTCTCGGGGACAAGGCGCTCGCCACGGCGGAAACGCTGCCCGCGGCCATGCTGCTGCCTTGGGAAGACGATTTGAACGATCCGCATGTGTGGAACAGCCCCGTGGCCTGGTCGGCAATCGTTGGCGAAGTCGCCGATCATCTGGCCAGGATCGACCCGGAGAATGCCGAGGCCTACGTGGCCAACGCCAAGGCCCACATCGCCGAGATCCGGGCCGCCGACACGCAGGCCACGGAGATGATGGCCTCCGTCCCCGATGGCAGCGTCCTGATCACGGGGCACGACGCATTCGGGTATTTCGGGGATATCTTCGGCCTCGAGGTGATGGCGACCGATTTCGTCTCGACCGAATCGGAGATGAGCCCGGCGCAACTGGCCGAGCTGGCGCAGTTCATCGCCGACAACAAGATCCCGGTCATCTTCCAGGACAACCAGGCCAACCCGCAGGCCATTGTGAGCCTTCAGGAGGCCGTTCAGTCGCTTGGCTGGGACGTGGAGATTTCGGGCAACGAGCTCTTCGCGGATTCCCTGGGTGCGGACGAGGACGTGGATGAGTACATCGAGGTGTTCCTGCACAACGTCCGAGCCGTCTCGGGTGCGCTTGGCGAGGGAAGCTGATCGCAATGTCCATCGCCTGCGAAAGCCGCAATCTCTCGGTCGCGTATCGCGACGACCCGGTTTTGCGGCACGTGGATTTCTGGGTCCCGACAGGCAGCGTGATGGGCATCGTCGGCCCGAACGGCGCCGGTAAGTCTACGCTGATCAAGGCCATGCTCGGCCTCGTAACGCCGCTCGCCGGCACGACGGCGTTCTTTGGACAGTCCCTCGACGCGGTTCGGAACCGTGTGGGGTACATGCCCCAGTCTGCCAGCGTGGACTGGGACTTTCCGATCACCGTCATCGATCTGGCTGTCATGGGCACTTACGGGCGGCTTGGCTGGCTCCGCCGCCCCGGCACGTCCGAGCGCGCACGCGCCCTGGCGGCGCTGGAACAGACCGGCATGCAGGATGTCGCGAACCGGCAGATCGGCGAACTCTCCGGCGGGCAGCGTCAACGCGCGTTTCTGGCCCGCGCGCTCGTGCAGGCGCCCGATCTCTACTTGATGGACGAGCCCTTCCAAGGCATCGACGCCAAAAGCCAGCAGGCCATGATCGAGGTCCTGAGAGACCTGAGCGCGGCGGGCAAAACCGTTGTGGTCGTGCATCACCATCTTGGCAGCGTTCTGGAGTTTTGCGACCACGTCACGCTTCTGAACAAGAGCGTCGTCGCGATTGGACCGGGCGAGGCGGTCTTTACCAAGGAGAACATCCGCGCCACGTATGATGCCGGCGATGGCGCCGAGGCGTTCCTGGCCGCGGCCGAGTAGCCCGGCCCGTGGACCCGATAGAGTTCTTCGGCAATCACATCTTTCGGATGGTGTTTTTTGGAACGACGGTCATCGGAGTGGTGGCGGGCGCGCTCGGGGCATTCGCCTATTTGCGCAAGCAGTCCCTCATCAGTGACGTCATTGGCCATGCCGCGCTGCCCGGCGCGCTCCTGGCGTTCCTGACGGCGGTCGTTGTTCTCGGCGTGAATGGCCGCAGCATGGCCCTCTTGATTGTGGGCGCCGCCGTCACCGGGACGCTCGCTGCGCTCTTTGCGAATGTCGTCGCAGGGCGCACCAAGATCGCGATCGACACCGCGATGGCGATCTCGCTGACGACTTTTTTCGGCTTGGGCATGGTTTTGCTGCGGATCATCTCAAACGGCCCGTACCCCGGCAAAGGCGGCATCTCTGACTACCTCTTCGGCAATGCCGCGAGCATCACGCAGGCGGATCTGACGACCAGTGTCGCGGTCGGGGCCCTCGCTTTGGTCCTGATGCTTGTCTTCTGGAAGGAATTCACGCTCCGGACCTTCGATCCGGTGCTCTCGACCATGCTCGGGTTTCGGGCCTGGATCATCGACACGCTGATGTTCGCGACCATCGTCATCGCCATCGTGATCGGCATGAAGGCGGTGGGCTTCGTGCTGATGGTGGCCTTTGTCGTGACCCCGCCCGCCGCGGCCCGGCAATGGACCGACAGGTTGCCCCACATGGTCATGCTGTCGGCCGTGTTCGGCGGGCTCGGCAGTGGTATTGGGGCCTATCTCTCGATTTCGCTCGGCACTGTGCCCACGGGGCCGGTGATCTGCCTTGTGCTGTTTGCGATCTTCCTGGTGTCGTTGCTGGCCTCGCCGAAGCGCAGCATCATTGTCACGGCCCTGCGCCGGGTCCGGGCGCGGAGGGCGCTGTTGCGTGAGTTCAATGCCGGGGGGAGCCCCCGGTGAGCTACGTGCTCGGGGTCGTCCTTTTGGCGTGCGTCACCGCATTGGCCTGCGCGCTTCCCGGCGTCTTTGTCGTGCTGCGCAAGACCTCTATGGTCGTCGATGGAATTGCGCATGCCGTTCTGCCGGGGATCATCGTGGGGTTCTGGCTGACCCACGATCTGGACAGCCCCGTCCTCATCCTGGGCGCGGCCCTCGCGGGGCTGCTCGTCGTGCTCGGCAACGAGTGGCTGTCCGACACCGGCTTGCTGGCAGGCGACGCGCCGCAAGGGCTTATTTTTCCCGCCTTGTTTGCGGGCGGTATCATCCTTGTGAGCATGGATCTCCAGAACGCCCACCTGGACACCAACGCTGTCCTTGTCGGGGATTTGAACCTCGCGGTGTTCCCGGCCCTCATCGTGAACGGCGTCAACATCGGGCCGCGATACCTCTACACCATGCTGGGTGTGCTCGTTCTGAACGCGGCCTTCATCGCGGCGTTCTACAAACAGCTGAAACTCACCACCTTCGACCGGGAGTTTGCCGCGGTGCTCGGCCTCCGGGCGCGGCGTCTGAACACGGCCTTCATGTTTCTCGTCTCCATGACGGTCGTCGCGGCCTTCAAGGCCGTGGGCGCGATCCTGGTGATCTCGCTCCTTGTTGTCCCGGCCGCGACGGCGCAGCTGATCAGCAAACGCCTCTCGGTGATGATCGGCCTCACGGCGCTTTTTGCCGTCGCGGGTGCATTTGTGGGCTTTTGGATCGCCTATGTCCTCAACACCGGCACCTCCGCGGCGATGGCAGTGTTCTACGGTGTCCTTTTCGTCGCCGTCGCCGTGTTGGACGCGCTCGCCACGCGGCGGCGCCGCCGCCGGTCCGACGTCGGCGCGGTTGCACCAGGCGCTCCACCGGCCGGCCCCATCGCGGGGCGCTGGCTCGGGGACCAAGGCGCCCCCGCGAGTCCGCGCGACCCTGGTGACCTCTCTGGTCCTCGGTGACGCTGAGCGTTGGTCCTTGCGCGACACACGACCGCCCGGCGTCCCGGCACGAGCGCGACGCCGTCGGTGTCATCGGAACCGCGCACAGTCGAGCGAGACCGTACCACCCTGGTGCCGCACTGACCCATGATGCGGCAGGGCCCGCGTTGGACATATGGCAACAGGCGCACACCTGTCGCTTCGACTCCGCCGACGCGAGCCGTCCCTTGGACATCTGGGCTCTCGAGGGGGCCGGGTGACCCCATTCGAGGTGGCGCTCTGCCACGTGCTTGACGCCGGCGGCGACGCAACGTGCCGGGTGGGCCAGCCAATCTGCTATGAAGACACGCTCGGCGGACTGGCGGGCGCGCTCACGAGCACCCAAGGACCAAGTCGTTCCGTGCGGGGCCGCTCTGCCGAGCCATTGGTGAGAGGGCGTCGACCTCGCCCGCGCGTGTCGGACGCTGGTCACGTCCGCCTTGGTGAGATAGGTCGGTGCCGTGCCCACAGATTTCGCACGCCCCCGACAGCCAAGTGCCGCCCGATGACCGAGACATTCGCAGCAACACATCCCGACGATCCGCATCGCCTGGGGCGCAGCCACTGGCTGCGCGCCGCTGTGCTGGGGGCCACGGATGGCATTGTGTCGATCTCATCCCTGCTGATCGGCGTCGCGGCGGCGGTGTCGACATCGGACATCGTTCTGGCCACCGGCGTTGCAGGTGTCGTGGCCGGGGCGATGTCGATCGCGGCCAGCGAGTACATCTCGGTGTCCTCGCAGGCAGACATCGAGCGCGCGGAGATTGAACGCGAACGGCGCGCGCTCGAAGAGGATCCGATGGGCGAGATCAGGGAGATGGCCGCGATCTGGCGCGCCCGCGGCTTGAGCGCGTCGACGGCCGATCAGGTCGCGCACGAACTGACGGAGAACGGTGGGCTTGAGGCACATCTCCGCGACGAGGTCGGTCTTTTGGATCTGCATTCCGCAAGTCCGAGGCGCGCCGCCCTTGCGTCCGGATCGGCTTTCGCCTGCGCCGCCCTTCTCCCTTTGGCCGCCGCGCTGTTTGCCCCTGCCGGGATCATTGTGGCAAGCGTCCTTGTGGCGACATTGGCGGCACTTCTCGTCCTCGGCGCGCTCGGGGCCTGGACAGGAGGCGCACCGCTGGCGCCAGCCATGGTCCGGACGGTGCTCTGGGGGGCGGTCGCCATGGCTGCTACCTTTGCCGCCGGTTCGCTCGTCGGAGGTTTCGTCGGCTGACGTTGGGGCACTCCCGGTGCCAGGCCGCACGCGCCGGCTCCATCATGCAGACCGCCGTCGTGCATGGCACCAGGACACCACGCGTCGCTCGCGGACCGAGGCTCAGCCCTATGAGTGGGGGCACGCCGCACGAATGGCCCGCTTTGTCACGTCGATCGTCCCGCTGATTTCTGCGATCTGCGCACCAAAGGTCGGCTCAGGAAGCCGGTTCCCCGCCATGCGTCCGCGGCCTCCATGCCCCAGGGTCGACGCGTTGCAACCGAGGACAAACGTCAATGGTTCTGCAAAGCAGACGCGTCACCACAGTGTGCAAGGAGAGCAAGGCTCAGCAGCCTCGAGGTCCCCAACAATGAGCAGCATAGGCGACGCTGGGGTCAGAGGCGGCGTTTGCGGATGATCGGCCTCCGGGCTTACATCGCGCCAAGAGCTGTCCAGGCTGCCACTTCGCCGTCGGCAATGGTCAATGAGATGCGCCAGCGGGCGTCTTTTCGAAGGATGTAGACATGCTCCCAGTGCGCGACGACGTGGTCGTTGCGGCCCAGCATGCGATAGGCCATGCGGGCCTGCGCAACGTTTGGAAACAGCTCCTCCACTGACAGCAAAGCACCGGAGGGGGTTACAACGCCTTGTTTCCGATAGAAATCGAGAAGTCGCTCGCAGTGGTCGCGAAGCGCATCGCGTTCCACGGCAAAGTTGCCGGTTGGCGATGGGAACAGACCCACGGGCTCCCAAAGATCGGCGATTGCGCTCGCATCGACGTCCTTGAATGCGGCGACATAGGCGGCAAAGAAAGCCTCAATCTCGGTTCTGAGTGACATGTGCATTCTGCTCCGGTTGGCCAGATCCAGGGGTCGCTGATTCATGACGAACGGCCCTAAGCCTATTTCTCAAGAGGGCGGTCGCGGCACCGCTTGACACCAGTTGGGTACCAGGCCGCACCGGTCGGCGCGACACCCGCGGTGGCGACGTGATCGGCGGGACCGGCGATCCGGGTTGAGAGTGGCGGAATGGTGCAGACCGGTGTGCCGCGGGGCCTGTTCCGACCTAGCACGAGACTGCCACGTGTTCAGTCCAATGTGGTGGTGGTGGGTCGAGCCCGACTTGTCGCGCAGCTCGGCGCCCAGGAAAGCAGCCATAGTGCGGATGCGCGCCTGGAGGTCGAACGCAGTGGATCTGCCACGCGCGAATGCAACTGGCCGATCCTTGTTCCTTGCGGCGCATGAAGCCCCGAAGTGCCGCGGTCGGGCATCAGGCAACCGCGTTGCGCGGGGCGGCCGCCTGGTCGATTTGATCGGCCAGGGTGCCCACGAAATCGGCCATCGTCGTCTGCCCCAAATCGACGGCCTTCGCACCGCCTCCGGCGACGATTGTGACGTCTTCGATCCCGATCACCTTGAGGATCAGGCGGAGGTACTGCGGTGCGATGTCCCGATCCGCGATGGGCGAGCCTGCGGTGTAGACCCCACCCGATGCAAGCAGCACAGTGGCGCGCTTGCCCCGCAGCATGCCCGTCCCATCCATCCCGAGCGTGATGCCCTTGCGCACACTGTGGTCGATCCATGCTTTGAGGTTCGCGGGGACGTTGAAGTTGTGAACCGGCGTGCCGATGGCGATGTCGTCCGCGTCGAGCAGCTCGGCCACCAGCGTGTCCGAGAGGCTCAACAAGCTCCTCATCTCCTGCGTCTGCTGCTCGGGCGGAGTGAAGTAGGCGCCGAGCCAGGGACCGGTCAGAAACTGCAGATCGGTGTGAGCGAGATCGCGGGTGACGACAGTGCCAGCGGGATGCGCGCGCTGCCACGCGGTCTGGAACCGCTTGGTCATGGTGCGAGAAATCGAGGCATCGCCTCTCGGGCTGGCGTCAACGACGAGGAGTTTTGGCATCTGGTCGGTCCTTTTGATGTTTCCGAACCTGTAGACACGTCGCTCCAACTGGAATAGCGATGAAAATCTGATAATCTTGATCTGAGAAAGCGATACTCTTTGATCGGTTCGCTGACCCTGGACCAGTTGCGCGTGCTCGTCTCGGTTGCGGAGGAAGGCAGCTTCTCGGCCGCGGCGCGGGCGCTCGGTCGGTCCCAGTCCGTCGTCAGTCAGACCATCGCCAACCTGGAGGGGATCCAGGGCGTGACGCTTTTCGATCGCTCCGCATACCGACCAACGCCAACGGAGAGTGGGCGCGTGCTGATCACCCGGGCCCGCGCCGTCGTGGCCGCCGCCAACCAGTTCGAAGCGGTCGCGGCTGGGATGCGGTCCGGGCTGGAACCGGAGTTGGCGCTTGCCATCGATCCGCTTGTTCCAAGCCCGCGCTTGATGGAGGCGCTCAAGGACCTGCGGCGGACATATCCAGACCTGCCGGTTTCCTTTTCGACCGAAGGATTGGGCGGCGCCCTGCGCCGATTGCGCGAGGACACGGTGTCGCTCGCCGTCTGTCTTCTCATCCCGGACGTGCCCGCCGATGTTGTTGCCCATCCGATCATGCGCATGTCGATGCGGGCCGTCGTGGCCCCAGACCATCCTTTGAGCGCCCTCAACCGTCCTCTGACGGAGACCGATCTCCTCCCCCACACGCAACTGATCCTTGCCGATCCCAATGACAGTGGGAGGCCGGGGTTCGGAGTGCTGGGCACGCAGCATTGGCGGTTTGTGGACCTGACGCGCCGCCTCGATTTCCTTCTGGCCGGGTTCGGATGGTGCCGCATGCCCGACCATATCGTTGCCCCCTACGTCGCCGCGGGACGCCTCGTTGAGATCGAGATCGCGCGGGACGATGTGAACGCCAAAGACATACCGGTCTATGTCGCGCAGAGGGCGGATCGGACACTCGGGCCTGCAGGCAAGTGGCTGCTCGACCGGTTTGTCGAGGACCTTCCTGCGCCGACGGCATAGGGCAGGATCGTGGCGGCAACGAAACGAGCAGGCGCTTGATGGTCGAGAGAGGTGTGGCGGCGGATCGCGTCGACAGGCCGTCGCGATCGCTCGATCAGGACCTTGACCTCCCTGTGGTCACTGGAGAAATCCGTTCACGCTCCTATTGTAAACCCGGCCCAATGCACACTGATTTTGCTCCGGCCGGTTCGATCCAGTGTCGGATCGGAGGTGATTGGGAGGGCCCTGCCTGATCATGAGGTCAGCCAGGACTGCCGGTGCCGCGTCAGCTCATCGATGACCGCGCGCAACGCCGCGAGGATGCCCCCATGACGCGGGAGCCCCCCTCGGTCGGCGTTGCATCAGAGCCCAATGCGGTAGCGCGCAAACCCATCGGCGCCTTCGCCGGCGGGCTCGATGGCCACCCCTTTGACGTCATCGACCAAGCTGACGCCCGCAGGGCCTGTGTCGAACAGCACGGACGTGCCGGGCAGAGACTTGAAGGACCAATTGTCGTCTGCCGTCGGGTTGATCGTGCCCTGCTCGACGATGTAGCGCACGATCACGTCGCGGTTCGTGTCCGGCGCCTCGAAGATCGTCGTGGACCCATCCGCGCCCGGGAAGTTGCCGCCGCCACCCGCGCGATAGTTGTTGGTCGCGATCACGAACTCAGCGTCCATGTCGAGCGGCGCGCCGTCATATGTGAGGTTCACAATCCGACTGGCCTCCGGATTGGTGAGCTCCCCGTCCGAATTGAACTTCGATGGCTGGCTGAGATCGATCTGATATTGAACCCCGTCGATCACGTCAAAATTGTAGGACGGGAAATCCGGGTTGAGCAGGATCTGATCCGCTTTGCCGGGCTCCACCTGGTTGAACATGCCCGCGGAGCGCTCAAGCCAGTCCTTGACCTGTTGCCCGGTGACTTTCACGGCCCGAACCGTGTTGGGGTAGAGGTAGAGATCGGCCACGTTTTTGATCGCCACATCGCCCACTGGGACGTCGGTGTAGTACTCGGGGCCGCCCCGACCTCCGGCCTTGAACGGCGCCGCGGCCGACAGCAGGGGGAGGTCTGCAAACTCCGTCCCCGCCAGCATCTCGGCCACATACCAGCTTTGCGCCTTGGAGACGATCTGAACCGACGGGTCATCGGCCACCAATGCGAAGTAGCTGTGCAGCGGCGCTGCGGTCTTGCCGACCGCGCGCCGCACATAGGCCAGCGTCGCCTCGTGCACATCGGCCACGCTGTCGAGCACGGCCTGGTCACTCTCGACCAGCGGAGTGATCGAGCGGTCCTCGTTCCGCCGGGAGATCGGACGCGCTTCGGAGGTGTGGCTGACCACCCGCCATTCGCCGCCCGAGGTCTCGAGCATCAGGTCAATCACGCCGAGATGTGAGCCCCAAAAGCCGCCCATGACGGCGGGCTTGCCGTGGAGTGTGCCAGCGGCCACGTCGACTGCGGGCATCGCCTCATAGGTGGATGACGGAAACACGTTGTGGTGGTGGCCGGACAGAACGGCGTCGATCCCCTCGATTGCTGCGAGCGGCACGGCCGCGTTGCCCATGAATTCGGTGTGATTGGCCTCCGCGATGCCCGAATGGCTGAGCGCGATGATGATGTCTGCGCCCTGCTCCTTCATCACGGGCACATAGGCCGTCGCGCTCTCGATGATGTCGCGTGCGTGGACGTTCCCCTCAAGATGTCGGCGGTCCCAGTTCATGATCTGAGGCGGCACAAAGCCGATCAGCCCGATCTTGATCATGTGGGTCTCGCCGGCGCCGTCGGTGATCTCCTTGTCCATGAGCACATAGGGCGGCACCAAAGTGGTGTCGCCGGTCGGATCCGCGCCGAGCTCCTTGGCCACATTGGCTGAGATCACCGGGAAGTCCGCGCCTGCGAGCGACGTCATCAGAAAGTCGAGCCCGTAGTTGAACTCATGATTACCGAGGGTTGCGGCGTCAAAACCAAGCGCGTTCAAGGCGGTGATGATCGGGTGCATGTCCCCCTCTTTCATCCCGCGCTCATAGGCCATGTAGTCGCCCATCGGGTTGCCCTGCAGGAAGTCCCCGTTGTCGTAGAGCACGGAGTTTGTGGCCTCGGCCCGGATCTCGCCGACAATCGAGGCGGTGCGGGCCAGGCCCATCGTGTCGCGCTCGCGGTCGGCATAGTAGTCATAGGGCCAGATGTGCACATGCAGGTCCGTCGTCTCCATGATGCGGAGATGCGCCTGATTGGCCGCAGCGAGTGCTGAGAACGGGTGCAACGCGACGAGGCTCGCTGACCCGGCAAGGAAACCGCGACGATTGAGGATGAACGACATGGTGGACCTCCGCTATGGCGTGCAAGGCTCTGGGGTGAGATCGCCGAGCTGTCAGAGTGACGACTCAGCTCACCCCAGCGTTACATCTTTTTGTCCAGATGTCTGCGTCTCCTGCTGCGGTGCAAAGAGCCATATGACGTTCAACATCCGGAGGGCGGCCGGCAGCGTTCCTTGTACGCTTGGGCTCTTTTGCGGTGCGTCCGGTCTCAACGAAGGCCAGGCGTCCACGCGACGTCATGAACGCAGCTCCGCGATGCGGTCGATGACGCGGCGTATGTCTGGGAGGTGTCGGTCGTCGTCGTGCGCCACAAGCCAGGCGTCATGCGACAACTCAGGGATTGGCGCGCGGCGCCGCTCCAGCGTTGGTTCTTGATCACCGATGAATGTCGGCAGGACGATCCGGCCCGCCCCGGCGAGCGCCAAATCGAGGGCAAGCCGCGGGTGGCTGACCTCATGGGACATGTCTTGCGCGGCTTGCGCCTTGGCCCAACGGGACGAGGGCGTGTCGACACGGTGGAGGATCCAGCGATCGGGCGCGCCAGGGGCTGAGTAGACGGAAAACTCGTTCCGCCCAAGCTTTCGTCCCGCAAGCCCCTGTTCAGTGGGCCGGCGATTGCGAACGGCGATCGACGCCTCTCTCCGGTTGAGGCTGAGCACCGCCTCGGACGAGACGAACCGCAGTCTGACATCGGCCGGATCGCCCACGATGGCCTGCCACTGCCGAGCGAGCGCGAGCGATGTCCAGGTGCCGGCCGACACCTTGATCAGCGGCAGGCCACCGTCCGTCGGTCCGGCTGTTGCATGCGAGATCCGTCGCGCGACCTCCTCCACTTCCCGCAACAGGGCGACGCCCGCATCGGTCAGGTCGTAGCCATGACTGCGGCGCACGAAGAGCTCGCGACCGATGGCGCGCTCAAGCTCCCGCATTCGCCGTCCAAGCGTTGGCGCGCTCTGCGCAGCGCTTCTGGTTGCGGCCGCGAGGCCACCCGCCCGGGCCACCGCCAGGAATGCGGCCAGATCGTCCCACCGAACGGATCCAAGGACACCCTCTCTTTCGCTCATGAGTGAAATGAGTGTTTCATATCGTGTCGTTCTGCAACCGAACAATCGTGCCTAGTCTGGGTCTGCATGACCCGCTCACCCTCGCTCGCCTTTCTCCTTCTCCTCTTTGTCGGAACCGTTTGTAACTCCATGGCTGTCTCGTTCATGGGCTATTACATTGTCCAAGACCTTGGCCGCGCACCGAGCAGCATAAGCCTCTATACGGGTGTCTTTGCGTTGGTGGTCATTCTGTCCAACCGAGTGATCGCAAGACGGCTGGACGCCGGTGGAAATCCGTTCGCGATGATCGGGCTCGCAGCCATAGGCTTCTCTGCGGCATCCTGCGCGCTGTCTCTGTCGCCTGGGTTCCTCACTGTTGCGACGGCGGGAGTGATCGGGTTCGGCATCGGCTCCAGCGCTATGGCGACGATGTTCTCGCTGGGCGCGGTCCTTGCCGACCGCACGGGGACACCGCGCGGCACGTTCAACGCCTACATGCGCGCAACGACGTCCACATCTTGGATGGTCGGGCCCGCGCTGTGCTATGGGATCGCGGATCGGTTCGGAGGCGCTGCGGTCTTTCAGACGGCCTTCGCGACAAGCCTTCTCTGGCTTGCTGTGTGGTGGTGGACGACCCCAAGGGACGCGGCGGTGAGCCCCTCGCCCCCGTCCAGGTCAGAGACCTCAGCACCAAAGAGAAACCCGGGCCTCCGGGCGGCCGTCCTCTTTGTGTTCTGCCTTGCCATGGCGCACTCGCTGACGTTCACAGCCCTCCCGGTTTTCTTCGTACAAGACGTCGGGCTGCCCGGTTACGCCCCGGGTATGGCCTTCAGTCTGAAGACCTTTGTAGAGCTCTTCGCGATCTTCACGACGCCCTTTCTCATTCGAACCTTCGGTCTGCGCGTGTCGCTGATGGGCACCACACAGATTGCAATCGCGGCCATTCTCGTCCTCGCGACGGTGCAGTCCATCCCGCACATGCTGTTCGGCGCGGCATTGGAAGGGTTGTATTTCGGGCTCTTTTCAACGCTCGCGATCAGTTTTGTGCAATCCCTGTCGGCGGACAGACCGGCCCACGCGACCGCGCTTTACTGGAACACGATGATGCTGACACTCATGGTTGCCGGGCCGACGGCCGGCCTCGTCGCTGAAGCAACCGACTTTCGGACGGTCGTGTTCACAGGCTGTGCGTTCGCCGTCGCAGCGGCCCTCATTCTCGGTCTGGACACGTATCAGCTCAAGAGACGGCGGGTGGGAGACGCGAAGTAACCTGAAGGGTCCGACAGATTGCGGCGGCTGAGCAGCAGCGGTCAGGCGCGGGTGGTATCGGACGGCACGTTGTCGGACAGCTTGGATGGGCGGGCGCCTTCGAGGCAAACACACGGGCTCAACGCGCAGGCTGCCGGGTGAGCGCAGCTCATCGCGATCCCGAAGGCCCGCGTGGCGCGACCGGGGGAGTGTGGATCTGCGACCAGGCCGGTCGAACGGCTGGTTCCGGGGTTTTTGGCGGTGAGCGCACAGCTCCTTTTGCGATCGGATGGGGCGCTCCATCATCCGGGGCCGCTGAAGAGAGTGAGGTGTGAGGAACGCCGACTGCAGCGCATGGCTGCGAAGATGGCCAGTGTCGGCGCGAGACGTTAGGGCCAGACCGGTGTCGCGGCGCAGGCGGACGGGCACGTCCGCGCGGCCCGGGGGGCTTGCACGGAGGCCGTGCTCCAACGCCGAGGCGCGCGGTCTTGGATCTCCGAAGCGGCTTGTGCAAGGACGCGTCCATGGCACAGTCCTGCAGGGCCGGGGCCTTCTCTCTCGCGCGGAGGTCCGGCACGGCGGCCTCCAGATCCGGGGGCTTCCGACAGGGCTAAGGGCGGTCCCCATCCCTGCCCCGGCCCAATTCCCGGTATCCGAGAGCGTCGGAACAGGCCGCCGACCGTCTTCCTTCAGGGATGTCAATGCCGATTGCGGATTTAAGCTGCGCCTCCCACCGCTTGATGCCAAAACCCGCCGCACCCCACTCCTCGATGTCGACTGAGCGGGTGTGTCGGGGCGTCGATTTGACTGGTCGGGATATGGCGGCAAACGGGATGTCGATCCGTGATCCGGTTTGTGAGGCGTGTCCGCCTCTCCGAGTCCTGTGCCTTCGATGGTCGTCGCCCCTTTTGGGGTGCTCTCGACGCGTGCATGCCATCGTGCAGACTGGAACCAGGTGCCCGAGAAGCTGACATTGGGGCTGGTAGAGCCCGCGCGCTCCGTCATGCGGGCTCCTCCGGCCTGCGTCGTGTCGCAAGCGGCGTAAAGTCCTCGTCCAGCGCCACTCTGATGGCACGCGCAGCCCCTCCGCACGGACAAGTGTCTGGAGTTTTCCGACGCGCTTCATCTCCGCCCGCCGCGCGTTCGCGCGTAGAAGGCTCGGGATGGTTTGGAGGACTTGTCCCCAAAGGACAGGATCATGGTGTGCTTGCCCGTTGCATTCCGAAGCCGCCGCCCCACGCACGCGTTTGCAGCCTGTCAGCTAATCGGATGGCTCCAACCAGCGGTGCGAGATTTTCACAGGCTTTACACGAGACTTCACTCACGTTCGGTGAATTTGGCAGAAAAGCAGACGCCGTCCGCCGCACCCGAGTGAAGACCTGCCTTTGTATAGGTCGCATGTTTCAGGACGTATTGGCGACCCCGGCAGGGTTCGAACCTGCAACCTGTCCCTTAGGAGGGGACTGCTCTATCCAGTTGAGCCACGGGGCCTCTGGGTGGGATACCGAATGGGCGTTGGCTTTGCCAGCCTCAACGTCGACGCCCACGGCCTTCGTCTGCTGGCACGCATTTTAGGCAAAGTGGGCCTATTGCAAAGGCCCAACCGACCGGTGGCGATCAGGGCGTAAGCCTTTTTTAACCGCTTGATCTGACAACTTTAGTCAACACTCTGCCGTCTTGGACGAAAGTTCGTGGCGATCTTGTTGAAACCTAGGCTCACATGGAGGAGGGCAGCATGAGACGTGTGGTCTCTGGCGCTGGGGCGCGATGGCGCTGGGTCCGTTGGATCCGCCTCCAGTGGATGCTCTGCACTGCAGCCGGTTTCGCGGGCCTTGGCCTCGGGGCGCTGATCGGCGCCGCCGGTCCGACAGTGTGGCAAGCGGAGGCCTTGGTGCGCCTCAGTCCCGGGATCGATGGGGCTGAGGACCTTGCGACGGAGGTTGCCCTCCTGACCTCCCACCCGGTGCTGAGGGAGGTCGCGCACAGCCTTGAGGTGGAGCCAGACCAGATCGCGCAGCCGCCGGCACTGGACGCCGTCGTCGGCGCGATGCGCAGCCTCGTTGTGAGCCCTGCGGTGGCGGATGTGGGCACCGACCCGGTCGTGGCGCGGGAGGCGGCTCTGCACCGGGCGCTCAACGTCGGCATCGATCGCGGCACGCATCTCCTTCGCCTCGCCGCGGTGACGCCGGATCCGGACCTCAGCGAGCGGATTGCAAACGCCGTCCTCGATGCGCATCTGGCGCTCCGGGCTGGGCTAACAAGCGTGCCGCCCTTGTCGGTTGTGGCGCGGGCGGACGCGCCTCTGGTGCCCAATCCACTCCGGCCCTTTGGGCCTTGGGCGCTGGCGCTCGGCCTGATCGGCTTTCTTTTGCCCGCTGCGGCAACCCTCCTGCGCGAGGTCGGTCGCACGGGCTTTCGGACGCCGGAGGAGGTCGAGGGCGAGACCGGCCTCCCGGTCCTCGGCCGTCTGCCAAGTTCGGGGGAGCGGCGGCGCCCGCCCGTGGAGACCGTCAGCCGCAAGCCTGCCTCCCATCTTTCGGAGGCTGTGAGGGGGCTTCGGACATCGATCCTTCTCGGCGGCCCGGGCCGCGATCCACGGGTTGTGGTTGTGACATCCTCGGTCCCGGAGGAGGGGAAATCGACGGCGGCGGCTCTCCTGGCGCAGACGATGGCGCGCTGGGGACGTCGGGTCCTGTTGATCGAGGCCGACATCCGGCGGCAGAGCTTTGCACATATGTTCGAGCTCGAGCCGGGGCCGGGCATTCTGTCGGTTCTGGCCGATCTCCTGCCGCTCGAGGCCGCGGTGCGCCGGCCGGACGGGCACAGCTTCGACATTCTTTTGGGCGAGGCTGCGTCGACCAACGCTGCTGACATCCTCGCCACCGGTCGGTTTCAGAGATTTTTGGAGGAAGCGCGGTCCGTGTATGACTGCGTCGTGATCGATACGCCGCCCGTGTTGCTCGTCCCGGATGCGCGGATCGTTGCGCCGCAGGCCGACGCGCTCCTCTATATTGTCAGGTGGGAGCGGACCCACCGGGCGCAGGTCACACGCGGGCTCGAGGAGCTTCGCCAAGTGGGGGCAGAGCCCGCGGGCATCGTGCTCAACCGCATTGACCAACAGCAGCTCGAGCGGGACGGACTGGGGGACAGCTATGGCGGTGTACGCGCGCGGTCGCACTACTACCTCAACTGACGCGGACGGCGCGCCCTGGGACGAGGCGCATGCCGCACCGGGCCTCGCGCCGTCGGCGCCGATCTGCGCGATTGGCGACGTGCATGGGCGGCTCGACTTGCTCGACCGCGCCCTCACGCGGGTGCTGGGCTGGGCGCAGGCGAGCGGCGGGCGGATTGTGCTCCTCGGAGACTACATCGACCGGGGACCGGAGAGCGCGGGCGTGCTGGCCTATCTCCGTCATCTCGTCGCGCGAGACCTGCCGGTGGTGGCCCTTGCGGGCAATCACGAGGCGATGCTTGGCGCCTTTCTGGACCGGCCCGAAGAAGGGCGGCGCTGGCTGCGCCATGGCGGGGGGGCAACGCTCGAAAGCTATGGCCTCGACAATCCAGGGCCCGATGCCGCACCGCGGGAGCTCAGTCGGCTCGCCACGGCGCTCTCGATCGCGATGCCGGAGGAGACGCGCGGGTTCCTGATGACCCGCCCGCTCGCGGATCGGAGCGGCAACCTCTTTCTCAGCCATGCCGGGCGCACGACCCGCCGCGGCCCGGCGGATCAGCAGCCCGACACCCTGCTCTGGGGGAAGGGGGCCAACACGCGGATCTGGCGGGCGAGCGATGGGCGGCGGCTTTGGTCGGTGGCAGGCCACACCGTCACCGAGGCGCCTGAGATCGTCGGGGAGACAGCCTCGATCGACACGGGCGCCTGGCAGACAGGTGTGCTGACGCTCGGCCGGTTCGACGCAGGACGTGTCGTGTTCGAGCGGGCCTAGGCGCGCCTACTCTTCGCGGTTCGCACGCTCAATCTGATAGGCCTCAAGCGCGTCGACCGAGGGCACGATCATCGCGCGCCCCTCCTTGTCGAGGAGCCCACGCTTGCGCATCTGCCCCACTTCGCGCGCCACGGCCTCCCGATTGGTGAACACCCGCGCGGCGAGCTCAGCTTGGGTCGGCGGTCGGTCGATCAGAGCGCTGCCATCCGAGCGTTGAACGGCGCGAAACATCCGCACGAACTCAAGACGGATCCGGTCATCGGCGCGGAGCGCGGTGAAGTCGGACACTCGCTGCGTCATCTCCCTCAGTTTTGCGACCAGCCGGCGCATGATCGCCATCGACATATCGGGCCGGCGGGCCAGCATCTCGCGAAACGGCCCCTCGCCGACACGGGCCATACGGCAGGCCGTCGTTGCCTGGACATTGGCAGACCGAGGTGCGCCGTCGATCACGGCAAATTCACCGAAGCAGTCACCCTCCTCGATATTGCTGAAGAGGACCTCGCGGCCCTTCGGCGAATAATTGGCCACCCGAACGTCCCCCTCCAAGAGGAAGAGGACATCCAGGCTGGTTTCTTCCGTCGAAAGCACGATTTGTTTGGCGCTGTAGCGGGTCGGCGTCCACAAGCGCTCCAACTCTGCCTTCGTTTCAGGCGAAATCTGCCCCAGAAACGTATGCTCAGGGTAGATTGGATTGAGATTTCCGTCGTATGTGACCATGTCGGGACATTACGAGCGGGGCTGCACTTGTCCAGCGTCAGCGCCCAACACCGGTCATCTCGCGCACCAGCGGGTCGTTTCGAAGCAACAGGTCGGGCCGACGCCGGGCTATGATTTCAATCGCATAGCGCTCGATCTCGGCATTGAGGAGCGCGCCGAGGAGGACGACGAAGGCTGTGAGGTAGAACCACATCAGTGTGGCGACGCCGGCGCCGAGGGGCCCGTAGACTTCGTTGTAGTTGGCGAAGCTCCCGACATAGCGGGCAAAGGCCGCCGACATTGCGACCCAGAGGATGGTCGAGAGGATGGAGCCCGCCGTGATCCAGGGAAGCGGCGTCCGCCGGCTCGGCCCGAAGCGGTAGACCGCCGCAATCCCCGCCGCAATCGCCAGAAACGCCACCCCCCAGCGGAGGGCAGTGACCACGGGTTGCATCGAGACCCCGGCGAGCGTCAGGCCCGCCGGGATCACGACCAGCATGGCGAGCGCGACCACGGTGACGAGGATCAGCATCAGCGTTAGCCCGTAGCTGACCGCCATCCCCCAGATGAAGTTCCGCGTGTCGCGCTCGCGGCAGATCGCTGTCAGCGATGCGACCAGCGCGTTGACGCCGGCGCGCGCACTCCAACTTGCAAGCGCGACACCGATGAGGGAGGCGACGCCGAGCTCGCCGCGCGCCTCGGTCACCAAATGCGTCACGCGGGCATCGACGAGCGTGTACGTGCCCTCCGGCAGAAGCGGACGGAGAAGCGCGAGCGTCTCCCCGACATCGCTGGGGTCGGCGAAGTAGCCGTAGAGCGACACGGTCGCGGCGAGACCGGGGAAGAGCGCCAGCATCGCAAAGAATGCGATCGCTGCGGCCATCATCGAGAGGTTGCGGGCCCCGATCTCACCCGCTGTGCGCAGGACGACCGCCCGCCAATCTGCGAGCCCGAAGGCATCTCGGTCGAGCACAAGGTCGGTGATCGTGACAGTCGGGTTGAGCGGCATTGCGGGTCCTCAGTAATCCCGCTCATAGAATATCCCAACCTGCCCTTCGCCATCGTTATCGACCGAGACACGGCCACGGAGTGTCCGCGTGATGTCGATGTTGATCGTTGCACGGGCATCGCCGTCCGATTCCGCCTCAAGATCCAGATAGACGTTCTCCGAGAGATAGGCCCCCGCGCGCACGCCGACCTCGCCTTCGTCCCCGGTGGTGACATCGAGGTTCGAGAGCCCGGCGCCGGAGCGGAACTGGCTGACAAGCCCGCCGCCGCCCTGCCCGGTGAGCGTCGCAGCGGCCGACGCCAGTTGTGCCACCTGGAGGGGCGAGAGCGTTGCAAGCTCGCGTCGGAAGATGAGAAGCGCCAGGATCTCGTCTTCGGGGAGGGACGGTGAGGAGGTCAGCACAAGCTCCGGATCGGTGGCGCGCCCCTGAACGATGAGGGTGATCTGCGTGTCGTCGACTTCGGTCTCGGCGACGAGCCGCAGGCGCACATTGACATCGCCCGTTGCCGTGATCGCGCCTTCGGTGAAGTCGATCCGCTGGCCAAGAATGCCGATCCGGCCGCGGATGAGCTCAATCTGGCCTTGGGGTGCGAGATCGCCAGTCGTCCCGCGAACCCGGAGGTCGCCCCCCATCTCGGCGTCGAGCCCGCGGCCGCGCACAAACATCCGGTTGGGGGGCGGAGATCGCGATGTCGAGCCGGACGCCGCGCGTGCCGGCGCGCCCTGGACGCGCGCCCGGCTCTTCGCGCAGGCCCGCCCGATCGAGCGTCAGCTCGACATCGGCGGGAAGGTTCTGGTGCGCCACGTCGAGGAGGACGCCCTCGCGGATCCCAAAGCTCGACGGGATCGCGATCTCGGTGGTGCCGATCCGGATGTCGCCGGAGACGAGCGGTTGGGCGGTGATCGGGCCGGTGACGAAGATCTCGCCCGAGGCAACGGTGTCGATGATCTCGCCATCGGTGAAGCGGACGTTCTCGAGCCGGAGGTCCAGATCCGCCGGCAGACCGCGGTCGAGCCCGACGCGCCCGGACCCGGAGACCTGCCCGCCTGCAGCGACCGTGCCCGAGAGCTCCGAGATCAGGAGTTCGCGCCCAGCGAGACGGGCCGCCAGGGCGATGCCGTCAATCCGGAGGTTGCGGAGCGGATCGACAAGCGTTGCGCCCGCCGCCGAGATCCGCCCGTTGATCGCCGGCCCGCGGAACGGACCGGCGACCCGTCCGCCGGCGGTGAGCGTGCCGGAGACCTGGACGGCCTGACGTGCCAGGAACGGGTTGGCGAGCGCCAGGGGAAGGGCGAGGTCGAAGGCGAGGTCGAGCTCTTCGCGTGCAAGGCGGACTTCCCCCGCCACAGCCGCACGTGCACCGCCCGATTGCGCCGTCACGTCCGAGAGGATGACGGTGTCGTCTTCGAACCGCCCCTCAGCCCCGATCGTCACGGCGCTGAGGCCGGCCTCGCGCACGGCTTCTGAGGTCAGGCCGGATGAGGCGATGTCGAACTCCACAACGGGCGCGGATGCGGGTCCGGAGACATCGGCCCTCCCGGTGACCACACCTTGCAGCCCCAGGTTGCCCGCGACGGCATCGAGGATCCGGATGTCGAGGCGGGTGAGATCGAGGGCGAGCGAAACCGGGTCGGCGAGATCGAAGGGCACTTGTCCGACGAGGTCCGCTGCGAGGTCCGAGCCGCCGCGAAGCGCCGCGCGGAGGTCGACGCCGGCGCCGGCGGTGCGCCCTTCGGCGTCGAGATCGAGCGGCGGCAGCCCGAGGGCCGTTGTCGGGGCAGCCCGCACGTCCCGCGCGGCCAGCGAGACCTCGAGATCGGGTGCCTCGCGGGCCCCCGTGATCCGCGCTGTGCCGGAGACCCGGCCGTCCACACCCAGATCCGGCGCAACGAGGTCCGCGATGTCGAGGGGCAGCGCCTCCATGTCGAGCGCGGCCTCCCAGTCCGGGGTCAGCCCGCCCGCCGCCGTGAGCCGACCGCCATCGATGTCGAGCGCGAGCGGGTCGAGCGTCACAGTTTCGCCGCGGACCGTCACCGCCGAAGGGGCGAGGAGCCGCGCCACGCGGCCGAGTTGCGCGATCTCCAATCGCTCAAGGCCGATGCGGACGCCATCGGAGAGTGTCTCGATCCCGCCCGCAAGCGCGATTTCGGTCCCGAGATCGAGTTGCGCGAGCGCGGTCAGGTCCATGCGGGCGTCCTCGCGCCGGACGGCCTCGACCTCGGCTCGCGTCACCCCGAACCCGCCAACCGAGAGGCCCGCCAGCTCCGTTTGGCCGGCAGCGAGGGGCACGCCCAGCAGATCGACGATGTCGAGATCCACGCGCGCCTGATCGAGGGCGATGTCGGCGACGTTGAGCCCTGCCACAGTGCCGGTGATGGTCGCGCGCTGCGTGCCGCGTCGGCGCGACAGGATGATGTCGAACGCGCCTTCGCCCTCGAGCTCCAGCGCCGCAAGGGCGGCGACGGCCGACAGATCCGGGGACTGGAGGCGCACGCGGCCTGCGACGAGGCCGTCGCCGCCCTGGCCGATGGTCCCGTCGGCCACAGTGCCTGCAAAGCTGAAGCGGAGGTCGCGCAGAAGGCGGAGTTCCTCGCTGATCGCAATGGCTGCGGACAGGCGCGCGCGCTCGGTGGCGAGATCGGCGGCCCCGTCGATCTGCCCCGCGAACGTCCCGTCGACAGCGAGGGTTCCGTCGAGGCTGAGTTCAGCGGCACGCAGCGGTTGCCCACCGATCGTGCCTTCGGGTTGGGTGATCCGGCCCGAAATGCCGAGATCGTCGCCAAGGCTGACAAGATTGAGGTCGAAGGCCACGGCGCCGGTGGCGTCCGATGTCAGCAGACCAACCTCTGACAGGCGGGCCGCGAGACCCATATCGGTGGCAGCGGTTGCGTAGACCCCGTCGAGCGTCACTTCCGCCTGCGCATTGCCGAGCCGGAAGCCCGTGGCGCGCACGCCATCCGCCGTGCGCGCGATCCGGCCGGCGAGAGTGGTCTCGCCGGAGAGGAGGCCATCGAGGCGGGGATCGCCGAGCTGGAAGTCGCCCGCCTCCCCCGACAGAACCAGATCGAACGTCCGCGCGAGCGGCTCGACCTGGCCGGTCGCCGCAAAGGAGAGGGCGCCCGCGATGTCGCGCCCCACGATCCCGGAGAAGGGCGTGAGCGTGACAATGGCGGCCTCGACACGGCCGTCGAAGACGCCGTCGTCGACGTCGCCCTCGATCCGGGCCTCGAGACCTCGGCCGGAGAGCCGCGTCTCACCGAGGCGAAACGGGGTGCCCGCCTGCCAGTCCAGGCGCGACGTGAGCGTGATGCGGGGGCCGAGGGCGGCCCGCACTTCGGGCGCGTCGGCGTCGAGCTCCGCGAGCGCGGCGGAGATCCGGGCCGAGATCGCCCGCGACGTCGGGTCGTCCGCATTCTCAAGGACGCCGTCCACACTGAGACGTGCCTCGCCAATGGTGAGATCTGCGGTCTCGACCGCCTCCGCCAGGATCTCGGCCGTCCACGTCCGCCCGGTTCCGAAGGCAACGTCGAGATCGGCGCGCTCGAGGCTTACCGTCCCCCCGGGCAGGGTCACTCTGCTGCCATCGGCCGTCGCGAGCGCCCCCGCGAGGCGGATCGTCTCGGGAAACCCGCCCGCTTGCGTCTCGAGTGAGCCCGAGAGGTCGAGGACCGCCGTCTGCACAGTCAACGCTTCAATGATCGTCTCGCCGCTTTCCCGCGCCTCGCCGACAAGCGCGAGGCGGGTCTCGCCCTCGAAGAACTGGCGCGCATCGGGGGCGAGGAGCGGGGTGAGTTCGCCGCGCACCTCCGCCTCGAAGCGCCGCGCATCTGCAGCCGTCTCGTCGAGCGTGAGGCTCCCCTCAACTGTCCGGGCGCCGGCGACATCGAGGGTCAGCGCCAACTCGAGCGCGTCGAGCGGGCCGTCGCCCGCCAGGGCGAGGTCGACCTCGGGTTGGCCGGGGAGGTTGAGCGCGTTTGCAACGATCCCGCCCGCGGGCTCCTCCAGGGCCAGGTCGAGCCGGAGCCGCGCATCGGCATTGTCGAACCCGGCCTCGAGGCGGAGCGCGCCTCCCGGCCCGTCGAGCCGCGTCATCTCGAGACCGGCGTCGAGTGCACCGCCGGCAAGCGTGAGATTGCCCGCAACCTCCATTTCGGCCTCAAGCCCGAACAGATCCGCGCCAAAGACCACGCGTCCGATCTCGAGCGCGCCGAGATCGACCGAGACCGGGAGGTCGGGGAGGCGAAACGGCGTCGGCTCCGCCTGCGGAAGCGCCGGGCCACCCGCGGGCAGAGGACCGCGCGGGATCGACACACGCTCGGCCGCCAGCGTCTCGACCTCAACGCGCCCGCGCAGAAGGGCGGCGCGCGACCAGACGATCTGTGCATTGTCGATCTGCAGCCAGATGCCTTCGGTGTCGGAGATCGTGATGCGCTCAACCTGGGCAGCGCTCGACAGGAGGCCCTCGATGCCCGAGAGCCGGATCTTGCGCGTCTCCGTCGAGAGCTGGTCCTCAAGGAGGTTGATCAGAAAGCCATTGTCCCGCTCCTCGTCTTGGGCGAGGAGCGGCGCGGCCAGGAGCAGGAGCACGAGCAGAAGGCGGCGCATCAGAATGCCTGCCCAATGCCGACATAGAAGGCAACGATCGGGTCTTCGTCGCGGGGCGCCAGCGGCGTGGCGACGTCGAGCCGGATCGGGCCGAGCCCAGTGCGGAAGCGGACGCCGAGCCCGACACCGTATCGCGGATCGAGGTCATCGAACGGGCTCCGCTCATCGGCGACCTGTCCGGCATCGGCGAAGGCGACCACGCCGAAGCGGTCGCCGACCGATTGGCGGTACTCAACCGACGCCTCGAAGAGCGAGAGACCGCCGAGCGTGTCGTCGGACGCGCGTGTGCCGATGGAGTTGAAGCCGTAGCCGCGCACCGCCCCGCCCCCGCCGGTAAAGAAGAGCTCGGAGGGGGGAAGCTCCGCCGCCGTGCCGCCGACAAGCGTGCCGAGCGCGACGCGGGCGCCGATCACCGTCGCGCGGGTCTGCCCGAAGGAGAGGAAGCCCCGCGCCTCAACCATCATCGAGGCCGCCGTCGTGTCAAACTCGCGCTCATAAAAGGGACGCGCCGTTGCCGAGAGGTAGTAGCCGCGCGTCGCGTCATCGGGGTTGTCGCGACGGTCGTAGACCACGCCGCCCTCGGTGTAGACCGTCAAAAACTGCCGATCGCCGAGTTCGTCATCCACATCGGAAAAGTCGACACCGATGGCGCCTGTCAGCGTCAGTTCGTCCGAGACCCGCCGCTCGAGCCCGAGGCTGAACTCGAGGCTGCGCTCGCGGAAGATGTCGAACACGTTCTGCTCCGCGTCGAGGGAGAAGGTCAGCGTGTTCTCGGGGTCGAGAAAGCCGGGCAGGCGGAGGCTTGTGCCGAGGCGGTAGTCGTAATCCTCCAGATCGGAGGTGTCGCCGATCCCGCCGAGCTCAGCATCGAAGCGCAACCGCTCCGCCCGGCCGAAGAGGTTGCGGTGGAGCCAGAACCCCTCCACCCCGAAGCCGTCGACACTCGAATAGGTTGCGCCGACGCCGAAGCGCCTTGGCCGGCGGTCCGAGACCTCGACCGCGATGGGGAGTTCGTCTCCCACGACGCTCTCACCCTCGAGGATCCGAACCGACGAGAAGGTGCCGAGCCCGTTCAACCGCCGCCGCGCGCCATCGAGGACCACCGGCGCAAAGATCTCCCGCCCCTCGAGATCGGCCATGTGGCGGATGAAGCTCGGCTTGACCCGCTCGGAGCCCGAAATCTCGGGGCTGCCGATGCGCGCCTTGGGGCCCGGGTCGAAGGTGATGCGGGTGTCGATGGTCTGCGCCTCGTGGTCGGCAATCACTTCGCGGTCACCGACTGTGGCGAGCGGGTGGCCCTGTTCGCGCCAGAGCTCGATCGCCTCCTCACCGACCTCGTCGATCACGTCGGCGCGCGCGTCGCGTCCGGCCTCGAGCGTGCGTCCGACCTGTCCCGGCAGGCCCCGGTCGCCGAGCCGGTACCGGGCCGGTGGGTTTTCGAGGAGAATGTCGTCAAAGGTGTAGCGGGGGCCACGCTCCACCGCGAGCTCGACGCGGGCGGGCGCGCTGACGGCATCCGTGTTGGCCAGGGTCGACGCCTCGCGCCCGTTGATGCGGATCGAGATCGCGCCT